>CAMZBS010000024.1 GCA_947304695.1 uncultured Prevotella sp.
CCCGGGTTCCGGTAAACCGGGCCCCACACTTGGGGCAGACCATGCTCCTTTTCCAGGCTGCGCTGCCCTCTTCAGGTCTTGCAGTTTATAGTCTGAGGGCCTCAGGAAAGAATCTGCACACTCCTGTCCTTTCTACAAGAGAGGTTGAAAACTCCGTTTACCGACTCCGTGTCAACGAGTACGGTGATATAGTTTCGCTGATTGACAAAAGAACTGACCGTGAACTTGTGGCTCAAGACCAATGCATCGGACTTGCCGTGTTCGATGACTGTCCTTCCTACCGCTGGCCTGCTTGGGAGATTCTGAAGAGTACGCTTGACAAGAAGCCTGTCTCTGTGCGGGACCATGCCGAGGTGTCCGTTGTCGTGGGTGAGTTGCGCAAAACCATTATTGTTAAGAAGCAGTACGGACAGTCTGTCATTGAGCAGCGAATCCATCTCTATGAAGGGGAACAGGCTGTACGCATCGATTTTGAGAACACCGTGGACTGGCGTTCCAGCAACGCGCTGTTGAAAGCCGTGTTTCCTCTCACAGCCAGTAATCCGAAGGCTACCTACGATATTGGCCTTGGATCGGTGCAGCGTGGCAATAACTGCGAAAACATGTTTGAAGTCTACGCTCATCGCTGGTCTGACCTGACTGACGTATCAGGTAATTACGGCGTGACGATTATGAACGATTCACGCTATGGATGGGACAAGCCCGACGACCACACCCTGCGTCTCTCATTGCTTTACACACCTAAGACCGACGGCAACTACGCCTATCAGGAACAGCAGGATCAGGGCCGCCATGTTTTCACCTACAGCATCATGGCCCATCAAGGTTCTCTAAACGAGGTGCAGGCGGCACGTGAGGCCACCCTTCTCAACAGTCGGCCCAAGGTGTTCTTCGCCACCAGGCATAAAGGCGACCTGGGCCGTGAGTTCTCCTTTGTCAGCTCTGACAATGACAACGTGTTGGTGCGCTGTATGAAGCAGGCCGAAGTCAGTGATGAGTATGTGGTGCGTGTCTATGAACTCAGTGGCAAAGCCATGCAGGCCGCCAGTCTCACCTTTGCAGCTCCCATTGTCCAAGCCGTTGAGGCCGACGGCACTGAGAAGACCACTGGTGCAGCTGCTTACGAAGGCCATATGCTCAACGTCAGTATCAAGCCTTACAGCGTCAAAACCTACAAACTGAAGCTGAGCAACTCCGCTCATCACTCATCACTGCTCACTCACCAGTTGCCCCTTCCCTTCGACCGCCGTTGTTTCAGCTACAATGCTTTCCGGCAGGAAGCCAACTTTGAGGGCGGCTACAGCTATGCTGCCGAACTCCTGCCCAAACAGGGCATCACCGTGGCCGATATTCCCTTTGCTTTTGGTGAGCCAGACGGTCTTAACGGCATGGCCTGCAAAGGACAGATGCTGCAAATTCCTGCTGCCAGTCAAGGGAAAACTCCGCGTACGCTCTTCCTCCTTGCCGCCTCGGCCAAGGGTGACCGCACTGCTGTGTTCCGTGTGGGCAACAAAGAGACCACAGCTGTCATACCTTTCTACTCTGGCTTCATCGGTCAGTGGGGACATGAAGGCCACACCAAGGGATTCCTGAAAGATGCCTATGTGGCCTATGTCGGCACCCACCGCCATTCTGCCGGTGCCGACGAGCCTTACGAGTACACCTACATGTTCCGCGTAGCCATACCCCTGTCCGACAAAGCCAGCGAGGTACGGTTGCCCAACGACCCCAACATCGTTGTGTTTGCTGCCACTGTGGCTTGTCAGGATGCTGACCTCACACCAGCCTTGCCTTTGTTCCAGACCTCGCTTCCTTCATCCTCTGAAGTCACGGAGAGTGCGGAAAGTTTGGAAGCCTCGCTCCTGAAAAAAGCCAGTATTGTGGCAGTATCTGGTGAGTGTAACAACGACGAACGGGCCGTGTTCCTTATCGACGGAGATGAGAATACGAAATGGTGCGACGTAAAGCCAGCGCCTTCCTACGTGGTCTTTGATTTGGGGGCCACGCAAAGGGTGAGCCGTTGGCGTCTGATCAATGCAGGGACAGAAGACTTTTCTTATATCACCCGTACCTGTCTTCTCCAGACGCGACTCAATGAGAACGAAGACTGGGTCACAGTAGATATGATTGACCAGAATCGCAGCAATGTCGTGGAGCGTCGGTTCAAATCCGTTGAGGCCCGCTACGTGCGTCTCTTCGTTGTGGGACCGGCACAGACCACAGGCGATGCCACGCGCATCTACGAGTTCGAACTCTTCTGATGTGTTGTTATTTAGCAAGCAACCATCGGCTTCCCAAACAGGAGGCCGATGGTTGCTTTTATGCTATTCCCCTTATTACAGTTTCGAGGTGAGGGGACTCCTTACGCCTTTGTAGGAGCGGAGGAATGCCTTGGCAGAGCCGAAGGAGAGGAACATGTCGAGACGAACGGGGATGTGGTTCTGGTCGTCGGTGACGTAGAAGCGGATGAGCTCCTTGTTCTTGCCGTCCTCATGCTCAATGAACGAGAAGACCAGACAGCGGAACTTCTCCTTCGTGCCCTCGATCTTGAAGGTCTCCTTGCCACGGTATTTCAGCCAGGAGTTGGCCAGACGCTTGGCATCGGAGATGGGCAGGGGAATGACGTCGCCCTCCTTCATGCCTGCAGCACTGAAGTTGCGCGCCCGCAGGAAGATGCTCATCATGTCGTAGACGCAGTCCTCATATTCCTTCTCCTTCCAGTGCTGCTCGCCGTCGGCATCGATGCGGTGCATCTTCAGATGGCAGTTGTTGCGCGGATAGCTGTACCATATCTCATCGACGTAGTAGCGCTTGCCTTCACGCGCTCCCTTGCGGTGATAGAGCGGTTCGAGGTCTTCGGAACAGTAGCACAGCAGCGTGTCGCGCATGACGAACATGCCGTCGAGCTTGTCGTTGCCACGGGTGATGAGGCTGGTGCGGAAGGCGGGCTGGCCGTTGTACTTCGACTTGACGGTCGACATGGTGGCGGTGCCCACCTTGAACCACACGAACTTCCAGTTGAAGTGGAGGTCGTAGGCCAGGAACTCGCCGCCCTGGAATGCCTTGTTCTCAATGCCGCACTTGGGTGTCGGGCGTTGGGCGTTGGTCGTTGGTTGTTGAGGGGTGGCAGCCAGTAAGGGGAAAAGGCTAACAGCGATAAGCCAGAAGCCAAAAGCCAGTCTTGTTATGTTCATGATGAATGTTGTTTTGGGATTATTTCCTGATGGGTAGGTTGTTGTTCAAATAGAGGATGCCCTTTTCCTTGGCGCGCTGGGCGTTGCGGTTGCGCAGCTGTTTCTCCTTGTCGGGCTTCTGCTTGGTGATGGCCGCTGGCTTCTGCTGGTAGCGCGGACGGGCATTGACGCGGAAGTCGCGGTTGATGTCCCATTTGGCCTTGCACTCCACGGCCTCATGGAAGTAGTAGACGGGCTCTGCCTGCAGGCCAGCGTCGTAGTCACCCGTGTCCCACTGGCCGTTGTGGTTCCAGTCTTCAAAGGCCCGCAGGAAATAGCGGCCAGGCTTGAGGTAGTAGAACTCGGCGGTGCCGTTCTGGGCCAGCGCCTGACGGCTGACCTTGTCGCTGCTGTCGAGCACCTGCACGATGACGCTGGTTGTGTCGGCCACGCCCCGCATGTTGACAATGAGCGTGCTGAACTCATCTTCGGTGCGTACCTTCAACCCCTGCTTGATGGCGTCGGACGTGCGCCCGTAGATGCTGATGAAAGCACCTGAGTCGACTTCCAGGCGGTACTCAGTGCCAAGCTGCCATTCGGCCTGCAGGGCGTAGGAGCGCGTGGAAACCTGCCGGAACTCGTAGGGTGTCTCAATCCACAGCGTGTCAACCTTGGAGTTAAGGTGTATGGCCGCCGTGTCGCAATGAGCCAGCGGGAAGGGCATGTTGAAATAGATGACCTCGCTGGGAGTGATGGAGCCGGAGGCACTGATGCGCGGCTTCAGCGGCGTGACGGGGGGAATGCTGTCGTAGGGCTGCCCCTTCTTTTTCTTCTTCTCCTGCTCCTTCATCCACTTCTCCAGTTCCCTTTCCTGCTCTTTCAGGCGTTTGGCGTAGGGCACTTTGGCGATGGCTTCGTAGGAGGAGTCGGTGTGCTCCACGAGCATGCCTGCAGAGTCGGTCATGAGGTAGCTGACCATCATGCGCAGCGTGTCCTGATGGACGAGTGCCGTGTCGCGCAGCCAGTAGCACAGGGTGTCGTGGTGGAGCGAGCTTTCGAGGATGAAGGCACTGTCGGCATCGAAGTTTAGACCCGTGATGCGGGGCAGGCTGTCGCAGCCGTAGCTGAAGAAGAACTCGATGCGGTCAGGCTCCTTGCGTTCCGTCTTCACCAGATAGCGGTCGGTCTGGGGGGCCTGGAAGCAAAGCAGGGTCACGTCGTCGGGCAGGAAGTGGGTGTAGCCAACCCGCAGGATGTTGTCGATGTGGAGGGTATCGCGCCACACGGTGTCCTGGCGCACGTCGGGCTTGGCTGAGGGGGTGATGATGTCTGTGAGGAAACCGATGGTTTCGCTCTTCTGACCGTAGACAAAGTCGCCGTCGGCATCCTGCAGGGCAAAGGCACGGTAGCGTCCCGGAGCCACTCCCTTCACGGCAAAGCGGCCGCTGCCGTTGGTGCGCGAGACGCGCATCATGGGCGTGTGGTGGAACACCGAGTCGGCAAACTCACCGCTGTCGGGCTCCTGATAGAGTCCCACAAGGATGCCCTTGATGGGTTCCAGGTTGGAGGCATCGAGGGCATAGCCGCTCACTTCGAACGTGTCGATCTGACTGCCGGTGGAGAAGCTGAAGGTGTAGTTACCCATGGGGTTGCCCTCATTGTTGTCGCTGATGGCGTCGCTGAAGTCAATGGTGTAGGTGGTGTTCTCCTTCAGCGAGTCCTTCAGGTCGACGATGATGCGCTTGCCCGATGCCTTGATGTCGGCTGCTTCTATCTGCGGGGGCGACACGATGACTTTGTTCTGGGCATCTTCCAGCTTGATGAACTCATCGAAGTTGATAACCACGCGATGACCCTTGACACCCGTGCCCCTGTCGGCAGGGATCGAGCTGATGACGCTCGGCGGAGTGTCGTCGTACCACCCTCCGTCGGGATTGCCCATGCGGGCACAGCTCGCAACGAGGAGAAAGACTATGATAAATATAAACGAATTCCTCATTCTCCATTCAATTGCAGCAGTTCCTCAAGCGTGTCGCGGCTGTTGCTCAGGCGGGGCACCTTGTGCTGTCCGCCCAGCTTGCCCTTGGCCTTCAGCCAGTCGTTGAACAGTCCGGGGCGGGCTGCGATGATTTCCAGGGGTTGCAGGGTGATGTTCTTGAACCGCTTGGCCTCGTAGTCGCTGTTCAGCTCCTGCAGCTTGCGGTCGAGGATGCCTGCAAAGTCGGTCAGGCTGGCCGGAGCCTTGGCAAACTCGATGACCCACTGGTGGCGGCACTTGGCATTGTTGTCCATGAAGACAGGGGCAGCAGTGTATTCGGCCACCACGGCACCCGTCTTCTGGCAGGCGTAGGCCAGTCCACGCTCGGCATTGTCGACGATGAGCTCTTCACCGAAGGCATTGATGAAACACTTGGTGCGCCCGGTGATGATGAACTTATAGGGATTGGTCGACGTGAACTGAATGGTGTCGCCAATCATGTATCGCCACAGGCCGCACGAGGTGGAGATGAGCATGGCATAGTTCTTGCCCTTCTCTACGCCCCAGAGGGGAACGGGGCTTGACGCTAAGTCGTCCATGGGGATAAACTCGTAGAACACGTCGTAGTCGAGCATCAGGAGCATCGACTTGTCGGCGGGGTCGTCCTGAATGCCGAAGAAGCCCTCGCTGGCATTGTAGGTCTCCATATAATGCATGCGCGGCGAGGTGATGAGGCGCTGGTACTGTTCGCGATAGGGGGTGAAGGCCACGCCTCCGTGGAAGAACACTTCGATGTTGGGCCACACTTCTTCCAGATGCTGCTTGCCTGAGATTTCCATGACGCGGTTCAGCACGGAGAGCATCCACGACGGCACGCCGCTCAGATTGGTCACGTTCTTATGGAGGGCCTCCTGGGCAATGCGGTCGCGCTTCACCTCGAAGTCGGTCAGCAGGGCCGTCTGCTTCGACGGCACGCGCAGCAGGTTCACCACCGGGTTTATGTTCTCAATGAGGATGGCACTCAAATCGCCCACCAGCGAGTCGGGCAGGTTATAGTTGGGCGCATGGCTGCCACCCAGGATGAGGCCCCTGCCGTCGAACATGCGGCTCTGCGGATTGTTTCTCAAATAGATTGACACCACGTCGCTGCCGCCACGGTAGTGAATGCGCTTCAGCCCTTCGGGCGAAACGGGTATGAACTTCGACTTGTCGTTGGTGGTGCCGCTCGACTTGGCGTACCACTTCACACCGCCGGGCCACAGCACGTCTTTCTCGCCCTGGCGCATGCGGTCGATGTCGGCCTTCAGTTCCTCGTATGTGTTAACAGGAGTGTTGCGCGCGAAGTCTTCATAGCTTTTGATGGCTCCGAACAGATGGTTTAGGCCGTATTCCGTATCCTTTGCGCGGCTTGTGAGGTGAGCCAGCACTTCGCGTTGCAATGCCTCACCCTGGTTCTGATGACGCTCGAGTTCGCGCCATCTTGGTGCGAAGAAGTGTCTTGCAATTCCGGTCAGACTCATTTCCTGATAGATATAAAATTGGGTGCAAAATTAGCCAAAACTCTTGTAATTATCTTGTAATTTACGTTTTTTAATAGCATTTTCTCACACCTTTGTCTTTGTCGTTTTACAGCTGAGGCTCTGTTGACGTGCAACTAAGCCTCAGTAATGATACAACTAAGCCTCGGTTGCAGCGTGACTGAGGCTTAGTTGTAAACTGTTGATAATTAAATGTTTACGCGGTTATTTGTCGGATGTCTTGACGCCCAGCACGCACACCGAGCCAATGACGAGGAACACGGCTGAGACAAACATCATGTTGGCCTGGCAATGGCCCACCAGCGAAAGGATAGTGCCGCCCAGCAGGGCTGCTACAATCTGCGGAATGCAGATGGTGCCGTTGAACAGTCCTAAGTAGGCACCCATGTGGCCGTAGCCCTGCAGGGCATTGGTAACCAGCGTGAACGGGCAGGCCAGCATGGCAGCCCAGGCGCAGCCGATGAGCAGGAACGGCACAATCTGCGCGTACTGGTTGGGACAGAACGGGATGAGCGCAAAGCCCAGACCGCCCAGGATGAGGCTCACGGCGTAGGCTTGCTTGATATTGCTGAAACGGGGGATGAGCGCAGCCCACACCACTGAGCTCACAGCCTGCAGGGCATAGAGCACGCCCGTCCAGTTGCCTGCCGTCTGATAGGCTTCAGTGGCAGAGTCGGCAGTGTCCCAAACGGTGAGCGACACGGCATCGACCACGTAGGTCCACATGTAGAGGAAGGCGGCCCAGCAGAAGAACTGCACCAGACCCACGCGCCAGAAGGCCGAGGGCGCATTCTTCAGCAGCACGAACCAGTTGGCACTGCCCTCTTTCTCCTCGGCCACGGGGTTGTACTCCTTGTACTCCTGGGGTGGCCACTCCTTCACCTTCAGCGTGGTGTAGATGACGCAGAGAATGAGAATGGCGGCACCCACGTAGAACGACCACACCACCGACTGGGGCACCACGCCTTCGGGAGCCACGTTCTGCAGGCCAATCCATGTGAAGAGGAAGGGGAACAGGTAGCCCGCCACCGAACCGGCGTTGCACAGGAACGACTGGATGGAGTAGGCCTTGCCCTTCTGGCGTTCGTTCACCATGTCGCCAACCATCATCTTGAACGGCTGCATGGCCATGTTGATCGACGTGTCGAGCAGCATGAGCATGAGCAGTCCGAACATCATGACCATCGAGAGCTCAAGTCCCAGCGACCCGGCATTGGGCAGCAGGCACATCACAGCCACGGCCACCGTGGCTCCTATAAATAAATAAGGTATGCGACGGCCGAAGCGCGTCCACGTCTTGTCGCTGAGCGTTCCCACGATGGGCTGCACCAGGATGCCCATCAGCGGGGGCAGAATCCAGAAGAAGCTCAGGTCGTGAGGGTCGGCGCCAAGGGTGCGGAAGATGCGCGAGATGTTGGCACTCTGGAGCGCGTAGGCTATCTGCACTCCGAAAAATCCGAAGCTAAGGTTCCATAGCTTCCAGAACGAAAGATCAGGTTTCTGTTTCATATTCTATGTTTTGGTTTATCGGGTTGTTCCTCTGATAATCAGGCGTGTGCGCACAATGCGCTTCTCGGCGTGGTCCATCGGAATGCGTCCTTCCACATGGCCGATGAGCACGTCGGCTGCCTCTTCGCCCACCTTCATGCCGTGCTGCTCCACGGTAGTCAGCATGGGGTCGCACGACACGGCCCGTACACCGTTGGTGAAACCACAGATGGAAATGTCTTCCGGCACGCGAAGGCCCATGCGCTTCACCGTGTAAAGAATGCCTAAGGCCGTGTCGTCGTTCACGGCAAAGAAGGCATCGGGATACCAGTCGCCGTCGAACATGTCGGGCGTAATCATTTCGGCATCCTGGCGGTTGTCGCAGATGCGCGTCAGCTCTTCACGGAAGGGCAGGCCGTGTTTCAGCAGTGCATCCTTGTAGCCGTTGAAGCGGTTCTTGGCAATCTCAAGGTTCAGTGGAGAACCGAAGTAGGCAATGCGTCGGCAGCCTGTCTGGATGAGGTAGGTCACGGCATGGAAGGCACCCATGTAGTCGTCGACCACCACGCGGCTGGCATTCACGCCCGTAGAGATGCGGTCGTAGAACACCAACGGCACACCGGCGTCCATCAGTTGCTGGAAATGGTCGTAGCGCTGGGTGTCCTTGGCCTGAGAGACGATGATGCCGCAAACCTTGTTCTCGTAAAACGATTTGCACAGTTGCACTTCCCGCTCGTAGTGCTCACCGCTCTGGGCCACCATGATACGGTAGCCTCGGGCCGAGGCTTCTTCCTCGATGCCGTGCAGGATGGTGGAAAAATAATAGTGTACAAACTCTGGAATGATGACACCGATGATCTTCAGCGGCTGCACCCGTGAATGGCGCAGAGACTCGGCCAGCACGTTGGGCGTGAAGTTATGACTGCGTGCATATTCCTGTATCAGCTGGCGGCGCTCCAGCGAGATGCGGGGCGAATCCTTCAGCGCACGCGATACCGTGGCCACTGAAATGCCCAGTTCGCGTGCGATGTCTTTCATCGTGAGGGTTGACTTCTCTTTCATCTTTTCTCTCTGGCTTCGCTTTAGGTGTTACAAAAGTATAAAAAACTTCCATGCACCGTTACTGCTCCTTATTTAATAATTTAAACGCAGAAGTGCAAACGTTTGCATTTGACTATATAACGTTTTTATGTGAAAAAAAGTGCAACAAGCGTGAAAGAAAAGTAACTTTGCACAAGATTCAGCCGAGACGGCGAATCGCCAATGCCAGTACTGAAAGCAAGAAAAAAGTACATACTAACAAAGTTAACTCTAATTAAATGTAATGATGAAGCAGGTAAACATTAGAATTCCTGTCAGGATGTGGGCCCTTGTTGTGGGCCTGTTCCTGGCTATGGGTGCCTTTGCACAGATTACTGTGAAAGGACATGTGACAGATGCTACAGGCGAAGCTATCATCGGAGCTACCGTGCGCGTCCTGGGTTCACAGGAAGCTGCGGTGAGCGATTTCGATGGTAACTTCTCTGTGAAGGCTCAGCAGGGCGCTTCTATCGAGGTGAGCTACGTGGGCTATCAGACTGCAACCGTGAAGGCTGCTGCCAATGTGGCCATCACTTTGCAGGAAGATGCCCAGACGCTGGACAACGTCGTGGTCATCGGCTACGGTCGCGCAAGAAAGAGCGACCTGACCGGTTCGGTCACGGCCATCAAGCCCGATGAGAAGAACCACGGTCTGGTTACCAGCGCACAGGATGCCCTGCAGGGCAAGGTCGCTGGTGTGAACATTACCAGCAAGGGCGGTGCGCCTGGCGACGGTGCCACCATCCGCATTCGTGGCGGTTCGTCGTTGAACGCATCGAACGACCCTCTGATTGTGATTGACGGACTGGCCATGGACGTCTACGGACGTAAAGGTGCTGCCAACCCCCTTGCATCAGTGAACCCCAACGACATCGAGTCGTTCACGGTGTTGAAGGACGCTTCGGCCACCGCCATCTACGGTAGCCGCGCTTCAAACGGTGTGATCATTATCACAACCAAGAAGGGCCGCAAGGGCAGCGCTCCGCACATCTCCTACAACGGAAACACATCAGTCAGCCAAGTGAAGAAGACTGTCGACGTGCTCAACTCGTCAGAATATCAGGCTTTCGTGAAGAACCTGGTGATGACGACACAGGGCATGACCGAGGCAGATTACTTGAAGAGCAGCCAGTACAACAACCTGGGCTACATCGATGAGAACGGCAACCACGTGTTTGCCGACACCGACTGGCAGGACGAGATCTATCGCACGGCATTGAGCACAGACCACAACATCTCGATTACCGGTGGACTGAAGAACATGCCCTATCGCGTCAGCTTCGGTATGACCGACCAGAACGGTGTGCTCAAGAAGAGTAGCTACCAGCGCTATACGGCCAGCTTCAATGTGTCGCCCTCACTGCTTGACGACCACCTGACGTTCAACATCAACGGTAAGTACATGTTCTCGCATACCGACTATTCTAACACAGGTGCCATCGGACAGGCCATCAGCATGGATCCCACCAAGCCTGTTCATCTGAACACGGCTTTCTACAACAAGAACTGGAACGGCTACTTCCAGTGGTCGTCGCCTGTGGATCGCAATGACCCGCAATGGACGCAGGGCCCCAACACACTGGCTCCTGCCAATCCGCTGTCAAACATCTATGAGCGCGTTGACAAGGGTAAGCAGCACTCCTACATTGGCAACATTGAGGTGGACTATAAGATCCACGGCTTCGAAGACCTGCATCTGCATGCCAACGCCGGTGCCGACTTTGAGTTCGGACGCAACGACAAGAAAAACTCACCCTATGTGTTTGAAGAGGATACTTACTATTTTGGCCACATCGGATGGGAAACCATGCGCACCTCGAATGTGTCGCTGAGCACCTATGCCCAGTATCTGAAGGACTTCACCGAAGACCATCACTTCGACATCATGGCCGGTTATGAGTACCAGCGCCTGCACAAGAACGAGAATTATTGGTATGAGAAGTACTACCAGCCCACCAATACGGTCAGCACGGGCATCTACAAGTCTTCAGCCAACGAGGAGACACGCTACAAGACCGAGAACTATCTCGTGAGCTTCTTCGGACGAATGAACTACTCGCTCATGGAACGCTACCTGCTCACCTTCACGCTGCGTTACGACGGTTCGTCACGCTTCTCGAAGGATCAGCGCTGGGGTGTGTTCCCCGCTGCCGCACTGGCATGGAAGATCAATGACGAGCCTTTCCTCCGCAACGTGAACTGGGTGTCTGACCTCAAGCTGCGACTCGGTTGGGGTAAGACCGGACAACAGGAAGGCATTGGTGACTATGAGTACCTGGCTTACTACACGCCCAACACCACGGGTGCCTACTATCCTGTGTTCGGCAATGGTACGACTTACCGTCCTGAGGCTTACAATACCGACCTGACATGGGAGAAGACCACTACATGGAACGGTGGTCTGGACTTCGGTATCCTGAAGCAGCGCTTTACGGCCAGCATCGACGTGTACTACCGCAAGACTACTGACCTGATTAATAAGGTCGTGCTGCCTGTGGGCACGCAGTTCACCAACAAGATGAACTCGAATATCGGTTCGCTCCACAACTTCGGTATCGAAGGTGCCATCAGCGGCAATATCATACAGAATAAGGACTGGACTTGGAACCTTAGCTACAACGTGACTTGGAACCGCAACAAGATTGATGAACTGACCAACGCAGCAGGCGACGACTACCGTATTCCTTATGGTGGACTGCCTGTTGGCGACAGTTCGACCGATGGTGTCAAGGCATACCATGTGGGACAGCCTGTCTCTTCATTCTTCGTTTACCAGCAGGTGTACGATGCTGACGGCAATCCCGTCCGTGGTGCATACGTAGATCGCGACAAGAATGGTGTCATCAACGAGGCCGACCGCTACTACTACAAGAAGGCTGACCCCGACGTGATGATGGGATTGGCTTCGCGCCTCACTTATAAGAACTGGGATCTGGGCTTCACCCTCCGTGCCAACCTGAACAACTACGTCTACAACGCCGTTGAGGCCAGCAACGCCAACCTCTCTTATTCTTCACTCTACAGCGGCAGCGCATGGCACAATGTGGTCGACATGGATATGCAGAAGGCTTGGACGGCCAATGGAGCCAAGGACGTGCTTTCCGATTACTTCGTGCAGAATGCCTCGTTCCTGAAGTGCGACAACATCACACTGGGTTACAGCTTCCAGGATTGTTTCCGCAATGATAGTTTCGCAGGTCTCAGCGGACGTATCTACGTTACCGCCCAGAATGTTTTCACCATTACCAAGTATAAAGGACTCGATCCCGAAATTGACGGTGGCTATGATAACAACATCTATCCCCGTCCGTTCACGGCTATCGTCGGTCTGAATCTTGAATTCTAAAATAAAGAAGGAGGCTAACAATATGAAAAATAAAGTAAAGACAATATTTGGGGCTACGGCTGCTGCCATGCTGCTGTCGATGACAACATCCTGTGTCAATGACCTTGATGTGGAAAACATCAATCCCAAGCAGACGACAACGCTTGACACCGAAGCCCTCTTGAACAAGATTTATGCCAGCTTCGTGCTTACAGGCCAGCAAGGCCCTGCAGGCAACGGTGATATCAAAGATGCCGACGAAGGACGTTCTGAGTTCTACCGCATGGTATGGAACCTCAATGAGCTGACCACCGACGAAGCCCACTGGATCTGGTACACCAACGATACCGGTTACGAAGACTTGGTTGAGAATACCTACGGTGCCGACAATGCTGTGGCGTCGGGACTCTATTACCGTATTTATTTCACCATTACGCTCTGCAACCAATTCTTGAAAGAGGTGGCTGATGATGGTACGGCCGAGACGAAGGCTCGCCGCGCTGAGGCCCGCTTCATCCGTGCTTACAACTATTACATGATCATGGATCTCTACGGCAATGCGGTATTCACCGAGACTGTAAGCACAGAGCCCGGACAGTACTATACCCGCAAGCAGTTCTTCAACTATGTGGAGCAGGAACTTCTGGCTGTAGAGCAGGACTTGATGGCTCCTGAGTCTCTGTCTTACGGTCGTATCAGTAATGTGGCTGCCTGGATGATGCTGTCGCGCCTCTATCTGAATGCCCGCGTATATCTCGGACTGGCCGACGATGCCGCAGCAAGCGAATATTACACCAAGGCCAAGACTTATGCAGACAAGGTAATCACAGGTCAGACCTACTTCAAGCTCTGTGAGAAGGGTGCCACCAATCCTCAGACGGGTGAAGTTTATTCTGCCTATCAGATGCTGTTCCTGGCCGACAACAACGAGAATGGTGCTCAGCAGGAGATGATTATTCCCGTGATTCACGACGGTGTGAACACTACGAGCTATGGCGGCATGCACAGCCTGGTGCTGGCTTCCTATTCTGCTGCCATGAGCGAAAAGGTTCCTTCGGGCACCAGCAACAGCTGGGGTAAGTGTAACCGCCTGATGGGCAAGCTCTCCGACATCTTCTTCGGTTCTACTGACGTGACGGGTCTTACTGCCATTGCTGATGTGGTGAAAGCTGCCAACGACGACCGCGCACTGATCTATCCAGGCAGTTATAAGCGCAACATCGTCAATGAGGACGATGCCGATGCAGGTTATGCCTGTGTGAAGTTCCGCAATGTGCGCTCCGATGGTAAGGCTACATCGACCACCAACGCATTTGTTGACACTGACCTGCCGCTGATGCGTGTGGCTGAAGCCTACCTGAACTACGCTGAGGCTGATGCCCGCCTGAATGGTGGTGTAACGACCAAGGACGGTGCTGACAAACTCAACGTGCTGCTCAATCGTGCCAATGTTCCGGCTACTCAGCAGAGCACGAGCTATGGCCTCAATGAGCTCCGCAACCAGTGGGCCAAAGAGTTCTGGTTTGAGGGACGCCGCCGCATGGACTTGGTGCGCTTCAACAGCTATGGGGGCCAGTCGGACTACAAGTGGGAATGGATGGGCAATGCCGCTTCCGGACAGAAGTTTGCTGCTACCCGCAACATCTTCGGCATTCCTTACGCCGACATCACCAACAATCCTAATCTCGAAGGACACCAGAACGAAGGTTATTAAGGAGTTGAACAATTGAAAACTGTAAAAAACGGAAAAAGTTATGAAACACAAGAAGATATTATCATTGTTGGCCGCCGGACTTGCCTTCTTCGGAATGACATCGTGCTCCGATGACAACGACAGCAACCCCGTGCTTGACACGGCACCGACGACCTTCGTGTTGAACACACCGACCATGACGGATCAATACGTGGAACTCTCGGCCGACAACACTGTGACACTCTCCTGGTCACAGCCCGACTATGGCTTTGCAGCTCTTGCTACCTATTTCGTTCAGGTGGGCGTGCAGCAGGCAGACGGCAGCGTGACTTGGTGCGACGACTACCTGGAGACCACTTATACACAGTGCATTGCCGACCTCAATGGTAAGGAGATAGCACAGGCCATCAATCAGGCTGACGGCTTCAAGAGCGAAGAGGATTATAAGGACATGGGTGTGCGTACCATTGCTTTCCGTGTGCTTTCTGCCATCCTCGACGGTGAAGGCAAGCCCATTGACATCACCAAGATCCTGTCGAACACCGTGCTGATGAAGAAGATGCAGTCCTACAAGGCCATCAGGGCTCCTAAGAAGATGTACCTCATCGGTGCCTGCGGTGGATGGACTGAGCCTTCTGAGGCCAACCGTGAGGCTCTTACCAGTTGGGTTATCAATGAGACTGGCGTTGGAACAGGCATTTATCAGGCTACGTTTGACATTCCTGCCGGACAGTTCCAGTTCCGCTTCTACACTGCCCTGACTGGATGGGACGGTGGTGCTTCCATTGGTTCGCAGGAGGATGACAAGGAGATTGCCATAACCATGACCGACGATGTCTATGAAGGCGACGTGACCGTTCCTGGCAAGGGCAGCTGGAAGATAGCCGACTGGGCTGGAGGCAGCGTGCAGATCACTGTCGACATGAACAAGAACAAAGTGAAGTTCGAGAAAAAGTAATCATTTTAAATCAGTACAGATATGAAAAAACTAAGTATATATTGTGCCGCTCTGCTCACGCTGGCACTGGCGTCGTGCAGTGACGAGGATTACTTCGTTTCTGGAACGCAGGCCGTGGAGCAGGAGAGCGTGCTGAATGTGGCCGATGTCACGGTGTCGCCGCTGATGACGACAACCATCGACATCAACGAATTGCTGGATGCCAATGCCGAAGACTCTGTCTACATCCCCCTGGGTGTCGTCTCAGTGAAGGAAGGAGCGCTTGTCGACGGCGTGCAGCTGCAAAGCAAGATTCAGGTGTCTGCCAACTCCGACTACAGCAACCCGATGACCTTCGATGGTGAGAGCATGGAGGGTAACGACACCATCAAGCTGTCGCCGAAGGCTTTGCAGGAGGCTTACTATAACAATGTGACCCACAGCCCCAAGAGCAAGACACTCTATGTGCGTTCCATGGTGCAGACCGTGACCAATGGCACATCGGTTGCCTACGTGGGCGATCCAAATTATTATACTACAGGCAGTGTGACGTTCACTCCGCTCGACATGCATATTGTCATTGAGCCTGAGTATTACTATCTGGGATCTCTGGCCACTGATAAGACCTACAAGTTCACCAACAGCGGAGCCGATCCTTACGACGATCCCATCTTCTCGGTTACGGTTCCCGCACTGGGCAATGGTTGGCACTGGTTCAAAATAGCCCCTGCTTCGGCCTACGGAGAAGACGGTAACATTGACTGGGGCAAGGAAGAAACGTGCATCTGCCCACTTGCCAATGACGAAACTGCTCTTGAGGGCAAGTGCAAGAACGGCAAGAACTCATGGCACCTGCTCGAAGACGATGGCGCTCGTGCTTACACCATTACGGTGAACGTCATGGATATGACCTATGAGATTACGGCCATTCCTAATGCAGCCGTGTTCGACACCGATCCTGTGCTCTATCTCACTGGCAGCAACTATAACTGGGGCGCTACGACTGATGACTGGAAACCGCTGGTTCCTGTTCACAGCCACTCGACTGTTTCCTGGCTCATCATCTACTTGCACCAGGGTGAAGAATTCAAGTTTGCACCTCAGCAGGGTTGGGGCAATGACTTTGGCATGTCGGCAACGGTTATCGACAATGCCGGAATGAACCCCAGCGGCGACAATAATATTGTGGTTGGCAACTCTGGATGGTATCTCATCAAGGTCGACAACACCGATGGTGCCCGTACCGTTGAGTTCCTGAAGCCCAACATCTACCTGATTGGCAACACGGCCGCTGCAGGCTGGAATGTTGACGACTCTGGACTGTTCACTGTTCCTGAGTCTGAAGACGGTGAGTTCGTATCGCCTGCCTTTGCAGCCAGCGATGAGGTACGTATGTGTGTCAAACTGAATGACATTGACTGGTGGCAGACCGAGTTCATCGTCACTTCCGATGGCGTTATCGACTATCGTGGTGCAGGCAACGACCAGTCCCGTGTGAAAGTGACCGAGGGTCAGAAGTGCTACATCAACTTCGGTACCGCCTCAGGTTCTTATAAGTAATCTAACCTCAAAGAAAAGACTATTATGAAATATATCACGAAATTAACAGCAGCTGTGGCACTCCTCCTTGGAGTGTCCACGGCAGCCTTTGCCCAGGACGCGAAGGAGGATTTCTATCCCAACTGGTTCGTCGGTGCTCAGGCTGGTGGACAGGTCACCTTTACCAACTACGACGTGACGAAGCTCATCACGCCCCAGTTTGCCATTCAGGCCGGTCGCTGGTTCGCTCCCCAGTTCGGTATGCGCCTCCATGCCCAGGGCTGGCAGCAGAAGGGTGGCATTGGTGAAGGACAGTTCAATGTGGCCAAGCAGACCTATAAGTTCAATGCTCTTACTGGTGACCTTGACTTCCTCTTCAATCTGTCGAACTGCATCAAGCCCAACCGCCTGTCGCAGGACTGGAACTGGATTGTGCTGATCGGTTTTGGTGCCAACTACTCATGGGATTACGACGAGTTCAAGGACATTGTAGGTTCCAAGCAGGACAACCATCCTTATTATCATGACCAGGTGTGCGGCACCAAGCACGGCACCTACAACCTCCGGGTCGGTACTGCCATTGAGCGCAACCTCAGCCGTAATCTTGCCTTGAGTCTTGAAGTTGACTTTAACAGCAAGAACGACCTCTACAACCTCAAGACCAACGAGATGGAGGACCATCAGCTGACCGCTTTTCTGGGTCTGACCTATCGCTTTGGCATGAAGAAGAAGGTTGCTCCCGCCCCGACACCCGTTGTCGAGGAGGTGGTAGAGCAGGAAGTGGCCCCTGTGGCTCCTGCCAAGCCCGTGGTGGTTGAGAAGAAGGAAGAGCCGAAGCCCGTGGTGAAGGAAGATCCCCTCAACGAGACCTTCTACTACGAGATTCGCCTGTCCGACCCCAACCCCGAGGCTACGCTGACCAAGATTGCCGAGTGGTGCAAGAAGTATCCCGCCAAGACTGTCACCATCAGCGGCTATGCCGACAAGGGCACGGGTAATGCCCGCGTCAATGCCAAGTATGCTGCCCAGCGTGCCGACAAGGTGGCCAAGTGGCTGCAGCAGCATGGCGTTGCTGCCGACCGCATGACCGTTGAGTCGTTTGGCGACAAGGTGCAGCCCTTTAGCGAGAACGACCGCAACCGTTGTGTGATCGTCGTGGGCAAGTAAGATTTTTGTTTTTGAATTATCGGCCACACCGCACGAACTGCCAGTCAGTTCTTGCGGTGTGGCTTTTTTTGTGCATCACTCCTCCGTTTCTACAATGTCTTGGAAACGCATGAGGTAGGTGTCGTATTGTGTGGCGTAGGGGTGGAAGGGTTCCGCAATGCTGGCCGGACGGACGAAGAGCCGACGGGCAGCTGCTGGCCACTGGCTCGCTGACACGTGGTAGATGCTGCACGAAGCAGTGTGTGGCGTGTTATCGGCTTGGGTGGGGAAGGCCGTGCGTCGAAACTTTGGTCCCTGGCCAGCCACGGCGGCATTGATGGTGAGCACAAGACCACGGTCGGTCTGTTCGAAGTTCAGGTCGAGACTGTCGCCCACCACGAGCAGGCCGTTGCCCTCACTGTCGGTGAGCAGGGCGGCATCGATGCCACCGTGGTTGCCCTCAAGGTAGAGGTCGCCCAGTTGCTTGCTCCAGATGCCGTAGCGGCAGGCTTGGTGCCGACCGGGGTAGGAGGCAAAGGGGCCTTGTCCTAACCATTGCAGGCGGTCGATGCTGGCATCGAGCAGGAAAGCCAGTCCCAGTTCGGCTCGGAACACATTGGCCGTGTCGGGCATGAGGCTGAAGCTCATGTGCTCGCCGCCGTCAGTCCCCGTTTGTTGGCTCAGCTCAGTCTTCACCTGACTGTTGTCGATGGACAACAGGTAGTGTTGGGGCAGGCGGTCGTCTTTTTGTGTCACCTTTTCCGCCAGTGTGGGCTTGCGTCCGGCACGCACCAAGGGCCCTTCCTGTATCAGGGACTCAATGTCGGCGACAGCCGACTGCCACTCCAGTCTCGGTTTGTTCAGCACAAACGACTGTTGCAGAAAATGGTGCTCTTGAGCATCGACGATGTCAAGGTGCAAAAGCACCAGTTTGTCTTCGTTTGTGGCTTGCAGCGACAACGTATGGCTGGC
Source organism: uncultured Prevotella sp. (assembly GCA_947304695.1). Next base: position 18,870 of record CAMZBS010000024.1, read on the forward strand.
AGTGCTGTGGGGATCACAGTGGGGTGTGAAGATCCCGCGCTGCACCGTGTCTCGATCGGCTGTGAGCACCCAGCGGAAGAACACATTGTCGTGCAGGTCAATGAAGTCGTAGCGGTTGTTCAGTGTCAGCTCGGTGCCACGGGCATCCTGCTTCACGCTTGTAACAAGGGCACGGGCATAGTTGTGCTGCAGCTCATAGTAGTTGGGAAGCGGTGTGCGGTCGGCATAGAGCAGCCCATCGGTGCCCTTGTTGCTGTGCATTTCAAAGCCGTAGGGGCCCTGCTGCGTTTTTCCTTGAGACGAATTGGCATGCGACGAAGCATAGAACACGCGTTCTTCAAATCCGTAGGGTTTCCCTCCCAGCGGCGATGTGAGTGGGGCTCCCTGGTCTGCCCATTCCCACACCGAGCCTCCGGCAATGCCTGGCGTGCGCTCAATGATTTCCCATTGGCGGTCGTGGTCTTCGAACGAGATGCCCAGCGTGTGACAGTACTCGGTGAAGATGACAGGTCGATCCAGGTGCTGGTAGAAGCCGGCTATCTGTTCCGTAGTGGGGTAGTGGGGCGAATAGATGGGGGCGGCAGCAGGAAATCCCGTGGCCTTGTCGCCCTCGAAAAAACGGCGGAAGTAACTGCCCACCTGGGGATAGCAGTAGGGGCGCGAAGGGTCGAGCTGGGTGTGAACATAGTCGCCCAGTCGAATGCAGATGTCGGTCAGCGGGTTCTCGTTGCCCAGACTCCAGATAATCACCGACGGGTGGTTCCTGTCGCGTTCGATGGTGGCTTGGGCGCGCTGTTGCAGCACGGAGTAGAAGGCGGTGTCGCGCAGGTTCTTGTCTCCATACCCGAAGGGCACTTCGTCGATGATGTAGAAACCAAGCGAGTCGGCCAGTTCGTAGAAGCGCGGCTCACGCGGATAGTGGCTGGTGCGGATGTAGTTCACGGAAGCTTCTTTCATGAGGCGCATGTCCTTGAGCGTCAGTTCTTCGCTGATCACCTTCAGGGTGTGCGGGTCGGTGCTGTGACAGGTCACGCCGCGCAGCTTGATGGGTTGGCCGTTCAGCTTCAGCACGTTTCCTTCGATGCTGACCTCGCGGAAACCAAACTTCTGTACAAAGGTCTGCAGGGGCTTGCCCTTCAGCGTGAGGGTTGTTCGCAGTGTATATAAATAAGGTGTCTCGGCAGTCCACAAGTGGGGGCTGCTCACTTTCTTCGTGCCCACGATGTTGCCTTGTGCGTCGAGAATCTCATGGGTCACGGCCGTACCCTTCACGTTGTTGGCAATGCTTGCGTCGACACTCACTTCGCCCGTGTTCTTGGTGCGGATGGCCAGACTGCTCAGGTGGGTGGAGGGCACGGCCATGAGTGTCACGTCGCGAAAGATGCCGCACGGAGCCCAGTCGTCGTTGTAGTCGAAGTCGCTGCCAGGAAAACGTGTAATGACGCGCATGGCCAGTTGCTGCTCGGCACGTTTCTTGTCGATGAACGGTGTCAGGTCGAACACGGCGGTGTTGTAGGCCGACCGCCAGGCTCCCACGTAGTGACCGTTGAGCCACAGGTCGTAGCCGTAGAGCACGCCGTCGAGGCGAATGGCCACACGCTGCCCTTTCCATTGGCGGGGAATGCTGAATGTGGTGCGGTAGTATCCCGTCAGGGCCCGTGCCTGATCGTAGCTGGCTTTGCTGAAGCCGTGGCTCTCCCAGCAGCCAGGCACGGGAATGCTGCCCCAGCTGTCGTCGGTCTGTGGCACGGTGTTGTCGTTTTCATCGATGCCCTCTACCACCTTCAGCTGCCACACCCCGTTCAGGCTGCGCATCATCTGTGGGTTGGTCACGGGCAATATCTGCGCCACGCTCAAGAACAGAGAGAAACGCAAGACGAACAGTGCAGTGAGCAGGCTTCTCTTTTCCATGTTTGGAATCCTTCCTTTCATTTGTTAGAACAGTTTCTTGTATCTCAGGTCAATCTTGGTGTATTTGTGGTCGCTGCCCCAATGTTCGAACAGTCCCAACGGTTGTTGCAACGGCTGGCCTTCCTGCTTGTAGACGGTGCCACTGGGTGTGTTGGGAATCGAGGCCGCTTCGCGCAGATATTCGTCGCAGTAGTTAAGCGAGCCAAACTCTGGCCACTCGCCAATGATGATGTCCATGGCCACGGCGTCGCAGGCCACCTCGTCCTGACTCACGATGAGCGAGCAGGCCCAGTCACCGTTGAACGGCTCCTTCATCCATTTGGGGTTGGGGGCCCCGTTCACGTCGCGCGAGCCGTAGGTGCCGTCGATGAGGAAAAGCAGCGCCTTCTGCCCCATGTCCTTGTGGCTCATCCAGTCCACGAATGTCTTGTATTGCGGCTTGCCGTTTCGCTTGTCCTGGCTCACGTTGTTGTGGGCGTTCTGCCGCCACAGCAGGTTGATGTCGGTGGCACCATACCAGTTCTTCGACGTGAGCGTCACGCCCGGGCCGTTGTGTGTCTTCAGCAGGGCCGAGTTGATCAGGTAGTCGGCATCAACGATGCATTTGGCCAGTCCGCGTGCCATCTTTCCGTTGTCCACCGAGTAAGCAATCTGTTCAGGATAGTACTGGCACTTCTCGCGGCCGTTGCCACCCAGGTTGTCTACGAAGCGCACGTGTGGAAACTCGCGGTGCACCTTGTCATAGATGCTGTCGGTGATGGCACGGCTGGGCTCGCAGAGCACAATGTCCTGCTGTCGCACACCACCGTGCTGAACCAGCGAGCGCACCAGAGCCAGCGTGACAAAGGGCGACGAGTTCAGCTCGATGGTGTCGTGGTGGGTGATGGCGTTGTTCAGGTTCAGCTTGATGGCAATGCTTTCGCCCCGCTTGTAGCCACGGTTCTTGCCGCGCCCATGCTGCAGGTTGAAGTCCTTGAAGAGTGCCTGCCAAGCACGCTTGGGCGTGGCTTCGCCCGTGAGCTGCATCAAGGCTTCGGCCACCATCTGGCAAGCTTTGGCCTGGTCGTTCCAGCGATCTTCCACCCACAGTCCTGTGTGTCCGTCCCATTTTGCCACACCAGGCGCGTGCACCCATGCCACGCGTCCCGGATGAATGCCACGGCCCTGGCCTATTGGCTCGTTGGGCTTCACAAACAGCTTGGGCTTGGGCTGTGCTCCAAACTCGCCAAAGAACAGGCGGTCGCGGTTCACAGCCTCGCTCAGCAGCTGAATGGTGGTCGAGGGCCCCAGGTCGGGGTTCTTCCACGACCGCAGCTGCCACACCACATGGCCGTCTTTGTCCACCTCGATGGCCTGTGCGGGAGCGTTGGCCGTGCCCATGGGCGTGGGGTTGGTCTTGCTCCATTCGTTATACCAGTTGTTGATGATGTGTCCGCCATTCTTCAGGCGCACGGTCTTCTGAGGCTGGGTGATGCCATATTGCGTCGCGTCCAGCTGCCACACGGTTTTGCCCTGTCGGTTGATTTCTTGAATGAGCCCCTTGCGGCCCGTGATGAGCAGGTTGCCTGTCTTGGGCAGTTCCTGCACCGACCAGGGCAGCATGCCGTCCCGTTGGGCTGGGGACGCCCCCCAGCGGTCTACCTCCTGTCCCCGACTGGTGAACTCATGAATGCAGCCCATGCCCATGTTGGCCACCAAGAGCGTGCCTCGACTGCTCAGTCGGGCATTGCGAAACTGGCCGTGCACCGAACCTTTGGCGTTGGTGGGCAGTTCAAATTCCCTCACAGTCTTGCAGGCAGGCACCTCCATCACTACCGCCTTGGCAGGCTTGCCGTTCTGCACAAACACCACGTGGTTGCGGCCAATGGGCTGCGCGGTGTGAATCTCGGTGCCTTCAGGCGTGGCATAGCTCCACACCGTCTGTCCGTCTTTGTCCACCTCGGCCACGCCATATTGGTGGGCCACCAGTATGTGGCCGTCGGTCATGAGCACAGCATCGCTAATCTCGCCCCACTGCAGCTGGTCCTGGTAGCTCCAGCTCAGCTGTCCGTCTTTCACGATGAACATGCGTCGCTGTTTGCTCTGCCCAGCATAAAAGAAGTTGTGGCGGGCCAGACTGGTGTCTATCTCGGCCTGTGCCGAAACGCTGCTTGCAGCCATCATCAGGCTGAAAAGCAGAAAAAATCTTTTCGTCATGTCGTTAGTTTCTAAGTTCCATGCAAAGTTAAGCATTTTTCTGCTGACAGCAAACAATTCATTTGCAAAAACAAAAAATGTTGTTCCAATTCTCGGTTTGAGGAAGCCAATCTGCCATATCACTCAGGGAAAGCATCCGCAGGAATATTACTTCCGGGTCGGAAACATGATGGTTAGACATCGCAAACCATATAGTTACACAACGCAAACCATATAGTTAGGTATTACTACCTGTAGTTTATCGTATGCTTACGAATAGATGCTGTATAACAAAATACCCAACATGAATGAATAGCGTCAAAAAAATAACGCAACAAAATATCTTCAAATGAAGTAACAAAAGGTATATATCTGTCTTTCCCTTTCCTTTGCACCTTACTTATATCAAATTTATCCAAATCTATAGACTTGTTAATGTCATATTCTATTAACAAGAATTTATCGGCATTTAGCGTATCTTTTCCCTTGACTCATCTCCTTCTCCTTAAACTCCAACATCAGTTCGTCAGCTAGGTACTCGTCGCTACGGCAGTGCATGTCTGCCACCCCTTCACTGATTAACTGATACGTGGCGGAATCATAGAAGAATGAAAGGGCATCTTCCAGCGACAACCCCGACTCTTGTGCAAAGATTGCCACAATCCTTGCATATTTCATTTGAAGTATCGTCTTGTTTGCTTCCATACCCTATACCTTTTCTGCTTTGATAAAATGAAGATGGCGGTCAAGCATCTGACCGTTTTGGATGCATAGTTGATGATTGGGCTTTTCATATTTCAGACGACCCAACGCCTCATCCTTGGAAATGACACCGGCAAAATACAGGTCAACAGTATTGAACACCTTGTCGTTAGCCACACCGCCAGACACGGCATCGTAAGACGGCAGCGGTATTCCTCCTTTCCTGCAAACTGCCACGTAGTCAAGCCATTCCTCGTCGTAACTTGGAAATGACTTGATGTTGAAGTCTGGCGTTTCCTCGTCCAGTTCATATTCGTTGATAAAAGCCTCTTTGCCCCTGCGAGTGAAACGCTCGGCGTAGCGCACTGCCTGTTCGCGAATAGCAGTCAGGTAGAATCCCTTCCCGAAGTCCAGTTTGTCACGAGAATGAAGCACGTCGGGCTTTTCGATTATCGATGTCGATGCGTGATAGAGTCTGACCTTTGGTCGAGCCTGCTCACGCTCGACAGTGTCCAATCGAGATTGAAACTGTTCTCGCTCAACAGCAGCCTTCATGCCAGTGCTCCTCTCTCCTTTAAGACTTCCGTCAGTTCTTCCACAAGATAATCCTTGCTGAATGTGTGTAGCACGTCGTAACAAGGCAAGATATAGTCGTTCAGCACTCCCGACGAGCGCAGGGCACCATACACCTGCGACGCACTCTTATGAAGCGCATCCGACAGGCTACCCACGCAGAAGGTGATGAAATCCAAATGCTCAGTTCTCATACTTCATATGCTTTTGGCTGCAAAGTTACAAAACTTTTTCTATATAGCATCCTTTTAGTTTGAATTTCTGTGTATAGTCTCCAAAAAAGACCGCCACGACAGACGGCCTGTAAGATATAATAATGTGGAGAAACATAAAGCGGGAACTGAGGCTGAGGATGTCGGCATGGGTTCCCGCTTTTGTTTTATCAATATGAATCAAACCTGTCCCTACGATTCATAAATGACAAGTATTAGTTCCCGCTAATAAAGTCCATTAAAGGACATAGAGCTTTACCTAATTCATTGTCAATAGAAATTCCCTGCAACATATTGTTGCTTTTTCGAACATCCTTCTGTAATCCTCTTCCATGCCGATAACAGAGAGCAAGAAGTATTTGTGTTGCCGGTTCTTCTGGATGTGCATCATTTAGCAGCCATGTGGTAACATCTTTGTAATAAGGATTATTACTGTTTTTATATTCTTCTCCTATTATCTTTAATAATTCTGCACAGTCCATGTAATACTTCCCCGTCATTTCCAAAGCATCATCCCATAACTGAGCAGCTTTTCTTTTATCCTGCGTTAATCCCATTGCACCTTTGTTATAGAATGCTGCAAGCATTATTTTTGCTTTGGGGCCTAAGAAATCTCCCTCCCATTCATATGTAATAGATCCTTTTCCCCCAGCATAATCAGCTCTTGATAACGTGTCTAATAATTGAATGCCTTTTGCTTCATCCTTTTGTATTCCATAACCGCCAAATAAGTAATTCAGTGCAAGATCAAATTTTGCACTTGGAAGTCCCGAATACCCACGTGCTGAACGTTGATTTTTCCTATGCTCGCAATTTGGTATTCCATAAGCTGCTTGCATTAGATAATTCAGCCCTTTTTGTTCATCATACAAATCTTTGGAGCTTTTCAAATATATACATGAATATATATAGCAGGCTTCTTCATAATAGTTGCAATATTGAACCAACGAATCCAAAAATGGCATAGCTTCTGCATAGCGATTACTATTTATGCATGCCTGAATAACATCGTTCAAGTAATATGCTTTTTCGATACTAAGAATATTCTCCACATGTTGCTTCGGAGTGTTTCCTGTTTTACTCTGACAGGCGAATATAAATAAAAAACTAAAGTTTCCCACCCTCAGAAAGTCTCAATAAAATAACGGTTTCTCGAAAAT
>CAMZBS010000025.1 GCA_947304695.1 uncultured Prevotella sp.
AGAACAAGTTGAACCCGCAGTTGGAGATCGAAGGCTTCCTGCTGACGATGTACGACTCTCGCCTGCGTCTGGCCAACCAGATCTACGACGAGGTGAAGCGCCACTTCCAGGAGCTGGTGTTCAAGACCGTGATTCAGCGCAACGTGAAGATCTCGGAGGCACCGTCGCACGGTCTGCCCGTCATTCTCTACGATGCCGAGTCGACAGGCTCGAAGAACCACCTGGCACTGGCAAAGGAGATAATCAGTAAGAACTCATAACTATGGCCGTACACAAGAAATACGACAAAAGCGTCATTGGCCGAGGCCTTGACAGCATGGGCATCGGGCGCGGTCTCGACGCCCTCATCGACACCAGCGACGTGAAGACGCAGGGCTCGTCGAACCTGAACGAGATTCCCATCGAGCAGATTGAGCCCAATCCCGACCAGCCGCGCCGTGAGTTCGACCCCACGGCCATGCAGGAGCTGGCCGCTAGCATACAGAACATGGGCATCATTGCCCCCATCACGCTGCGACAGGTGGCTCCCGAGCGCTATCAGATCATTGCCGGCGAACGCCGCTGGCGGGCCTCGCAGATGGCTGGTCTGAAAGCCATTCCCGCCTACATCCGCACCGTGGAGGACGAGAACGTGATGGAGCTGGCACTCGTGGAGAACATTCAGCGCGAGGACCTGAACGCCATCGAAATAGCACTGGCCTACGAGCACCTGGCCGAGACTACCGGCATGACGCAGGAGAAGATCAGTGAGCGCGTGGGCAAGAGCCGCACCGCCGTGACCAACTACATGCGACTGCTGAAGCTGCCCGCCCAGATTCAGATGGCCCTGAAGAACCACGAGATTGATATGGGCCACGCCCGCGCACTGCTCTCGCTCGAATCGCCGTCGATGCAGCTCCGCATCTTCAACGAGGTGAAGAAGAACCAGTACTCCGTGCGCAAGGTCGAGGAAATGGTGCAGATGCTGAAGAACGGTGAAGACGTGCAGGTGGCCAAGAAGAAGATTGCCACCAAGACACAGTTGCCCGAAGAGTTCAACGTGCTGAAGAAGCGGCTCTCCGACCTCTTCCAGACCAAGGTCAGCATGAGCTGTTCGCCCACCGGCAAGGGAAAGATAAGCATCCCGTTTGCCAACGAGGAAGAACTGGAACGCATCATGAACGCCATAGACGGGACAAGAAGTTGAGAAGACACCTTATTAATATACGCGCGCAAAGGCTGCTGACCCTCATGGTCATTGCTCTGGCAACCGTACTGCCCGTCAAGGCACAGACGGTAGCAACCGACTCGATTGTAGCCGCCGTCGACTCGATGTTCCAGCAGTTGCAGGCCGACACGCTCATGCAACAGGACATCATGCAGCTGACCGGCGAAATAGTTCCAGCTATCAGGCAAGCCGCCCAGAAGCGCGACTGGAGCACATGGCGGCCCGACCCGCAGAAAGCCCTCTGGCTGGCGCTGGTCATTCCGGGAGGCGGACAGATCTACAACCGCAAATACTGGAAGCTGCCACTGGTCTACGGAGGATTCATGGGCTGCATCTACGCCATGACGTGGAACAACATGATGTACCACGACTACCAGCAGGCCTATCTCGACATCATGGACAACGACCCAAACACGGCCAGCTACAACAAGTTCCTGCATCTGGGGCGAACCATTGACTCGTCGAACGAGGAGCGCTACAAGAAGCTCTTCAAAAGCCGTAAGGACCGCTACCGCCGCTGGCGCGACCTGAGCTTCTTTGTCATGGTGGGTGTCTATGTGGTGTCGGTCATCGATGCCTACGTCGATGCCGAGCTGTCGGACTTCGACATTTCGAAAGACCTGAGCCTGAAGGTGCGCCCCACCGTCATCGGCACGGGCACAACCAACAACCCGCTGTACACCGCGTCGTTAGGCGTGAACTGCAGCCTGAATTTCTAACAACAAACAACGACAACGAGAATGATCACAACCAAACGCATACTGCTCTTAGCATCCCTGTTCTGGGCCGGCATCGGCACCATGCAGGCACAAATCGAAGAAGAGGACGACGAAATCGATGAGGAAGACGAGATCTTCGTCACCGACGAGGAAGGCAACGAGGAAGAGATTGACTTCCCCGAAGCCATGACCTACGACCTGGACAGCCTGTTGAACCTGTACACGTCGAAAGCCTACCTCACGCCCGACGAGAACTGCCGCATGAAGGACGAGAACCCCACGTTCCCGAAAGAGGTTTACGTCGACCGCCTGCGCCGCATGCCCACCATCATGGAAATGCCCTACAACGAGGTGGTGCAGACGTTCATTGACCGCTACACCGGTCGCCTGCGCCATTCGGTCAGCTTCATGCTCGGTGCCGCCAACTTCTTCATGCCCATCTTTGAAGAAGCACTCGAAGCCTACCAGCTGCCGCTGGAACTGAAATACCTGCCCATCATCGAGTCGGCCCTGAAGCCCAACGCCGTTTCGCGTGTGGGAGCCGCAGGTCTGTGGCAGTTCATGCTGAACACGGGCAAGGAATACGGACTGACTGTGAACAACTACGTCGACGAGCGCCGTGACCCCACGAAGGCATCCTACGCCGCCGCCCGCTATCTGAGCGACCTCTACAAGGTGTTCGGCGACTGGAACCTGGTCATTGCCGCCTACAACTGCGGCCCGGCCAACATCAACAAGGCCATCCACCGTGCCAACGGTGAGAAGGACTACTGGAAGATATATCCTTACCTGCCCAAGGAAACACGCGGCTACGTGCCCGCCTTCATTGCGGCCAACTACGTGATGAACTACTACTGCGAGCACAACATCTGCCCCATGCGCAGCCAGCTGCCCGTGAAGACCGACACCGTTGTGGTCAACCGCAACATTCACCTGAGCCAGATTGCCGCCGTGCTGGACATCGACATTGAGCAGCTACGCTCGCTCAACCCCGCCTACCGCCGCGACATGGTGCCAGGACTCAGCTCGCCGTCGGCCATCCGCATGCTGCCTAACGACGTCGTGCGGTTCATAGACCTGCAGGACTCCATCTGCAACTACAACACCAGCGACTACATGAGCAAGCGCGACGAAGTTGAAGTAGACGACCGCCCCACCTTCGTCAGCAGCAAGCGCAGTGCCTCAAAGCGTAAATCCGCACGCAGCCGCAAAGCCGCCAAGACCACTAAGGCTGCACGCAGCAAGGGCAGTGTCACCGTGAGAAAGGGCGACACCCTGGGGGCCATTGCCAAACGTAACGGAACCACCGTGGCCCGTCTGCGCCAGCTGAACGGCATCAGGGGCAACAAAATCCAGGCAGGAAAGAAGATCAGAGTAAAATAAGCATTAACCTAAAGACACAGAAATGGGAGGAAACAGTATGGATGAAGACATGATGAAGCGCGAAGCTGCCGACGAAAAACTGATTAACGATGCCTATAAGAAACTTCTGAACGACTATGAGAAGTCGCGTCACCGCAAGAAGACGGACCTGATCACGAAAGCCTTCAACTTTGCCAAGCAGGCACACAAAGGTGTGCGCCGCCTGTCGGGCGAGCCTTACATCATGCACCCCATTGCTGTGGCCCAGATTGCATGCAGCGAAATAGGACTGGGGTCTACCAGCATCTGTTCAGCCCTTCTGCACGATGTCGTGGAAGACACGGAGTACACCGTGGAGGACATCGAGAACATGTTCGGCCCGAAGATTGCGCAGATTGTCGACGGACTGACCAAAATCAGCGGCGGCATCTTCGGTGAACAGGCTTCGGCCCAGGCCGAAAACTTCAAGAAGCTGCTGCTCACCATGAGCGAGGACATACGTGTGATTCTCATCAAGATAGCCGACCGACTGCACAACATGCGCACGCTGGACTCACAGCCGGCCAACAAGCAGTACAAGATTGCAGGCGAGACGCTCTACATCTATGCCCCGGTGGCCCATCGTCTGGGACTCTATAAAATCAAGTCGGAACTGGAGAACCTGAGTTTCCGCTTCGAGCATCCGGAAATCTACGCCGACATTGAACACAAACTGGAGGACACCAAGTTGTCACGCCACCAGTCGTTCGACCAGTTCAAGGCTCCCATCGAAGAGGTGCTGCAGCGCATGGGACTGAAATACGAAATCCGCGAACGTGTGAAGACACCTTATTCCATCTGGTCAAAGATGCAGAACAAGCACGTGACGTTTGAGGAAATCTACGACATACTGGCCGTGCGCATCATCTTCACACCCAGCAGCCGTGAGGCCGAAGCCAAGGAGTGCTTCAACATCTACGTGGAGCTGAGCCAGATCTACAAGAGCCATCCCGACCGCCTGCGCGACTGGGTGAACCACCCCAAGTCGAACGGCTATCAGGCACTGCACGTCACGCTCATGTCGAAAGAAGGCCACTGGATTGAAGTGCAGATACGTTCCGACCGCATGGACGAGATTGCCGAACAGGGACTGGCTGCCCACTGGAAATACAAGGAGGGCAAGGAGGACGACGAGATTACGGAAGACGAGAACGAGCTGAACGAATGGCTGCACACCATCAAGGAGATTCTCGACGACCCGCAGCCCGACGCAATGGACTTCCTCGATGCCATCAAGCTGAACCTCTTTGCCTCGGAAATCTTTATCTTCACCCCGCGCGGCGAAATCAAGACCATGCCGGCAGGATGCACCGCCCTCGACTTTGCTTTCAGCATTCACACCTTCCTGGGCAGCCACTGCATTGGTGCCAAGGTGAACCACAAGCTGGTGCCGCTGAGCCACAAGCTGAACAGCGGTGACCAGGTGGAGATTCTCACCTCAAAGTCGCAGCACGTGCAGCCGTCTTGGACGAACTTCGTCTCTACGGCCAAAGCCAAAGCAAAGATAGGAGCCATCCTGCGCCGCCAAAGCCGTGAGTCGCAAAAGGCCGGTGAGCAGCTGCTGAACGATTGGCTGAAGAAGAACGGCTTCGAGCCTGGCCAGGGACTCTTCGACCAGCTGGCTGCATTCCACGAGATTACACGTCGCGACGAACTCTTCCAGGCCGTAGGCGAGAAGACCATCATCCTGGGCGAGAAAGACGTCGACGAACTGAAAGGCAAGAACAAGAAGGGCGACGGAGGCTGGCGCAAGTATGTGCCGTTTGTGAAGTCGGGCAAGAAAAAGGAGGAAGAGCAGCCCGAGCTGTTCACCGTGCCAGAGAAGTTCAACCGAAAGAAGCCCATCTTCATCACCGACGAGAACATCACCCAGTACAAATTCCAGTCCTGCTGTCATCCCATCCCAGGCGACGATGTGCTGGGCTACATCGACAACAAGAACCAGATAGAAATCCACAAGCGCACCTGTCCTGTGGCCAACAGGCTGAAGACAGGCTACGGCAACCGCATCCTCGATGCCAAGTGGGACATGCACAAACGGCTCTTCTTCGATGCCACCATCCGCTTGGGCGGCATTGACCGCCGAGGTCTGGTGAACGAGGTGACTAGGGTTATCTCCAACCAGCTTTCAGTCGACATCCGCAAGCTCACGTTCACAAGCGAGGACGGTGTGTTCGAAGGTGTCATCGACCTGCGTGTACACGACCGCGAAGACGTGAAGGAAATCATCGACAAGCTGAAGGAAGTGGACGACCTGAAGGAAATATCGCAAATCATGTAATAAAACAAAAGGAAATGAGAAACAAGGAATTAGAAGGTATGAACATGAATAACAAGAAAATGACTCCCGCGAAGATGAGAATCCTGCTGTTTGCAGCATTGCTCGTTTCTCACTTCTCATTTCTCGCCTACGAAGCCTGTGCTGCGGGCAAGTACGACAATCCCGACACCATCGTCGTGGCTCGCGACGGTACAGGTGAGTTCCGCACTGTGGATGAGGCTATCGAGGTATGCCGCGCCTTCATGGACTATCACAAGGTGATCTTCGTGAAACGGGGCACCTACAAGGAGAAACTCATCATTCCGCAATGGCTGCAGAACATTGAGATATGCGGAGAAGACCGCGACCAGACCGTCATCACCTTCGACGACCATGCCAACATCAAAACGGCAGAACGTCCAGGCGGCATGGGTACTTTCCGTACCTACACGCTGAAGATTGAAGGTAATGACATCACGCTGAAAAACCTGACCATTGAGAACAACGCCGCCCGCCTGGGTCAGGCTGTAGCCCTTCACACCGAAGGCGACCGTCTGCGCTTCGTGAATTGCCGTTTCCTGGGTCATCAGGACACCATCTATACGGGTGTGGCTGCAACACGCCTGCTCTTCGACCACTGCTATATCGAGGGCACGACCGACTTCATCTTCGGTCCTTCGACGGCTTGGTTCGAGCAGTGTACCATCCACTGCAAGGCCAACAGCTATATCACTGCAGCCTCAACACCCAAGGAAATCAAGTACGGCTATATCTTTAACCGTTGCAACATTACTTGTGCATCGGATGTGGAGAAAGTCTACTTAGGCCGTCCGTGGCGCGACTACGGCTACACGTTGTTCATGCACTGCACACTGCCGCGCCAGATACGGCCAGAAGGCTGGCATCACTGGCAGAAAGAGCGCGAACAGACGGCGCGCTATCTGGAATACGAAAATACAGGAGAGGGAGCCATAACTACAGGACGTGCGACCTGGAGCCGACAGCTTACGAAAAAAGAAGCCAGTGAGGTGACACTTGAAAACGTGTTTGCACGTGGTGACCGCTGGAACTACTGAAGCCCGTCGAGCTGGTGCTTCAGAGCTTTCAGGTCTTCACGCACGCTGATGAGGCGCGACAGTACGTCAGTCTTCCGCTCGGCACCGTCACGATTGGCATTAATCATCTTCTTGGCCGCAGCCAGTTTGAAGCCGCGCACCTTCACCAGATTGTAAATCAGCCTGATCTGCTCGATATCCTTCTCAGAATACTGTCTCACCTTGTTTGAGGTCTGCGTCTTCGGCTTCAGGTAGGGGAACTCCGTTTCCCAGTACCTCAGCGTGCTCTCGTTCAGATCAAACATCTCAGCCACCTCCTTGATGGAGTAGTAGAGTTTCAAGTTCTTGTTCAAATTCAGTGCCATGTGCGTGATGTTTACAGCGCAAAATTACTAATTTTTATTGAACCCGCAAAAAATCAGGCCATCAAAATGAAGATGAGGTGTGGAAAGACTTCCTGACACGGCCGTCGGCATGACGTTCCAGCACAATCGAACCACTTCTGGCCTTAGGCAGACGTACACCGCCCAATGAGAAAACTGCTGTCGGTTCGGCATCAGCAGGTACTGTTTCAATACCAGCTTCACGTTCCGTCAGATAGCCGAAATTATTGTCGATGATGGCCCTGACCAGTTCCTTGCCACGTACATGGTAGCTGCCGCTCTGGTCAACACCAGCAAAATCCATGAGCACCACGCCCGTAGGCCCGGCTGGATGGGTGGTCAGATAGTCAAGAATGGCTTCATGTGTGTGTACGGCGTTGTCCCGATAACCGTTACTGGTTGATATTTCATAGCCAAAGAGCGACTCCACCTGCGAATAGGCCGAGGCGAAACTGAACACCCATTTCACGCTTGAGGAAAGCTTGGTCACGTAGGTAGTACTGAAATCGAGCATCTGCCTGATGGCATCGACCTTTCTGGCCAAGTCACCCTCACCATGGGTATCGGAGAAGTCCTGCACATAAAGCGTAGTGGCATCGGCTGCCCTTCCCACTATCCGGGCTTGCGTCTGTCGTTCCCAGTCAAGAGATCCCGTCCAGTTCTCAAAGAATCCGCCAATAGGAGAAGAAGCATACTTATCGCGGCTGAGCAAAAGAATCTTGCCACGCACGTCGGCCACTTTCAGATTGCGCTTATAGTTGACGAACAAGTCCTTCAGGCTGTCGCTCTTCAGCAGTTGTGTCAAGCGCTGGTTGTAGGCGTTCTCCACCTGGTCGCCATCCTTTTCATGCAGCAGGTGGATAATGACAAACTCCGAGGGACTGGCTGTCAACGAGTCTTTCAGCATTTGCAAAACGTCTTCTAAACGCTGGTTGGTAGGCACGATGCCGTGATTCAGGTTCAGGTGGGTCTCATACACACAAGGACGCAGGTCGAAAGCCCTCACGCCAAGACTCCACAACTGCGACATTGTCAGTTCCTGTGTTCGGGCGTAAGCGTCACCCAAATCTTCCATACCTTCCTGCCAACCGCTGCCAGTGGCCGCATCATGGGCACCAGGCACCGACAGAACTGAAAGAAAAACATCGTCAGGCAGTCGGTCCATCCAGTTTTCCGCCTGTGCCTGCAGACCCGTCATCACAGTGACCAGCATCACAAAAAAACTCCATCGTGTCATATTCATTCCATTATCGTTTCACATTTCGTGCCACAAAAATACGCATAAATTTACAATTCTGCAAAACTTTGGCCACAAAAGCATCATGGCTCATACAATAAAACTGCTACGGGAGCGTTATTTAACACGTATATATACAAAAAACAAGCAAGGATGATAGAATACATCAGGGGCGAGCTAACCGAGCTTACACCTGCACTCGCTACGGTCGAGGCCGCTGGCGTGGGCTACGGACTGAACATTTCGCTCACTACTTATTCAGCCATTCAGGGATTTCTCCACCAGCCTGGCCAAGGAAAAGGCGAGGGTGTGCGACTCTATGTGCATGAAGTCATACGCGAAGATGCCCATGTGCTCTACGGCTTCTATAATAAAAAGGAACGCGAGATGTTCCAGTTGCTCATCACCGTGAGCGGAGTAGGCACCAATACTGCCCGCATGATGCTTTCATCAATGAGCGTAAGCGAGCTTTGTGCTGCTATCTCAACCGGTAACGAGCGCGCCATCAAGGGCATTAAGGGCATTGGAAAGATGACAGCCCAGCGCATTATCGTTGACCTGAGAGACAAGATCGTGGCTCTTGGCATCACCAACGAGATACCGGCAGGCGGTACCATACAGGCACCGGTGAACAACGCCGTCAAAGACGAAGCCGTCTCGGCACTGACCATGCTCGGATTCGCACCCGCACCCAGCCAGAAAGTGGTAGTGGCCATCTTGCAAGAACAGCCCTCACTGCCCGTAGAACAAGTAGTGAAGCTGGCATTGAAACAGATTAAATGAAGCGATTCGCATATATCCTGGTCTTCCTGCTGAGCATCACAGCCTTGGCTGTGACCCCACAGGACGACAACACAAAGCAGAACAAGCCCGTGCCCAAGGCACAGCCCATACTGACGGTCGAGGACGAAGAAATCCCCGACTCGTTGCTCCATCCGCGATGGAAGATCCAGAAGACCGCACCCATCATCACGGCCGACCTGGACTCCAGCGCGCTTGATTTGCGCATGCCCGAAAACGTGAAGCAGACTACCGTCTATGACGATTCACTGAATCTTTATTACATCGGTTCCAAAATAGGCGACAGCTATCTGAACGCTCCCATCATCATGACCCCACAAGAGTACATGAAATGGACGGAACGCCGCGCTCGTCAGCAGTTCTTCCGTGTGAAGGACGCACAGACCGCCGCTGCCGCAGGCAAAGATAAGTTCGACTTCACCGACATGCACTTCGACCTGGGACCTGCCGAGAAGATCTTTG
Source organism: uncultured Prevotella sp. (assembly GCA_947304695.1). The sequence continues at coordinate 9,526 of CAMZBS010000025.1, forward strand.
GTCCTGGAGGCGTACGCATCAAGACCCAGGGAACAGCTGAGCTGAAGCTGGGAGCCACACTGAAGAACGTGGAGAACCCGTCGCTGCCCATCCGTAACCGTAAGACTACAGCCTTCGACTTCGATGAGAAGATCAACCTGAGTGTCAATGGTAAGGTTGGCGACAAGGTGAACATGAACCTGAACTACAACACCGATGCCACCTTCGACTTCGACACCAAGAACCTGAAACTGAAGTATGAAGGCAAGGAAGACGAAATCATCAAGCTCGTTGAGGCCGGTAACATCAGTTTCCCGACTAACAACTCACTGGTTCGCGGTGCATCAAGCCTGTTCGGTGTACGCACTGACATGCAGTTCGGCAAGCTCAAACTACAGACCGTACTGTCACAGAAGAACTCCACTTCGAAGAGCGTCAACACCAAGGGCGGCGTACAAACCACGCCCTTTGAACTGAACGTGACCGACTATGAAGAGAACCGTCACTTCTTCCTGGCCCACTACTTCCGTGAGAACTACGACAAGGCCATGAAGTCGCTGCCCAACCTTACTTCAGGCATAAACATCAACCGCATTGAAGTATGGGTTACCAACAAGAGCGGTACCACCAGCAACTCACGTAACATCGTGGCTTTCACCGACCTGGGCGAAAGCACCTACACCAAGAACGGCATGTGGCGCACGGGTACTGGCAGTGTACCCAGCAACCAGTCGAACAACCTCTATGCCACCCTCGTGAGCAACATCGACAGCGAATCCCGAAGCATTGACAACGTTACGTCACGACTGGAAAGCATGCCCGGCATGACAGGCGGTGTGGACTATGAGAAACTGGCAGCCGCACGCCTGCTCACATCAAGCGAATACACCCTGAATAGCGCACTGGGTTACATCACGCTGAAGACCACCCTGCAGACCGATCAGGTGCTAGCCGTAGCCTTCGAGTACACCTACGGTGGACAGACCTACCAAGTGGGTGAATTTTCTTCCGACCTCACGCAGACTGACAAGTCGCTCTTCGTGAAGGCACTGAAGAACACACAGAACAGCCCCTCACAAGGCAACTGGCGCCTGATGATGAAAAACGTCTACTATCTGGCGCAGACCGTAGAAAAAGAGAAGTTCCGACTGGACATCAAGTACCAGAGCGACACCACCGGCACCTACCTGACCTACCTGCCCGAAGAGGAGCTGAAGAGCAAGACACTGCTGAAGATCATGGGACTGGACCGACTGGATGCCAACATGAAACCACATCCCAACGGACAATTCGACTTTGTGCAGGGCTACACCGTGAGCAACGGTCGTGTGTTCCTGCCTGCTGCCGAACCCTTCGGACAATACTTACGCAACTACCTGGAAAGCAGTGGCATGGGGTCGGTGGCCGACACATACTGCTTCGACGCGCTCTACGACTCTACGAAGACCATAGCCAAGCAGAACGCCGAGAAGAACAAGTTTATCATGACCGGACAGTACAAAGGCAGTTCGGGCAGTGTCATCTCGCTCGGTGCCTACAATGTTCCGCAAGGCTCCGTCAGGGTCACGGCAGGTGGTGTAGAACTGCAGGAAGGCTCAGACTACAGCGTGGACTATTCAGCTGGTGAAGTAACCATTCTGAACCAGAGCATCATCGATGCCGGTACCAACGTCAGCGTGTCACTTGAAGATAACACCCACTACGGCATGCAGCGCAAGACCATGCTGGGTGTGAACTGGGAATACGACTTCTCCAAGAACTTCACACTTGGCGGTACACTACAACACCTACAGGAACAGGCACTCGTATCAAAGGTCAACATGGGTGAAGAACCGCTCAACAACACCATCTGGGGTCTGAACATGAACTGGAAGCAGGAATCGCAATTCCTCACCAACATGCTCAACCTCATTCCCTTCCTGCATGTCACACAGCCTTCCCACATTACCTTCTCGGGCGAGTTTGCACAGCTCATTGCCCACACCCCACGCGGAACGCAGGACAACGCTTCCTACATCGATGACTTCGAGAACACCAAGAACCTCATCGACATAAGCGACCCGAAAACATGGATATTGTCGAGTGTGCCATCGAAATTCGCCAACCACGACGACAAGACCTCAGTGAAGAGCGGTTACGAACGCGCACTGCTGGCCTGGTACAATGTCGACCCCATCTTCACACGTCGTTCATCGAGCCTCACGCCAGCCCACATCAAGAGCGACTTGGAACAACTCTCCAACCACTATGTGCGTGAAGTCTACGTGCGTGAACTCTATCCCAACCGCGACCAGAGTTCATACAACGGCGCCACCTCAACGCTGCCTGTGCTCAACCTGGCCTATTATCCTAAGGAGCGCGGTCCCTACAACCTGACACTTGACTTCAACTCTGACGGAACGCTGAAGAATCCAGCCCAGAAATGGGGTGGAATGATGCGCCGACTGGAAACAACCGACTTTGAGGAGGCTAATATAGAATATGTGGAATTCTGGCTGCTCGATCCTTACATCTACACCCGCAAGGACGGAACGGCCTCACGCTACAGCGGCGAACTCTATCTGAACTTGGGCGAAGTGTCGGAAGACGTGCTCTGCGATGGAAAGAAATTCTACGAGAGCGGCATGCCCGTTGACGGTAGCGATGCCTATACCACCACCCAGTGGGGCAAGATTCCACAGCAGGCCACTCAGACCTATGCCTTTGCCACCACCAGTGGCTCACGCGAACTGCAGGACGTAGGCTTTAACGGTTTGACCGACGAGGAAGAACAGACCTTCGGTGACTATGCCACTTGGCTCAACGCTATCAGCGGCATTGTGCAAAACGACAGTCTGCTGAACGCCTGGCGCAACGACCCCGCCGGCGACGACTACCACTATTTCCGTGGTTCCGACTTTGACGACGAGCGACGCAGCATCCTGGACCGCTACAAGCGCATTAACAACCCACAGGGAAACTCGCCAGCCAGCGACAACCAGACGGAGAGCTACGACACGTCTTATAAGACCGGTCCCGACGCGGAGGACATCAACATGGACTTCACCCTCAATGAGTATGAGCGCTACTACCAGTACCGCGTTCCCATCAGCGACGACGAACTACAAGCCTACAATAGCGGACATAAATCGGAGGACAGCTACATCGTAGACCACCGTGACTACAACGCCAAGCTGCGTAACGGTGATTCTGCCACCGTGCGCTGGTACCAATTCCGCATTCCGCTGGCCAAATACAATGAGAAGCAGGGAACCATCAACGACTTTACAAGCATCCGCTTCATTCGTATGTTCCTCACTGGCTTCGAAGAGCCTATCGTCCTGCGCTTCGGTTCACTCGATTTGGTGCGCGGCACATGGCGCCAGTACAAGCAGAACCTGCAGACTTCGGCCGGAGCCGAGACTGGTGTGCTTGAGATGAGTGCCGTCAACATTGAGGAGAACACAGAGCGCAAGCCCGTAGCCTACGTGCTGCCTCCAGGCATCTCGCGTGCCTCCGACCCCAGTCAGCCGCAGCTCACTGAAGACAACGAGCAGGCCCTGTGCCTTACCGTGAGAAACCTGAGTCAGAACGAGTCGAAGGCTGTCTACAAGAACACCAACCTGAATCTACGCCAGTACAAACGGTTACAGATGTTTGTGCATGCCAACTACCTGGTGCCCAACAGCACCCAGCTTGAAGACAACCAGCTGGCCGTGTTCATCCGCCTGGGTTCTGACTACAAGAACAACTACTACGAATACCTCATTCCGCTGAAGCTGACGCCCGAAGGCAACTATCGATGGAACGTACCTGCCGACCGCCCGCTGGTGTGGCCGCAGGAGAACATGCTCGACATTGACCTCAGCATATTCACCAAACTGAAGAAAGCCCGCAACATAGCACGTTCCAACGGTACAGCCAGCTACACACAGGTGTTCAGCGATTACGATTCGGACAATCCGAACAACCGCATCAGCATTGTGGGTAACCCTACACTGGGAGAGGTGAAGACCATGATTATCGGTGTACGCAATATGACCAGCCAGCTCAAGTCGGGCGAAATCTGGGTCAACGAACTGCGCCTGCGCGAATCGAACAACGAAGGCGGATGGGCCGCCTCGGGTGCCATGAACATCCAGCTGAGCGACTTTGGCACAGTCAACTTATCGGGCCGCTACATGACCGACGGCTTCGGCGGACTGGAAGAGACCATTCTGCAGCGCAGCACCGAGACGGAGAAGTCCTACTCCATCACCGCCAACCTGGAAATGGGCAAGTTCTTCCCCGAGAAGGCCAAGGTCACAGCCCCCATCTACTATTCTTACACGAAGGAAACCATCAGTCCCAAATACAACCCGCTTGACAGTGACATGGAACTGGATGATGCCCTGGAGTCAGCACTGGACAAGCGTGAACGCGATTCCATCGAGAGCATTGCTGTGACAAAGAACACAACGCGCAACTTCTCCATATCCAATGCCCGCGTGGGCATCAAGTCGAAGCGCAACCCAATGCCCTACGACCCCGCCAACTTCTCCTTCAGCTACAGCCATGCCCACCGCAAGACCACCGGTGAGACCACCATTTGGGAAACGGAAGACCAGTGGCGCGGTGCCCTGAACTACTCCTACTCTCCCGTCTACAAAACATTGGAGCCGTTTAAGGGACTGAAAGGAAAGTCGAAGTGGCTCGACTTCCCCAAGGCACTGGGACTGAACTACCTGCCGCAAAACATCTCGTTCAACTCAGAACTGGTGCGAACCTACTATGAGCTTCAGGAACGCGATCTGGAGAACACCGAAGACCCCAACCTGCCGCTCACGTTCAGCGAGCAGTTCCTTTGGAACCGCGACTTCCAGCTGCGTTGGGACCTGACGAAGAACCTGCACATGAGTTTCCAGAGTGCCACTCATGCCGAGATTGAAGAGCCTTACACCCCAGTGAACAAGGATCTCTATCCCGACGAATACCAGGCATGGAAGGACTCCGTGTGGACCAGTATCAAGCACTGGGGTACTCCGCTCGATTATCATCAGTCGTTCACAGCCAGCTACCAGCTGCCGCTGAACAAGCTACCCATATTCGACTGGATTAACTCAGATGCCTCCTATAACGCCACCTACTCATGGCTGCGCGGTACCGACCTTGACGACGGCAGTTCGTTGGGTAACATCATCTCCAACAACCGCAACCTGACTATTAACGGTGCGCTCAACCTGGAGACGCTCTACAACCATGTCCCCTTCCTGAAGGCCACCAACGACCGCTTCAAGAAGCAACCTGCACGCAAGACACCTGCCAAGAAGGCCACTACGCAGCGTGCCAAGAAGACCGACGACAAAGCGAAGGACAAGGCAAAAGCCGATGATGCCAAGGAGCAGAAGGCCCTGCCGAAGAACAAGAATACCTATCAGCGCGAACTGACCTTGCTGCCCGACAGTGCCATCCAGGTGAAGCACGGCAAGAAGTCGAAGCGGCTCTATGTCACGGCCAAGACCAAGCAAGGCAAGACCGTGAACCTGAAGTGGAAGGTCGAAGACGACAACACCATCAAGGTGTGGCTGCCCAAGAACAGCGACGCCTTCCAGCAGAAGGGAAGTGCAAAGAAGAGCAGCAAGCAGAAGAAGGAAGAGGTGGCCGTGGCCGACACCGTGGCCACCGACAGCACAGCCACGAAGAAAGCGACAACCAAACGCAATAATCGTGGAATCAAAGCAGAGGATGTGGCCGACGGTACTACGCCGAAGGTCGACATCAAAATCAGCGTGATGCCCAAGGAGCCGCTCGAGAACCAATGGTGGTACAACCCGGCTCAGCATGTGACCCGTCTGCTAATGTCACTGCGCAACGTGAGCGTCACCTACCGCAACCAGCGCAGCATGACGGTGCCTGGCTTCCTGCCCAACATCGGCGATGCCTTTGGCCAGCGCACGGGCAGTGTACTTGCACCGGGTCTCGACTTTGCCTTTGGCCTTACCGACGACAGTTACGTCCAGAAAGCACTCGACCGCGGCTGGCTGCTGTGCAACGACTCAGTGGCAACACCGTCGACCAGCAGTACGACCGAGGACCTGCAGATTAGAGGAACGCTCGAACCCGTACGCGATCTGAAGATTGACCTCAACGCATCGCGCACCATGACCAAGGCCAAGAGCATTCAGTACATGTATGAAGGTTCGCCCACCACTCACAGCGGTACCTTCAACATGACCACCATCAGCATCCAGAGTGCCCTCGAAGGCATGGGTGATGCCAACAACGGCTATCATTCAGCATCATTCGACAAGTTCAGGGAAAAAGTCAACGAGTTCCGTGACCGCGTGCAAGCCCAGTACGACGGGGCTAACCAGACGGCCAACCCCGTCGACCCCTACAGTGGCGATGTGCTTATCCCGGCCTTCCTATCCACCTACACCTTGGGCGGAGGCTCGTCGCTCGACATCTTCCCCGCACTCTTGCGACTGCTGCCCAACTGGACCATCAAGTATGCCGGACTGTCGAAACTGCCCTGGCTGCGCGACCACTTCAAGAGTGTGAACCTGAACCATGCCTACAAGTCAGTCTACTCCGTGGGTTCCTATAACTCCTACAGTTCATGGATTGAGTACATGGGCGATCTGGGCTTCGTGCGCGCAGCCGACGGTTCGCTCACACCCTCAAGCATGTACAACATTCCCACGGTGAGCATCAACGAGGCTTTCTCGCCCCTGCTGGGTCTCGACGTGACACTGAACAACAACCTGACGGCCAAGCTGGAATATAAGACCACGCGCGTGCTGAACCTCTCGATGACCAGTGTGCAAATCAACGAGGCTCTGTCGAAGGACTGGGTCATCGGACTTGGCTACAAGTTCACCAACCTGAACCTCTTCGGTTCGGGCACCAATAGCCGCAAAGTGAAGGGAGCCAAGAAGAAAGGACAGGAAGAGGACGACAACAAGAAGTCGCAGTCGAAGAACACGTCGACCAACCGTGGAGGTCTGAACCACGACCTGAACACGCGCATTGACATCTCGTTCCGCAATCAGGCAGCCATCACCCGCGACATCGCTACGGGTGTATCGTCGGCCAGCAGCGGCAACTCGGCCCTGAAGATTTCCATCTCGGCCGACTACACGCTGTCGCGTTTCCTGACACTCACGGCCTACTACGACCGCCAGACCAACACGCCTCTGCTCTCAAGCAGCAGCTATCCCACTACAACGCAGGACTTCGGTGTATCAATGAAATTCTCGCTGACGAGATGATCAGTCATTCCATGTCTGACCCAAATCCCAGTGAGGCATCTTCCAAAGCGAAGTCTTGTCTCTGGGCAGGTCGAACTCTTCTATAATCAAGTCCTCAGCCTCAGGATGTTCGTCTATCCATTGGCCTATGCCAATGTAGAAATGATCCTCTGCGGGATTATAGAACACTCTTCCACGCGGTTTCCACTGGTACTCGCCCTTGAACGGGCCAGTGCCATCGCCATGATATTTCTGCTTGCGGAACTCCTTCTTCCATACATCTTCGTGCATTTCGCTCGATGTTATCAGTCCACCACCTGCATTGGGTTTCTCATAGTCACTGTACTTATGGCTAACCACGCCAAACAACTCATGCAGGGCGGCATTATACCAGAAGATGCCTACCTTGGGTTCATCACCCTTACCACGGTTCGACTCCATCAGCCGGATGGCCTCTTCATACATGTCTTTTGCTGCCACACGCGGCAGTTCTTCCTTTTTCTTATCGTAGGCATGCACAGGATAGTCGGTGGTGAAGTGCAGACCTCGGCTTTCCTTTCTTTCCAGTGCAAAACGGGTAATCAGGTAGCCCACGTTGATCATGTTGCGCAGTTCGCAGATGTCACGGGTGGCCTTTACGCGCTTGAACAGGTTCTCGGTCTCTTCGTAAAGCATGTCCAAGCGCACCCAGGCACGGTGCAGACGCAGGTCGCTGCGCACAATGCCCACGTAGTTCGACATAATCTCGCCCACCTCTTTTACTGACTGCGTGATGAGCACCTTCTCCTCGTTGCTCATCGTGCCCTCATCGTTCCACTCCGGCACCTTGTCGTTGAAGTCATACAAGTCCACGTGTTCCAACGAGTGCTTGGCAGCCGCGTCGGCATAGACCACCGCCTCAATCAGTGAGTTCGAGGCCAGTCGGTTGCCGCCGTGCAGCCCCGTGCATGAACATTCGCCAATGGCATAGAGGCGTTCTATCGACGACTGTCCGTTCAGGTCTACCTTAATGCCGCCGCACATGTAGTGAGCAGCCGGTCGGACGGGGATATAGTCGGTGGTAATGTCAATGCCCATCGACAGACATTTCTGATAGATATTGGGGAAGTGGTGCCGTGTCTCTTCGGCATTCTTATGGGTCACGTCCAGGCATACATGGTCCAGACCGTGAATCTTCATCTCCTTGTCAATGGCACGTGCCACGATGTCACGCGGAGCCAGACTGAGGCGCTCGTCGTATTTCTCCATAAACGATTCGCCATTGGGCAGTCGCAGGATGCCGCCATAGCCGCGCATGGCCTCAGTAATCAGGAAGGCCGGATGGGTCTCGCCCGGCGAATAGAGTGCCGTGGGGTGGAACTGCACGAACTCCATGCCCTCCACCGTGCCCTTGGCTCGATAGACCATAGCCTCACCGTCGCCCGTGGCAATGACGGGATTGGTGGTGGTCTGATACACGGCTCCGCAACCTCCAGTACACATCAGCGTGATCTTGGCCAGATAGGTGTCCACCTTCTCCGTGTCGGGGTTCAGCACATAGGCACCGTAACAGTTTATATAAGGTGTGCGCCGCGTCACCTTCGCCCCCAAGTGGTGCTGGGTAATAATCTCCACGGCAAAGTGGTTTTCCTTGACGGTAATGTCGGGACAAGCCCTCACAGCTGCCATCAGTCCGCGCTGAATCTCAGCACCCGTATCATCGGCATGGTGCAAGATACGGAACTCCGAGTGTCCGCCCTCGCGATGAAGGTCGAAGGAGCCGTCTTCCTTGCGGTCGAACTCCACGCCCCACTCCACCAGTTCCTTGATCTGCTCAGGTGCGTTTCTCACCACCTGCTCCACGGCAGCGCGGTCGCTGATGTAGTCGCCCGCTATCATCGTGTCCTCAATGTGCTTCTCAAAGTTGTCTACGGCCAGGTTCGTCACACTGGCCACACCGCCTTGGGCAAACGAGGTGTTGGCCTCGTCAAGGCTGGTCTTGCAGATCATGCACACCGTGCCCTTCTTGGCACGAGCCACTTTCAGGGCATAGCTCATACCGGCCACGCCGGCGCCGATAATCAAGAAATCGTACTTGTAAACCATAGTTTTAGTATTTATGGGTGCAAAAATACAAAAATTTTTCGTAGATTTGCACGCGATATGAAGAAATATGCTATTTTTTTGCTCCTTGCCCTGACCGTCATGCCTCTTTGGGCTCAGACGAACAACGACGAAGAGCTTATTGAAGGCGACACCATCGCTATTGCCGACACCATTCCCACCGACTTACCCTGGCCTCAGAATGTGCAGGCAAGACTAACATCGCTTCTAAACAACTCACTGCTTCAGACCTCACAACTGGGCCTCATGGTGTGGGATCTCACAGCCGATTCGGCCTTGTTCTCTTTCAACCATCGTCACAGCATGCGTCCGGCATCGACCATGAAACTGGTCACCGCTATCACCGCCCTCGACCAGCTGCCGCCCGACTATCTGCTGACCACCTCACTCTACCGCAGGGGCCGCATAGAAGGAGCCACCTTCACGGGCGACCTCTACGTGGTGGGCGGCATGGATCCGCTGTTCGACATCACCGACCTGCGCGACTTCGTCTACGAGCTTCATCACCTGGGCATCGACACACTGCGGGGCCGACTGGTGGCCGACGTGTCGATGAAAGACACGCTGCAATGGGGCGAAGGCTGGTGCTGGGACGACAAGAACCCCACGCTGTCACCGCTCTTGGTGGGCAAGAAAGCCAACTTCATGGAGCGGATGGTCAGCGAACTGACCCGTAGCGGCATCGTGCTCGACAGCTTCACGGTGGACAAAGGCCGACTGCACGACGGTGCCACCCTTCTGGCCACCTGCCACCACACGCTCGACCAGGTGCTGACCCCCATGATGAAAGAGAGCGACAACCTCGTGGCCGAAGCCCTCTTCTATCAGCTCGCCGCCTGCTATGGCAGCCGTCCGGCTCGAGCCATCCATGCCCGTTCCCTGGAGAAGCAGCTGATAGCCTATTTAGGCTTCGACAACAGCTGCTTCCGCTATGCCGACGGCAGCGGACTGTCGCTCTACAACTACGTATCGCCCGAACTGCTCGTCGGTCTGTTGCGTCACGCCTGGCTCACACCCTCCATCTACACCCACCTGCTGCCTTCGCTGCCCATTGCCGGTATCGACGGCACGCTGAGCAAACGCATGCGCAAAACGTCAGCCGAAGGCAATGTGCGCGCCAAGACCGGCACCCTTACAGGTGTCATCTCGCTGGCAGGCTACTGCACAGCTGCCAACGGTCATCAGCTCTGCTTCAGCATCATCAACCAGGGTGTGCTCCATGCCAACAATGCCCGCACCTTCCAAGACCGCATCTGCACAGCCCTCTGCAACCCCTAAATTGCCACCATCAAACAACCTTATTTAGAACTATCCTGAAGAGAATGCGCGTTCTGAAAGCGGCTTCGTTTTGTCAAAATAATTCATAGAAAAAAGCACTCTCCCGACAGGTACTTCTAGACCAGCGAAGACACAGAAAACTGCTCTTTCATGGTTAGATGCCTGCTACCTCAGAGTCAGAAAGCGTCTGACTGCATGGAAGTAAGGCTCTGACGCATCGGAAACAAGGCTTAGACGCACTTAAACCAAGCCTCTTTTTCGTCGAAACCAAGCCTCTGTTAGGGCATAAAACGGCAGTTTTCGGGGCGCAGGAAAGCCTCCAAAATCACAATCATTTGACTATCAACCACTTGCAAAAATGTCCATAATTCGCTCATTTGCGCCACCAAGACCATTTGCTGAATTCTGAGCGAATCTCAGGAGGGTCATTGTAAAGATTTTTCTTAAAGGAGAGAACTAGAAGGCAAGGCGCAAGCCGAGGCTGTCGAGCATAAAGCCTGGCGAGAAACTGCTCCGGCACGACACACGGCAGAGCCATGCGTTGAAGCTCCAACTGCCACCACGGCTCACGCGGTAAGAGCCTGATGAAGGTCCCGTTGGATTCGACTGACTACTGCTACTATAACTATCGTACCAGTCCTGACACCACTCATAAACATTGCCGCTCATATCATACAGCCCTAACTCATTCGGCGACTTCTGACCTACATCATGAGTCCTACCGCCGCTATTATTGTAATACCATGCTACACGATCCAAATTATCACCGCCAGCAAATTTATATCCCCTACTACTGTTACCACCTCTTGCTGCAAATTCCCATTCAGCCTCTGTGGGCAGACGGAAACGCTTACCCGTCATGTTATTGAGTTTACGAATAAACTCCTGACAATCATTCCAACTAACCTGTTCTACAGGCCGTTTCAAACCTTTGAACTCTGATGGATTATGTCCCATCACGGCCAGCCATTCCCCCTGTGTTACTTCATATTTCCCTATAAAGAATGAAGAAAGAGTTACCTGATGCGTCGGCACCTCATCACTATCAGCATCACTGCCCTGCTCAGAAGTGGCTCCCATCGTAAACGTTCCACCTTGTACATATACCATGTTATTAATCAATCTCTGAATGATTGCCCCACTCGATGACTTTGAAAGCTTCTCACTTCCATTTTGTGGGGGTGTCTCAGATGAGACTTTCGACTCTATTGAGTCAAAATTAGAGTCTGATGTGTCGTTTTTGTTTCCAAACATCACAAATATAATAAGTCCAATGCACACAACAGCTCCTGCAATGCCAAAGGGAAACCACTTCTTCATTGAATTTTCAGTTTTTTTTCCTGCGGTTCGGGAGATTTGCCAACAACCGTTACTTCTTCGTCATAACTTGGATCTTCTTCCTGGGTCTCCTCAAGGAACGGTTTCCTCAGGAAATCTCTGATCTCCTCAACAGACTGCGGACGAGCCTGGCGATTAGGCTTCATCATCCAGCGGATGAGGTGCTGCGTCTTCTTACCCACAGGTTTGGGAAATGTGAATATAGATACTTACCACGTAGACGCTTCGGTTGCCATCTGCCTGTTGTGAGTTTACGGATTTGCGAAATTCGTTGCTCACAACGACAGACGTTCGAAAACGTCTTTCTTATATATAAGACCGCCCGCCGCCCACGAGTGAGCTAACAAGCGACGGGACAAAGATACAACATAATCTCCGAACCGCCAAGCGATTCGGAGATTATGTTTAGCCGGAAGCAGTTTATTGCTTCTACGGAATTAGTAGCGGAGGAGGCTACTCACAGGCACCTTGATGTTGTTGAAGGCACGGACTGTGAGCTTAGCATTATAGCTCTCGCCTTGAATGACGTTTGCGTCGAAGCGGAACTCCTGCTGACTGGGCTGATACCACTGGTTCTGAGCAATGTTCACATACTTGCCGTCCTTGAAGTAGGTGTTGCCGAAGTGGTTGTGGTGCTTCAGGTCCTCAAGCATCTGCTCGTCAAGTCCGGCAGGCATCACGGGCTGACCTAGTTCCTTCTCGGCCTTGGCGCAAAGTGAGTTGTAGTCATCATCAGTAATGCTTTCGTCATCATAGCAAATCACGGCGCCGTCGCCCATGTCCTTGCTCTTCGAGACGATCAGTACGTGGCACGTTTTGCCTTCAAGGTAGGGCATGAAGCTGGGCAGCTGGCTCTTCACGGCGTCAATCGTTGTGTTCAAGTACGACTTAGCCTCCAGCGCAATGGGCAGGGTGAGCTCCAACGTGGCCTTGCCATCGACATCGGTATGGGTGCCTCTTGGCCACTGGTTGACATCGCCAGACTCAACCGTAAGCTGAACGTCGGCATCCTTGATTTTGAAAACCATGTTGTCGCCCGACGGTGTCAGCTCTGCCGTTACGTTTTTGAAATACACGGTGTTGCGATAGTATATGTTCTTGTTGGTCTCATCGATGGTGTACTGGACGAAGTTGAAGGTCAGTCCTTCATAGGTGGTCTTACCAGCTTCGTAGTCCTCAATACTGAAGTTGAGCGTCTGGTAGTCGGAATTTTGAGGATATTCACCATACCAGTGGAAATTTGCAGAGAGTTGCTGGTCAATGATCTGCACTTGTCTGGCATAATCATTCTTGCTGACCATCAGATCGAAGGTTACGTCGGCAGCATCCTCAAGTTTCACGGTGAGTTTGCCTGCAGTGGAGGCAGCAGGAGCAGCACTATTCTCAAAAGCAAAGTTGACAACCAGATCCTTCTCGTCGAGAATCACATCCTTGAAGGTGCTCTGACCCTTGCTATTGGTGGCACTGATTGAAGCAAGACCCTTGTAGGAAGTAGGCACATAGAGCTTGTAGCGACCCAGCAGGTCGGTAATGACTTTCAGGTTGTTCTGTCCCATCATTGTCAGTTCCACTGTACACACCTTGCTGGTGAGGCCGGTGGTAGCCACAGAACCACTGATAACCGAAACACCTTCAACAGTCAGCGTGACCTCCTTCGTCTCGCCTGCATTCAGCGGACCAACATCAACACGGGCTTTCATGTTCTCATAAACACCGTTTGCCTCGACAAACATCTTGACACCAGAATGCACAAAACCTTCTACGTGGCCTTTGGCATCGGTGTACCAGTTGCGCTGGTCGTCGACATTGACCCTGATGTCCTGCAATGCCTTGCCGTTCTTGTCGACCACATTGACCTTCAGCGTGGCGCGCGACTCGGGGTAGTCGAGGTTCCACCAAGAGAAGTGCTTCACCGTACCCACGTAGACATCGCCCTGACGCTTGGCCACTCCTTCTTCTACCCAGAGGCCCTTCGTCTCATCAAAGCTCCAAAGGGGAATCTCATTGTAGGTAGCCTTATCCTTCATGGAAGCGGGCACGGGGAAAGTCAGCGTAGCCTCCTTGCCGGGAGCCAGCTGCAGTGCATTGCCAGCATCGTCGGTCAACTGAACAGCCACCATGCCGAAGCTGATGAGCTGAGCACTGCTACCGTCTGCGCGAACAGCAGCCAGGTCACCACCAGGCATCTGCTCGGCAAAGATGTCACTGCCTGGTGCAATGTAGGCCATCTGCGCATTAACATTGCCTGTATAGGCATTGCCGTTTGCGTCTACATAGCCATTGGGCAGCTGCACCTTCATCTCTTTGTACGTATTCGTCTCCGGATCGTAGCCTGCCTGATAGGTCATTTCAACACCTGCAGTGGCGTCAAAGCTTTCGCTGCGGGCATTGCCACTACTAATCATCTCGATTCTCCAAATGGCCTTGTCGCTCTTTGCCATGGAACGGACCACGTCGATGTAGCCAGCCTTCTTGAACTTCAGCACCACGCGGTTGTCTACCGTGGGTACATTCTCGAGGGTGAACACACCGTTGGCATCGGTGGTAGCCAATGTCTGGTCGCCGCTCATCACGCTGACGCCCTCAATGGGAGAACCGTAGTTTTCCACGATACCCGTCAAAGCGGCATAGCTGAACTCAGTGGGAGCAGGGCCGTCATTGCCGCCATTGCCGCCACCGTTGTTGCCACTGTCGTTGTCGTCGTCGCTGCTACAAGCAGCCAATGAGAAACCTACCAGAAGGGCAAGTCCCCATACCAAAAGAAGATTGATTTTCTTCATGCGTACATTAATAATTTATAGTTAGACATTAAATTTTTCAAGGCACAAAGGTACTACATTCCCCTAACAAACGAGGGCAAGAAAAAGCAGAAAATGGCCTGTAGTAGCCATTTTCTGCGAATATGAACGGTTTTTGTGAATATGAACGGTAACGAGGTTAGAACTGTGCCAGCTCCACGACCTTGTCTACTGCGGCACTGAGTCCGTCGGCGTTCTTTCCACCAGCCTGTGCGAAGTGGGGCTGACCGCCGCCACCGCCCTGAATGAGCTTGGCAGCCTCGCGCACCAGCTGACCTGCATTCAGGCCATGGGCCACCATATCGTCGCTCATCATGATGGTCAGCTGCGGCTTGTCCTGATGCTTCGTGCCCAGCACGCAGAGCAGTGAGCCTTCGACGGCAGCACGCACCTTGAAGGCCAAGTCTTTGGCAGCCTGCGGTTCCATCGGCAGCACGGTCTTGACAACCTTCACACCGTTGACCTCGCGGGCCTTCTCTACCAACTGCTTAGCAATGCGCTCCACAGCCTGTGCCTGGAAAGCCTCAATGTCTTTCTTCATCTGGTCGTGCTCATCAATGTACTTCTGAATCACGCCCTGCAGGTCTTTGGCATTGTTGAAGAACGACTTCACGGCCTTCAGCGTGTCCTCCAGCTGGTAGAGCAGTTCCTCACACTCGCGGCCAGTCTTGGCCTCGATGCGGCGGATGCCTGCAGCCACTGAGCTTTCAGAGATAATCTTGAAGAAACCTATGCGGCCCGTGCTGCTGGCGTGAATACCACCGCAGAACTCACACGAAGGACCGAAACTCACCACACGCTCCTTGTCGCCGTAC
>CAMZBS010000026.1 GCA_947304695.1 uncultured Prevotella sp.
GCGTTGTCCTTCGGAGCGCAGTAATAGCCCCAGTGATAGCCGCTCAACTGACTGACAGGCTCCATACAGGCAGCCCGTTTGTCGACCACCTGCACGAAGTCGTAGTCGCGGTCGGCCTCAATCGTGAGGCGCACTTTCACACGGTCGCCCACTTTCAGAGGTTCATCGGAAAGGATCTCACGCTTCACGCTAATACCGCTCTTCTGGTCACTGATGTCACCCGTATTCTGCATAAACTGGGCATAGACAGCTCCTCAAGAAGTGCCTGTAGAGGTCTTTTCGGCAGTAAAAGTGCGTTCACCGTTATACGTCTGCGCCGTCTTCACATAGCCAATGCCTGCGGTAGCCTCACTAGTATCAACGGTCTTGCCGTCAATGCTCAGTACGGTCTTGGCCTGTGGCTTCAGTTCCTGGCTGTTTCCGTTCAGGAAAGCGTAAATGGCATCAACGCTGTTGATGGGCGTATCCCAAGCCTGGGTACGCTTTTCCTGCAGGAGCCAACGACGCATCTCGTCAATGGTCTGGGTGTCGTTAGGTGAAAGACGCTGAATGGCTTCGATGGCTGCCACCTGTGTGGGAATGCGATAGTCGCGCCATGAGTAGCTGGCACGCGGCGTGTCGTAGTAGCGGCCCATTTCTTCTTTGTAGACGGTGTATTCCTTCAGGCTCTTAATATAAAGAGGTGCATTCAGGACAATTGCCGACATTGCTTTCTCATAAATAGTCTGATTCTTCACATCCTTTTTCAGCAGTTTCTTCAAATATGCCTGTGCCTGCAGCACATTGGCTGGCTGCTGACGACCGTCGAGCGTGCAGATGTACAAATACTGCAGGGCCTTGAAAGTGGGGAAAGTTTGCTTGATGCCTTTCTTTTCCTCTTTCTTCATCTCGGCCACCAATTCCAGAATCTCCTTGTTCATGAACTTGAAAGCTTTGTCAAGTGGAGATTGGAGTGCGGAGAGCGAAGAGCTGTTACCCGTCATCTGGTTCAGGCGCACCAGCATCTCGCTGACTTCCACCGTTATATAGAACGAACTGGGCATGCCTTCCCACCAGCTCCAGGAACCGTCGGCACACTGTAGCTTCTTCAGTCGTTCGGTGGCCGACTGCAAACGCTGTTCTATCAAGTTCTCGTCGAAGAAATCGGCGAGACGCTGTTTCTGCTCAGCCTCTTGGTCAGCATCAAGCACCCACGGCGTTTCGTTAAGCACAAGATCCTTCAGTTCCTCGTTCTTTTCTAATTGAGAGTTGAGAGATGATAGCTGGGCATTTTCCTGCTTCCACATCTCAAACACATGCTTCGTCTGCGGATTCTGGTCAATGATGAATTTTCCGATGCCGTTGGCGTAGAGCGAAGCGGCCTGACTGATGGCGTTCTTGTCGCAAGGCTTGCCGATGGTGGGAAGAGCCTGTACCATGAGCCATGCGGGGTTGTTGGTGTACTCAACGGTGAGTTTGGAGTTGGCCACCGCATCAGGGAACAGCGACTTCAAGTCAATGGTCTTCGTGCCAGGCTCATTCTGAGTGAAGGGCACGGTAACGGTGACCCGCTCACGATTGGGCAGAACGGGCAGATAATGCTGTTCGCCGTCACTAAAGGTCTCACCGCTGACGCTCATCTTGCAAACAAGCAGCGAATAGTTTCCCAACGATGTAGCATCAACAGGGAAACTAACGGTATATGTACCGTTTGCAGGAATCAAACAGGCTGTTTGCTGCGAGTAAACAACTTGATCGTTTTCAGGATCGATCAGCTGCAGCTGGGCGGTGCCACTCTGTTCTTTATCGGTCACATTGAAGACGCGGGCCGAAACGGTTGCTTTATCACCCACACGGATGAAACGCGGCACGTTGGGCTGAATCATCACGTCCTTCTGGGCTACCGCCTCACCGTCGATGAAGCCGTGCATCATGTCCTTAGTGTGGGCAATGCCCATGAATCGCCAGGTGGTGAGACTTTCGGGGAGCTTGAAGCTGATGCTGACACGCCCCGTGCTGTCGGCCATCAGTTGCGGATAGAAGAAGGCGGTCTCTTGCAAGTTCTCGCGCATCTGCACTTCGGGCTCAGACTTTTTCTGGTCACTAATGTCCAGTCCTGCGCCACTTTCCCGCAAAGCCTCCTCATCGTTGCCTGCCACATCGAAGGCTCCGATAGCCTTCTGCGAAGCAACAGCTACTTCTTGCAGTGCCATCGGGGCAGCATCGAGCGTAGCCATAGCCTTACCATAGAACGCACCGTTGCGCGTCAACGTCCTGTGACGACGGATGAGCCAAGAATAAGGAATGCAATCGCTGTCGAAAGTACTGAACAGCAGATTATCCTCGTTGAGTGGTTCTACATGCTGATAGGCACTACAGCCAGCTGTTCCCCAGTAACCACGAGTCCAGTTCAGAGAGGCCATCGGCAACCAATTGCGAGGCTCAAGCGACCATTCGCGTTTCTCGTCCAGAGACAGAATCTGATCGAGACTCTTGTCGTAGAGCGTAGCCATTAATTGAAGATGAGAGTTGATATTGGGTGCCTCAA
This sequence comes from uncultured Prevotella sp., assembly GCA_947304695.1. The sequence continues at coordinate 2,528 of CAMZBS010000026.1, forward strand.
TCTTCAATGTCCATTCTTCCTGCTGACCTGGCTTGAGACGGTCGCGGAAGGTTTCCCACTTCATCTTCAACTTCTTGTCGGGCAGCGGACGCTGAATCTGCTGGCTGTACGTATGTGTTCTTCCGTCACGCACCCAGGCATAGCTGAGCGTGAGTCCGTTGCCGTATTCGGGCTTGTAGGTCAGTTTGCGGTTGATTAGTTCGTTGCTCTTGTCGACTGCCCCCTGTTCGATAATGTCGCTGCCAGCCACCAGCGTATAGACAATGTGTACATCGCCCGATGCACCCACCTGCAGGGTGACAGGCTTACCGTTGTTGGGGAACTGCTGAGCCGACACGTAGAACCAGTCGTCGGTATCCATAACAGGCCGTTTGTCGTCGAGTGAGAACACCACGAAATCGCGTTCCGACTTTTTATCCTCATATTCTACGTTCAACTTGTGCTTGCCGCTCTTCAACTTGGGCAGATCTACGGACGTGTTCGACTGAACCAACATCCACTTGCCTCCATCTATCTGATAGCGAAGGGTGGCACTGACATCGTTGCCGGCAGCATTCAGCATGTGCAGCTTCAGCTTGGGCATGTCCTCGGCCAGCACCTTATCGGGCAGGTCGGCAACAATCACGCCGTCGCGGTTGCCCAAAGGCAGTGACAGCTGTCCCTGACGGGTCTCACCAGCCTGGTCAGTTACATCAGCCTCAACCACGAAGTTAAAGAACTGCGGATGAATACTCTGGGGCAGCACCATCGGCATCTGCACCTCGAAGGTGCCGTCGTCGGCTGTCGTTGCCTCACCACTGAAGATTTCTTCGTTTTGCTCACCATTGCCAAAATAGCCTCCCTGCCAGTAGCGATAATAGGAAATCCACCAGAAGGCCATGCGGCGCTCTACCGTATATTTTACACGCGCTCCCTGAACAGGGGTTCCGGCATAGGTGCGGGCTGTGGCCTTGACGGTGAGCGTGTCGCCGTCCTTATAGTGCTGTTCCACCTTCGGGAACTCCACTTGGAACGTCGGCCGCTTGTATTCCTCCACTCGGAACGAGTACCCGTTGTCGTTTACCTGAACCGTATAGCGTCCTGTCAATCCGGATGCTGGCAGTGTGAAGTCGGTGCTTAAAGTGCCCAGCTCGTCGGTTAACAGTTGTTTCTCGGCCACCACCTTGTAGTTGGCATCACGCAACTGCACCGTCGCCCACTTGCCGCCCTGTGCCTCATGCTCGAAGCCATTGTGTGTCTCATAGCAGATAGCAGCCACATGCACCGTCTGTCCAGGACGGTAGATGGCACGGTCGGTATAAATGGCCACCTGCTCCGTAGTGCGCTCATTGGCATAATAGCTAAAGTGGCCGTTAGCATTCATCTCAGGACAGGCACGGTCGTCCTTCGTGGTAGCATACACAGAGTTTGGACGCTCTTGATTCTTGCAGATATAAATGGCTTCTCCCTTGCTGTCAGTAGTAAGCGTTTCAAACACCTTGTCTTTGTTATAATTATAGCCCCAGCGCCTCATCAGCCGCAGCTTGGCTCCGGAGATGGGCTTGCCCGTCGTGGCATTGACCACCACATAGCGCAACTGATTATCGTGCTCATGGGGCAGTGCCTGCATCAGCACGCGCACATCGCTGACAAAGAAGAGTGTTCGCGCCACCGTCGAACGGGGCTGACTTTCCACTTCCATCATATAGACACCCACAGGCAAAGCTGCCATTTGCAGAGTGTCGTCATACAACTCATATTCCTTCTTGCCGCTATAAGAACTTGTCAGCGTCAGTTCGGGCAGGTGAGTGAGCAGCGGCTTCAGCTTCTTATAGTCATCCTTGTCATCAGGATTCAGACTGGTATCACCGTCGACTTTCACCTTATATATATTAATGGTGAGCTGGGCAATACCACGAAGTCCCTGAAGGCGAAGCTCCTGCGGTCGGTTCGGAATCCACACCTTGTGTTCCAGCACGGCATCGAACTGGCGGGCTGTCAAAGTTTGACGGGCATTGCGCAGCACATTCATGCGATGCCAAGTCCCCCAGCGCGCAAGTGCCTCATCAATATAGGCAATCTTCTCGTCGGCTTTGGCATCTGTCTGGTCAGCCATAAACTCATACCGACTGATGGCAACCTCGCCACATTCCGGCAGGTCAGCATACGCATTGGCCAGCGAGTCGAGCCTTCGGATATAGTCGCAATCCTTCAGCCGCATAGTCTCTTCGGGCTCTTCCTGAGACAGCAGATAGAGTCCGCTCATCAACTGGGCACGACGGTTCTCGGTGGTCATGTAATAGTCGTGCATGGGCCGGAACTGACGGGTCTCATGGCCGATGAGACTCAGCAGGTCGTCGCCGTAGAGTTGGCTGTCCTTACCCTTCACCACAAAAGGCATATAGCCGTCGGTCTTCACAGCAGCCAACTCAGCAGGATGCTCCATCGCTTTACGGAAATACTCATCTCTGCTGCTTTGCCAGTCATCGCTGAGCTGGGTGTTACTCGCATAGATCTTGCCCAAGACGGCATAGTAGACAGACTGTAATGCTACGTCCTGAGTAGCCTCAGCCAGCAGCTGCAACCGTTCCACAGCGGGCTGCAGCGAGTCGGGACTCACCGTAGCCTGCACACGGGCATGCATCAAACTGGCCTTCAGCAACTGCCCGTAGGCCAGTTCCTTCTCGGCTTTCTTGACAATCTGCTGCAGAACCTTCAGTTGCGTCTGCGGCAAATCATCGTTCTCAGCTTTGTTCACCTGCTTCCACAGGGCATCGTATGTCTGACTAAATAGCATCATAGGCATCATGAAAAGGGCGGCGATAACGCCCAGAACGGTTCGCTTCATAGATAGCACGTATTAGAAATATCTGGGCAAAGATAGTCATATTTTCTGACATAATAGTGGAAAGCGGGCGAAAATATGAAAGTTTAACGGATAGGGCGTATAATCGGCCTTCAACATCGGCCAAGGAATAATTTGTAATAAAAAGCGTTAAAACAGGCAGACGTATCAGAAAAAATAAATACCTTTGCACCAGACTACAATTAAACAAGAAGAATTATGAAGACTTTGAAGAATATCCTGATGGCTATGCTGCTGACAGTCAGCGGCACGGCAATGGCCGATGACTATGCATATCTGACCATCGACCAGACAAGCGGAGAGACCAGCTTCGCCGTGAGCAACATTAACAAAATTACATTCGACGAGAACAACATGGTGCTTCACTTGACCGACGGCAAGCAGGCCACCCTGCCCCTGAGCCAGTTGTCAAAGTTGTTCTTTTCCGACAAGGATGCCACTGGCATTGCCTCCATCGGCATTGAACAGTCAAGCATCTCCATTCAGGAAGGTGTACTGCGGGTAAAGGCCGATCGGGGTGCAACAGTAGCCATCTATGATGCAGGCGGACGCGCTGTTCGGATGGTGAAAGCCGGAGACAAAGAGACTGAAGTGAACCTGAGCGGCATGGTGAAGGGTGTCTACATCGTAAAGGTGGGCAACCAGACCAAGAAGGTCATGAACAAATAAAAAGCAGGGAAAAAAGCACTTTTTAGTCTAAAAATTTTGAGTTTCGGCGGTTTCTTCATATCTTTGCAAGCAACTAACCCAAAAGAAATGAAGTCATTACTGCCGAAAATCTTTCTGTTGGCACTGCTGACCGCCTTCCTGCCCGGCACACTGCAGGCCCAGAACGATTCACTAAGCATCTACACACAAGAACGCAGACTCATTTATGAGGATGCGTGGGACTTGTGGCCATACGCCTTCCTGAACGAGCACGGAGTGGCCGAAGGATTCAACATCGAACTAGTCAGGATGATCATGGAAGACCTGAACATCCCGTTCGAGATAAAATTGAAGGCGAGGCGCGACGTCCTGAACGACATGAAGGAGGGACGCGCTGACCTGACCATGGGCATGGAGGCGCCTTTCCACGATGAATACGGGCTCTACGGCCGTGCCGTCATACAGCTGTTCACCCACAGTGTAGTCACTCCCAAGGACAAGCCCGTACTCATCCACACACTCAACGACCTGAGACGCTACAAGGTGAGCGTCCACACCAACAGCTTCAGCCACAACCTGATGAAACAAAAAGGTTGGGACGACAATGCAGTTCTCTACAACGACATGAAAGAGGCAGTGCTGGAACTGAGCAAAAAAGAAGAAGGACAGATTGTGTGGAACACGGTTTCACTGAAATGGCTCATCAGGATGTGCCAAGCCGACAATCTCCAGCTGACACCTGTAGACATGCCCCACGGTGCCTATCGCTTCATGTCGCACAACAGGCAACTGCTGGATGCCATTGACTTGGCATTCAACGAAATAGAATCAGACAATGAGCTGAAGGAAATGCGTAACAAATGGTTCTATCCCGAACGCACGGAAACAGGCATTCCCTCATGGATATGGTATCTGGCCGGAGGCATTGCCTTCTTGACACTCATCCTTCTCTTCTTCTACCTTTACTACCACAAACTGGAACGGCAGCTTATTGAGTTGGGCATCTTGCGCAACAAGCGACTGGCCGCTATCCTGCAGACCTGCCATGTGCGCATTTGGACCTACGATGTACCCACACAGACCTTTACCTGGATGGACAAGAAAGGCCAGCCACAACACACATATTCCAGCATGGAGTTTGCCCAGCGCTATCATTCGGAAGACTTTGACCGGCTGTGTGAAAGCCTCCGCAAACTCACGGAAATGGAGGAAAAACAAATCACCATGGAGGTGAATGCCAACAACGATGAGGATTATGGCAAACAAAAGCGCGAATACGTAATCACACTCTCAGTGCTGCGCTACGAAAACGGCAAGCCATCGGTCATCATCGGAACCAAACGCGACGTGACCGACGAACATGAAAAACAACGGAAGGCCAAGCAGAAACTGCTGAGATACCAGTCCATCTTCAATACGGCAATGGTCGACATGGTCTACTTTGACGAAAACGGTAAGGTGGCAGACATGAACGAACGCGCCGTCCACACATTCAACTGTCCGTTGGATGTGGCCATTGAGCATCAGGTATTCATCAAGGAATGCCTGGGAGAACCCACGGTTAACTTAAACGATTATTTCTATGCCACACAGCTGAAGGGCAACAAATACGGACTCCCCTACTATGAAAGGCAGTTGGTGCCCGTCTACGACAAGGACAACAAGCTGCTGGGCATCTATGGAACAGGCCGCGAAGTGACCGAGGTGGTTCATGCCTATCACCAGATTCGAGAAGGTATCAAGAAATTGCAGGAAGCCAACAAGGAGGCCGCTAACTACGTCAACAACATCAACTACGTGCTGGGCGTGGGAGGTGTGCGACTGGCCGATTATTCGCCTGACACCCACACACTTACCATCTACAAGGGACTGAATACGGTGCAACTGGCCCTCACACAGTCAAGATGCATGTCGTTCATTGATAATGATTCAAGACGCACGGCCACAAAGTTGCTCAACAGCATGGACAGCCGAAGCGGGAACACCATCGACGCTGAAATAAAGACCACCATCAAGCCTCGCTTCACAAAGAGCATCGTCTTCGGCAACGTGATCACGGGAATGCCACTCTACCTGCACTTCCGTTTCATTCCTATCTACGACAAACAGGGCAATGTGGCAAGTTACTTCGGACTTTGCCGCGACATCAGCGAAATCAAAGCCACAGAGCAACAGTTGGAGAAAGAAACGGTACGCGCACAAGAGGTGGAGAACCTGAAGAACTCGTTCCTTCGCAACATGAGCTACGAAATCCGCACACCACTGAATGCCGTAGTGGGATTCTCGGAGCTCTTCGAACAACAGCACACCGCTGAAGACGAAGAAATCTTTATCGACGAAATCAGAAAGAACTCCGAGCACCTGTTAACCCTCATCAACGACATTTTGTTCCTCTCACGTCTGGATGCCCACATGATAGAAATCAGCAAGCATCCCGTCGACTTTGCCAAGACCTTTGAGGGTCACTGCCATATAGGATGGAGTGACAAGCAAAAGGAAGGCGTGCGCTATGTGGTGGAAAACCACTACGAAGAGCTCATCGTCGACATTGACGATACCAACATGGGCCGCATCATCGAACAGATCACGGCCAATGCCGCACAGCATACCGACAGCGGTACAGTGAGGGCACGCTACGACTATATCGGCGGCAAACTCATGATTGCCATTGAAGATACCGGCTGCGGCATGTCGAAGGACACACTGACCCACATTTACGAGCGTTTCGCATCGAATTCACACAACGGAACTGGTTTGGGACTGCCCATCTGCAAGGAACTGGCAGAGCAAATGGGAGGTACCATTGACATCAGCTCAGAGCAAGGAAAGGGCACCACCATCTGGATCACTATGCCCTGTACAGCAAGCGTCATTGAGCGAAAGAAAGAGATTTAAGGACAGTAAAGAAGCCGAAAGAACATGCAGAACAATTCGCCCATATATTTAAACAAGGTGGTAAAGCAAACAACACGTATGCTTTTCACCTGCCTGCTGGCATTCTTCACAATGATGGCCAGTGCCCAGACAACGAGCACTTACACCGACGACCAGCCGCTCGTCATTGTGAGCGACATTGAGTTTCCCCCCTACGAGTTCAGCAACACCTACGGACAAGCCGTCGGATTCAACATCGACGTGCTCGAAGCCATCCTCAACCAAATGAACATTCCCCACAAATACGTCATGAGGGAATGGAACCAGGCTAGCCGTATGTTTGAGAACAAAGAGGCCGACCTGATTCTGGATCCCATCTTCAAGTTCAACAGTCAGCCCTACTATTCTTCGCGAAGCATTGTCAACTACTATAAAATCAAGATCGCTTCACGCATTGACACCCCCCCCATCACCTCGTTCGAGCAGCTGAAGAAGGCCGACAACATAGTGATGAAATCCAACGACATCGCCTCACAGAAGGTCATCGAAAGCATCGCTCCCGAACTACAAGCCCACCTGCACACAACACAGGATGCACTGGCTGGCGTAGCCCACGGAAAATACCGCTACTTCATCTGGGGCGAAGAACCGCTAAAATGGAAAATCAGGGAGCTTGATCTGGAAAATGAAATCTTGCTCAACGAAATAGACATCCCAGCCGGTGAGGTTCATTTCGTGGGCTACGACCCTGAGCTTATCAATAAGATTGATGACCAGTTTGCACGAATGGAGCAGAGGGGCGAACTGGAAAAGATACGCGACAAGTGGTTCAATCCCGAACACGTCCACAACGACACGTCGCCAGTGGCCATCTATATCACCGTCGGCATCCTGCTGCTGACACTGCTGCTGGCACTGATCACCTGGTTCATCCGCCAGCGTGTGAAAACAGCCGCACACAAAAACGACGACCTTGCCAACATGATGAGACAGGCCCTGTTGATGGGTAACTATTCGGTTCTCTTTTACAATGTGAAGAAAGACCACTTTACCAATCGTCACGGCCACATGATTCCCGATGCAGGACTCAGCATGCAACAGTTTCTTGAGCACGTACACCCCGATGACCGCGAAGCCACCAGAATTGAGATGGAGCAAATGATGAAAGGTGAAAACGGTGTGTGGCAAATGGTGAAGCGGTGGAATGCCGGCACAGCCGAAGCTCCCGATTGGCAGTATATGCGTGGCGATATTTTCACCGAACTGGATGATGATGGCAAAGTCCACAACATCATACATACTGTACACAACGTCACCGAAGAATATGAACAGGAGAAACGGGACAACGAGCTGGCCAGTAAGTATGTCAAGATTTTCGACTCAACGCTTGTGGCCATGTCGTTCTATGACAAGAACGGCTGTCTGCTCGACCTCAATGAAAAGATGCGCGAGCTCATTTGCGTGACACCTGAGAACGAGAAAAGGGTGTTCAATGATAATATACTCACCCATCCGCTCATACAAGGCGATTTCGACCCGCAAAGCCGCGACAGCTTTAACGTCTGTCAGTGCCTGCGCGCCATCAATAATGGGCGCGACAGATACGTAGAGCTGTTCTTTCAGCCCATCTATGAAGGCAATGAACTGCAATACTACGTGGCCACTTCACGCGATGTCACTGGCGAACGGGCCATGTATCTTGAACAGCGACAGCAAGACCAAGAACTGCATCAGACCAACGACAGGGTGAAACAGTACGAGACTGAGCTGCAATACTTGTTGGAGAACAGCCAAATGTGGGTGTGGCGTTCAAGCATGAAAGACAGGAAGATTATTTACTCACGCGACCTGGGTAGCTATGGTCGTACTATAGCGTTCGATGATTATCAGGACACGCTCTACGACGATGAAAACAGGCAGAAGGCCATGAAAGCGTTCAAGAACATGAGCGGAGCCGACGAGGACTTCAACGTGACACTTCATTTCCTGAAAGCACCTGAAAACGGACAGGAGATGTGGCTGGCCATCAGCGGCATGCCGCTGCACGACGAGGACGGATCGGTGCTGGGACACTTCGGCGTGACGCGTGACGTGACCTCGCTGATGGAAGCCCAGGAGAAACTGAGGCAAGAGACCAACCGCGCCGAAGACTCCGGAAAGCTGAAGAGCATCTTCCTGGCCAACATGACACATGAGATCCGCACACCGCTGAACGCTATCGTGGGTTTCAGCGACCTGCTGAAAGTCATCGACAACAGCGAGGAACGGCACGAGTTCATCCGCATCATACGCAACAACTGCGACATGCTCATCCGCCTTATCAACGACATCATCGAAGCCTCCAACATGAACCGGGGGCCACTGGCCATCGAAGCCGACGATGTGGACTGGGCAGTAGCCTTCAACGACATCTGCCAAACGCTGGCACAGCGAGTACAGGAACCAGGCATCGAGTTCATCGTCGACAATCCCTACTCGTCTTTTCTTACCTGTGTGGACAAGGGACGACTGCAGCAGGTCATCACCAACTTCACCACCAATGCGGTGAAGTACACCCACAAAGGCCACATCAAGGTGGGCTACAGATACGAAGACGGCGGCATCTACATGTACTGTGAAGACACAGGAGCCGGCATCCCCAAGGAGAAACAGGCAGCCGTGTTCGAACGCTTCGTCAAACTGAACGACTACGTGCAGGGCACCGGACTGGGCCTTAGCATCTGCAAGAGCATAGCCGACCGCTGCGGAGGCCGCATTGGCGTCACCAGCGAAGGCACTGGTCATGGATCCACATTCTGGATCTGGATACCCTGCGAACATAAAAACAATGAACTAACTAATTAAAGATACAATGCAACAGAGCAAATACATGTTGGCCAGCGAACGCGACTGTCAGTGGGGACTGACCGTCACCACCATTGGCTACGAAGAGATAGCCCCCGGCGACTCCTACCCCACCAAAGGCCATGCCGACGGCTATTATTTCGAACAGGAGAAAGGACGTACGCTGAGCGAATACCAGCTGCTCTACAATCCTGAGGGCGAAGGCATCTTCCACAGTGCCAGCGTGCCCGAAGCCCGCATCCATCAGGGCGACATGTTCCTGCTCTTCCCTGGCGAGTGGCACTCCTACCATCCCCTGCCCGACCGTGGCTGGAAAAGCTTCTGGATAGGCTTCAAGGGCCGCAACATGGACGAGCGTGTGCAGGCCGGGTTCCTCTCCCCCCAGAAGCCCATCTACCACGTGGGCTTCAGCGACGCCATCGTCCGCCTCTACAAACAGGCTTACCAGTCGGCCATCGAAGAAGCAGCCTACTCCCAGCAGCTCATGGCCGGTATCGTGAACCACCTCATCGGCATGATGTACTCCCTTGAGCGCAACAAACAACTCATGTCGCGCAGCCAGGCCCATGTCGATATGATCAACCGGGCCCGGCTCCGCATCCGCGAGTCGCTCGAAAGCTCGCTCACCATCCAGCAAGTAGCCGAGGAGATGAGCGTCAGCTACAGCAACTTCCGCAAGCTGTTCAAGGAGTACACCGGTCTCTCGCCAGCTACCTACCAGCAGGACCTGCGCCTGCAGCGTGCCAAAGAACTGCTCTCCACCACCGACATGAGCATCAAGGAAATAGCCTACCGTCTGAACTTCGAGTCGCCCGACTATTTCTCCGCCAAGTTCAAGATCAAGACTGGCCACCGCCCCAGCGAACTGCGAAGTCTGTAAAGAAAAAACATTTTCTCGAAATGGGACTATGTTTTCCCATTGTGAGACTATTATTTCCCCATCTTTCAGTACCTTTGCTGCCGAAATCAAAACCGCAAAGCGTATGGAAGTAAACCTTATTCTCACCGTAGCCCTCGCCGCCGCCATTATCGTGGTGGTGCTGGTATTAGTGGCAGTCATCATTTACCAGCGGTGGCGTATTGGCGACCAAAACGTCTTCATCGAGCGCTTCATCCATCAGAACGAAGAGCAGCGTCAAAAGATGAGGAAAGCAGGAATCGTATAATTTTCTATGCACTCAAAAGCATGTGTGAATGAAGCAAAGGATACACCTTATTATATTATGCGCCGTGCTGACAATGATGGGAGGTTGCACCCATTGCAGCGAGACAAAGGACGACGAGAAGGCAAAAGCAGCGTGGCAGCGGTATCACGAAGCCTACGATGCCAAGAACCTGAACCGCGCCCTGACCGTCGTCGACAGCATGGAGACGGAGAAGATTGTCAGTACGGCAAAGGCCGACCATCTGCGTGGACTCAACTACGACCAAGGCTGGCAGATGAAGATAGCGGAACAATTCTACAAAAAGTCTTATCAAGGCTATGCCTCAAACCCTTCACAGGATTGGCACTCCTATACCGATGCGGGCTACCGCTGGGCATGTCTGCGTTTCGGTCGAGGCGATACTGAAGGGGCCCTGAGCGTCATCACCGATCTGCTGCATCAGGCAGAAGGCAACGAGGCATTCCCTAAAAGGAGCGAGTCTGCTTTGCTGATGCTCATGGCGAATACCCAGTTGCAGCTGCACCAGTACGACGAGGCAAAGCTCACGGGGCAGAAAGCCTACGAGGCCGTACAACAAGACACCGACAATAAGAGCCGTGAAGACTGGGATATGGCCTGGGCCTGCATGAACATTTCTGGTATTCACCACGCAACAGGCGACATCGAAGGTGCTATGTCATGGCTTGACCGCTGCGCTCAGGGGTTAACCCTCACCGAGCAAGAGCACGGCAACTCGCTTGTGATAGAGGAATGGAAAGGCCATGTTGCTCTCAAACGGGCATTGTATCTATTGGAATCGGGCCACGCTGCCGAAGCCCAAGCCATTTACGCTGCCATTCCCCACAGTCGCCTGATGGAGCCAAGAGCCTACAGAGAGGCGGCCGACTACCTGATGGCTGCTGGTCATTACGATGAGGCAGCCTACTGGTATGAGCAGATTGACAGCACCTATCTGGCTACCGACGGTGCCAAGATGACTTTCGACATCATCTCCTCCCGTATCTCTCCCCGCTACATGGCCTACCGCAAGGCTGGCCGAAATGCCGACGCGCTGCTACTTGCCGACAGCGTCAGCGCTGCCATCGACTCTGCCCTCGTCTGGCAGAAGCAAAACGATGCGGCCGAACTGGCAGTCATCTACCAGACCCATGAAAAAGAGCTGGCGCTGAACGATGCCAAAAGCGAGACTCGCATCCATCGCATCCTGCTTGCAGCTGCCATCCTTGTCATCCTGCTCATCGGTTACCTATTCTGGCGTACACGGAAATATAATAAGGAACTCCTTGAGAAGAACCGCCGATTGCTGGCCGATATAGAACAGCGCGAGCTGGAACAGAAGCAGACCATCGTACAGTTAAAAGCTGAACCCAAAGAAAAACTAACAGCTAATCAGCAGCTCTTCTGCCGTATCTGCGACCTCATGGATAATTCAGACCATATCTATACCGACACCAACCTGGATCGCAACCGCCTGGCCCAACTCCTCGGCACCAATGAACACTATATCACCGATGCCATCAGCACCTGTACCAACGGCAAGAGCGTGAACGCCTTCCTCAACGAGTATCGTGTGAGATATGCTGCCCATCTGCTTGCCACTACCGATGACTCCATAACGATTATCGCCGAGCTCTCCGGCTTCTCCCGCAGCTCGTTGTTCCGCATCTTCAGCGATGCCTACGGCATGTCGCCATCAGAATTTCGGATAGCAGCGAAAGCAGATGTACGGCAGACCAATTAATGCGCAATTATCACACATTTAAAATAAGACAATGAAAAAGATTCTGATGACGCTTGCAGCCGTCCTTTGCTGCGCAATGATTACAATGGCGCAGACCACGCCCGATGAAGCTCTGAAGCAGGCTGAGAAGAAAGCCAAACAGGCCGAAAAGAAGCCTACCAACGGCAAGTTGCAGTACGAAGCGGCAATGGGATTTCTCTCCGACGATTTAGGCGAGAGAAAGGATTTTGACCGTGCCCTGACTTATGCGAACCGCGCATTTAAGATTGCGCAGGAGCATCCCGCGCCTCAGGACACATTGAAGGGACTTTCCTGTTTTGCACTTGGCATGATCTACATCGGAAAGCAGAGCATGGATACGGCTATGGACTTTATGGAGATGGCCATGGACGGTTTCCAGGAGGAACTGGGACGAAATGATCCTGTAACCATTGGCACAAAACTGATTTACGGCTCTCTCATGTTAGGTGCTCAACCCCTCCGTGCATTCCCAAAGATTCAGGATGCCTTCAATGATAATGATATGGCGCCTCGTAACAAGCGCATAGAGAATATGCAGGAAGCCAACATCCTTCAGGAGATGGCTGTTGAGATGCTCATCGCTGAACAGACCAAACGTTTCCGCCATGCCGTACCCATGATTGTTCATGACGGCAAGACGTATCTCGTTGTTCAGACCAAGGACTGGAACATAGAGCGGCCGCTGGTGGGTTGGATGGTACCGGACATCTTGCGCACAGAAGATGATAAAGCAACCTTCAAGGGAAATAATCTCATCCTTTACGATGAGAATCATCAGTTCATTGTCGTACCCGATGAAGAAAAAGATCAGTACCAAATGATCTTCGACTTCAAACAACAAATGAAAAACCCGCGTCAATTGCAGGTCAAAGAAGGCAATTCCCACATCTGGTTCCTGAACGAGAAAAGCCACCACGACATTCTTACCAAATTTCGCGCATTCATCTCAACTAAAGAATAGCGGAGGTAACCAATAAAAAAGGGCGGAAGCCAGTCCCCCCGTTTGGCGGGGGGCCTCTGGATACACTCTCGACGGGCGCCTACTTGAAAGCAAGCCCACAAAGAAGGGTATATATATCTATAATTTTAATAAATAGTAGTAAAATGAAAAAGATTCTGATGACACTTGCAGCCGTCCTTTGCTGCACAATGACAACAACAGTATTCACCGCTTGTGAGTCGGAAGAGAGCTATCCGACCACTTACGGCTACGAAGTGGTGCAGGAAACCGACATCACAGAACTGTTCGGCACCAAGTACTATCTCTCAAGCGAGGCTCAGACGGTGCAGGCCGCATTTAACAATGCCATAGGCACCGATGGAAAATATTACAACATGCATGACCGCAGCATGGACTCCGAGATGAAGTCTGCCTGCGCCCAGGTACAGAGCCGCTACGCCAACAACCTTGAAAGCATCTACATGAAGTTCAACCTTATCCGCACCACAGCCACCGCAGATCCCGATAAGAAAGACACGAAGGAGATTATCGGCACATACGAACTCGGGAAGGCCGTCAACACACCCTACGTAGTTTACAGCGTGGAAACGTCAAGCACCGAGTCGCTGGACGCACTTGAAGCGAAGAAGTCGGAGCTCGGCGACTCCATCTACGAGGAGTGCAAGACTTCGCTGCTCTACCTTTTGGGTTACGCCAGCTCATCTGGCGGCGTGTCTATACATCGCAAGTCGGTGTATGAGAGTCAGTTAGGGAACGAGAAGGTCACCGGCTACCCCTACAAGGATTCGGAGGAGAACAGTCAGAAGGTCTGCGACTGGTGTAACTATATTACGGGCCATCTGGAACCCCTCACGCTGGCCGTCAACGGCAAAGTGAACGTGGTGAAAACTGGTTTGCTCAACAAGCAAAAGACCGTGGTATGGACTAAGACCTTCGAGCCGAACATCAAGTAATTCACTAACAACAGGCATATAACCACAAGTTAAGAAGATTCACCATTTCCGCAAACTTTTCTTCAAAAAGAAGAACGGTTTGCGGAATTTTTCGTATATTTGCACCGTTCTCCGACCGAAGCTCACTTATGGGTGGGATTTGAGGGACGAGAACCTATATATAGGGAAAAGCGTTATCTGACGCTTTGTGCTTGACAGCTGGAATCTGGCAGTTCCTAACTGATAGTCAAGAGCAAGGCAACAATGACGCTCATGGGTATGTAATATCCGTATATTGCCCAACGCTCAGAGCTATTATCGGCTCTCGTTGCGTTTGGTGATTCGGCATTTACATATAGGCGTGGGCTTCGGCGTTGCTCGTTCAACAATCAGGGCGATGCCAGAGCCTCAACACGTGGGACGAGTAACAGGTAGACTCCCACGCTTCTTTTTTGTATATCAGCCACATGATACTAATTTAATGTCATGAAAGGGAAGTCACATGAGTATTATTGAAGTACAATGAAAGATCTTCCAGATGTTACAGGTAAAGAAAAAAAGGACAAATACATGGCTTATTACTGTCCCGAAATCGATTTGGAGTGGTAACCTCGCAGGCATCATATCAGCTAAAGACGGATCTGGGTGGGATAGCATCATGGTAGAGGGACAGTATGCCGATACCGTCATCACCTTTAATGAATTAGGTACACATAAAAGTTATCCACTAAAATATAACATCGGGGGGAAGTATTATTCAACAAAAATAGTGTTTACTTACCTTCCCATTATACATCTTTACGGTGACTTTGATTATGACTATCATAATGCAAGGGTATATCTATCCACACCCAACGGAGAATATAAAGAAATGTTTGCAGACATAAAATGGAGAGGTGGGACTACAAATACGCCAGATAAACACAAACGCAACTATAAATTGAAATTTGTTGATGAGAACGGAAATATAAAGAACCAGTCTTTTTTCTCATTACGGAAGGACAACGTGTGGATTCTTGATGCAGGGCAGGTTGATATGTTCCGCCTACGCAACCTTATTACAGAGGGAAAAAATACATTATCCCTAAATTCCGCAACTAATGGTATTGGAGGCTAAATATTCCTGCCTGTCAATCCGTTTGGCAATTATTCTGCCATTAATGGTGCCCCCGCTCAGCGTCTGGTGAAACATTATCTGAAAACTGCTATTTTTTTATCACAGATTTTTTTATAAAAAATGGCAAAGACTACATAAATACGCTGAAAAGCCTTTATATAAAGATGTTTTAGCTATGTAGTCAGACTACATAAGACTACATAAGACTACACTATCACAAGACTATTCGACTGATTATTTGAGAAAAATGCTTGAAATGCTTTTAAATAAAGGCTTTCTACTATTTGTATTTAGGCTGTATACAACTTGTATTTACAAAGAATACAAGATGTATTTAGCTAATATACAAATTGTATACAACATGAATACAAGATATAGACAGCTAAAATCGACCCTTAACTGGTAATGTAGTCTTATGTAGTCAGACTACATTCTTAAAATGCCAATAAAATTATATTCTCATTTCCTTCGCTTAATCGAAATTTTACACTATCTTTGCAGCAAGTTTGAAGAACGAACACGTATGAAGGAAAAGTTTTTATATTTGATGATGGGCATCGTGATGGTATTCGGCGCAAGCATGCTGACAGCTTGTAGTAACGACGACAACGAGGACGGACCGGACACCCCAGGGTATAAGGGAAAACCGCTGGTGATACTGGACACGGACTTAGGATCGTCTACGGACGACCTGTTTTCGCTGGAGATGCTGTGCCGCTATCACGAGCAGGGCCGGTGTAAGCTGCTGGGCGTGGTGGTGGACCGCGAGGGCGAGGACTGTGCGGCATGTGCGGACGTGGTGGATACGTACTTCGGACATGGCGATGTGCCCATCGGACTGGTGCACAACGGCATCAAGGACCCGAAGGTATGGATAGACTACAGGGCGATGCCGACATACACAAAGGAGGACGGCACACTGATGTTTGCACACAGCATCAACGACTACTCGACACTGACGGACGGATGGCAGCTGTACCGACGACTGCTGGCGGAACAGCCGGACCACTCGGTGAGTATCTGCTCGATAGGCTTCGTAACATGTCTGGCACAGTTGCTGGAGTCGAAGGGCGACACGTATTCGCCACTGACGGGCGTGGAACTGGTGCGCAAGAAGGTGAAATGCATCTACGTGATGGGGGGCGTGTTCGGGGAGTCCGTGGATCCGGATTATAACTTCAGTCAGGACATCGAGTTATCAAAGACGTTCTTCAACCTGTGGCCGAAGGATGTGGACGTCATCTTCTCACCAGAAGAGGTGGGCTACAACATAGAGTATACGCCGGAACAGGTGATAGCGGACATTTCGTGGACGGACGTGCACCCCCTGAAGCAGGTGTATATGAAATGCGACTGCAATACTGGACAGAAGATGTGGGACCCGCTGGCGGTGATCAATGCCGTGGAAGGCGACGGACTCTTCAGACTCTCGGAGCGTGGCTTCGTAACACTGACGGACAAGGCGGAGACCATTTTCCACCCCGATGCTACGGGCAACTGCCGGTATCAGTATCCTGGCAACGCGACGTGGAATGCCGACATGCTGGAGAAAATCCGCCAGATGAACAAAATACACTAAAGACGGCAGACGGATGACCGTTGAGGTTAAACAGCAATGACAAAAAGAACAGGTCAGTAAGTATCCAGATTCTTTTTCAACTGCTCGCGCAGTCTGGCCTTCCTGCTCTTGAGCCACTTCTTCGGTATGAGGTATTTCACTAGGCCAAAGAGGTTGCCGTTGGGATTGGCCTGCATGAGCTGGGCATCTTCCTTGCTGAGGCGCAGGCTGCGGTTCAGACGCTCTATCTTCTCATCGCCGGGACCTACACCGAAGACCACCAACTCGCTGATGTTAAGCGACGTGGGCACAAGGAAAACGGTATCCCGGCTCAGCTCGCTGAGCTTCACCAAACGACTCTCGTAGCTCATGTGGGAGAGGAACAGCAGCTTGCAGGTGTCGGGAACCTCGAAATGACCAGTAGAGTCGCTTACACAGACACCGCCGTTCATCGTGACACTGACATCGGCAACGGGGGTCAGCCGGTCAATATCAACGGCAACGAGTCTGCGCTGTGCTGTCATGCTGAGACAACACACCAGAAGCAAAATGCCCAAGAGTGTGCGTTTGGCTTTCATGCGTGCAAAAGTAGACATTTGCTGCCATACAGCCAACTCTTTTACGTTTCTTTAAACAAAAGATGCGCTTGTTAAATGGTTTCCTTTGCCTGGCACCACCGCTTCCTCAATGGGAAAACGATGGTGCCAGACAAAGAAAAGTACATCAGAACAACAGCTTCTCTACCCAGTAGCAACCGATACCGGCCAGATAGCCAACGAAGACAATCCAGGTGATGCGCTTGAGATACCAGCCGAAGGTGATCTTCTCCAAACCCATGACCACGACACCGGCAGCACTACCAATGATGAGCATGGAGCCGCCCACACCGGCACAGTAGGCCAGGAGCTGCCAGAAGATGCCGTCGACGGCCATAGCGCCTTCGGCTGCCACGGGATACATGCCCATGCAACCGGCCACCAAAGGCACGTTGTCGACAACAGAAGAGAGCACGCCGATGATGCCGTTGACGAGATAATAGTTGCCCGAGAAGGCTTCGTTCAGGCCCTCGCCCAGGGCGCAGAGCACGCCGATTTCCTGCAGCACGGCCACGGCCATGAGGATGCCAAGGAAGAACATGATGGTGGAAAGGTCGATGCGGGACAGCAGGTCGCTGACGCGCTTGGCCATCGTGTCGTCTTCCGACGTGTTGTAATGGAAAATCTCAGTGACCGTCCACAGCAGGCCCAGCACCAGGAGAATGCCCATGAACGGCGGCAGATGGGTGATGGTCTTGAAGATGGGCACGAACACCAGTCCGCCAACGCCCAACCAGAAGATAATGTCGCGCTGCACCTTGGTGAACTGGCTCACGTCGGCCGCAGGCAGGTTCTGCTCCTTGTCGAACTTTCCCTTGAGCTGATACTGCAGGATGAAGGCGGGAATGAGCATCGAGACGAGCGAGGGGATGAAGATTTCGGTAATGACGCCCTGCGTGGTGATGACGCCCTTGATCCACAGCATGATGGTGGTCACGTCGCCAATGGGCGAGAAAGCACCGCCCGAGTTGGCCGAGATGATGATGAGGGCGGCATAGATGAGCCGTTCCTCACGATCCTGCACTAGCTTGCGAAGCACCATAACCATGACAATCGACGTGGTCAGATTGTCGAGGATGGCCGAAAGGAAGAAGGTCATAAAGGCCACACGCCACATGAGCTTGCGCTTGGAGCGCGTCTTCATCGTGTCGCGCACAAAGTTGAAGCCGCCATTGGAATCGACAATCTCCACAATGGTCATGGCACCCATGAGGAAGAACAGCGTGCCTGCGGCATCGCCCAGGTGATGCTCAATCACCTCGCTGATGTGATGAACCACGCTGTCGGCAGCCACAGCCGGATAGAAATCGGCAGGAGCCACCATCAGAAGCGTCCAGCAACACACACACATGAGCAGCGCAATGGCTGCCTTGTTGACTTTCGTCACGCTCTCCAGGGCTATGCACAGATAGCCCGCCACGAAAGCGGTGACAATCAGAATTGTTAATGTTGACATAACAGAATTAGAATTAGTTTCTTCATTTTGCCTGCAAAGTTACACATAATCAGTACAATGACAAAAGAAAAGACGGGTCTTTTTTTGTTTTCTTCCCGACTTTTTGTACTTTTGCACGCACTACCCAAACTAATCTCAGAAAAGAATGATGAACAAGAAAACGATTTCCTTCCTGCTGCTCCTGCTCACAGCACTTCCCGTGGCAGCACAGACCACCTTCACGCATCCCTGGCAGGGAAAGCGCGTGGCCTACTTCGGCGACTCAGTGACCGATCCGCGCAACAACGGCTCAAAGAAGAAGTACTGGGGATTCCTGAACGACTGGCTCCAGATTACGCCTTACGTCTACGGCGTGAGCGGACGCCAGTGGAACGACATTCCACGACAGACCGACAAGCTGAAGCAGGAGCACGGCAACGACTTCGACGCCATCCTGATTTTCTGCGGCACCAACGATTATAATAATGGTGTGCCCATCGGGCAGTGGTGGGACGAAAGGGTGGCCACGGTGGAATACGGCCACGGCCAGCCCAAGCAGATGGTGACGCGCCGACAGCGCACGCCGTCGATGGATGCCACCACGTTCTGCGGCCGCATTAACATTGCCCTGGACTCGCTGAAGCGCACCTTTCCCACCAAGCAGATTGTGCTGCTCACCCCACTCCACCGTTCTGATTTCCATGCCAACGAGAAGAACTGGCAGTGCGACGAGTCGTACACCAACCAGTGTGGCGAGTATATCGACGCCTACGTGGAAGCCGTGAAGCAGGCTGGCAATGTGTGGGCAGTGCCCGTCATCGACTGGAACGCCTCGAGCGGTCTCTTCCCCCTGGTGAAGGAACACGGGCAATACTTCCACAACGCCACCACCGACCTGCTCCACCCCAACGACAGCGGCCATGAGCGCATGGCCCGCACGCTGATGATGCAGCTGCTCTGCCTGCCCTGCACGTTTTAGCGCTGCGCGAGTGAGGAGTGATAAGTGAAAGAATCAGCGAAAATTCAAAATTCAAATTTCAAAAATCAAATAGTTATGCCCCAACTTGTCTTTAATGAGTAATTTTGCAAGCACTTAAAACATTGCCAACTTTACTAAAACATTCAATATGGAAGACAAGAAGTGTTTCTTTGCTGTCGACTTGGGTGCTACCAGCGGCAGAACCATCATCGGCAGCATCGCCAACGGACGTCTCGAACTGGAAGAGGTGACTCGCTTCCCCAATAACCTCATTGAGCAGGGAGAGCACTACTACTGGGACATCTACGCACTCTACTTTGAAATTATCCGTGGTCTGAAAGAGGTGGCACAGCGCGGACTGGAGATTACCTCTATCGGCATCGACACCTGGGGCGTGGACTTCGTGTTCATTGGCGACGACGGCGCTATATTAAGGAATCCGCGCGCGTATCGCGATCCTATTACTTTCAATGCCATGGACGACTACCTGCAGCACGTCGTTTCCAAGCGTGAGGTCTACGACATCACCGGCATACAGTTCCTGAACTTCAACAGCATCTTCCAGCTCTACGCCATGAAGCGCGAGGGCAACGCTGCCTTCCGCAACGCACAGAAGATTCTGTTCGTGCCCGATGCCCTGTCGTGGATGCTCACGGGCAATGAGGTGTGCGAATATACCATTGCATCGACCTCACAGCTTCTTGATCCCCGCACCAAGCAGCTCGACGAGCGCCTGCTCAGTTCGCTGGGTCTCACCCGCTCGAAGTTCGGACGCATGGTGCAGCCAGGCACCGTCATTGGCGTGCTCACCGACGAGGTGCAGCGTCTCACAGGACTGGGCCAAGTGCCTGTCATAGCCGTAGCTGGCCACGACACGGGCAGTGCTGTGGCTGCCGTGCCTGCCAAGGACGAGAAGTTTGCCTATCTATCGAGCGGCACATGGAGCCTCATGGGTATCGAGACAAAGGATGCCATCATCAGCGACCTGAGCTACGAGCGCAACTTCACCAACGAGGGCGGCATCGAGGGGACGACCCGTTTCCTGAAGAACATCTGCGGCATGTGGCTCTACGAGCGCTGCCGACTGGAGTGGCCCGAGGAGGTGCGCTGTCTCAGCCATCCCGAACTACAGGGACAGGCCATGCAGGTGGAGCCGTTCCGCTCGCTCATCAACCCCGACGACCCCATGTTTGCCGCACCAGCCTCGATGATTCAGGCCATTCAGCAGTACTGCCGCGAGACCAACCAGTATGTGCCGCAGACACCGGCCGAGATTTGCCGTTGCATCTTCGACTCGCTGGCCCTGCGCTACCGCCAGGTGTTCCAGTGGATGCAGGAGTTTGCCCCCTTCCGTCTCGACGTACTCCACATCATCGGCGGCGGATCGCTCAACAAGTACCTCAACCAGTTCACCGCCAACTCTACGGGTGCCACCGTGCTGGCCGGACCGCAGGAATGTACCGCCATTGGTAACATCATGCTGCAGGCCAAGGCAGCCCGAATGGTGAAGGACATCTGGGAGATGCGCGAGATCATTGCCAACTCAACAGAGATGGTGAAGTATGAGCCGCAGGACAAGGCTACCTGGGACATGGCCTTCGACCGCTACCTGAGCATTGTCAACGGAGTAGTCAAAAACAAGGAGGCAGCCGAGAAAATATTCAAATAAAAACAGACAAGATGAAAAAGATAATAAGTCTTTGGGTTGTGCTGCTCGTTGCAGTCTCAGCCTTTGCACAGAAGGACAATCCCTTAGTGGGCGTCTGGCAGCAAGTAGTGGCAGGTAACCAGACCACGCTGACCATCGGCCCCAACGGCAAGGTGTTCCTGCCCGACGGAAGGATGTTCGGCTATTTCCTGAATCCCACCGAGTTCGACAAGTTCGAGCAGTTCAACTTCGCGCCCTGGATTCTGGCCACCTACAAGGTCACCGGCGACAGCACCTATTCGGAGCAGATCTACATCCACAACTCCCCGGACTGGGAGGGTACGATTAACTTCAGGTATAAGCTGCTGAACAGCCGCACGCTGTTTGCCCAATATGAGCATACTTATCCCGACGGGTCTGTACGCACCATCACCGACCTTTGGGTGAGAGCCGTCTACGACAAAGAGGAACAGGAAAAAGTCATCAAGAAAGTCATGGACAACTGGTCGTCCTACGAGGAAAGGGCTAAGACTATGTACGGGAGATATTAAAAGAAAAAATGACAAACTACAAATAAATTAATTATCTATCAATTGTATGAAAGCAAATTTGATTGAACAGGCCTATGCCGTAGCGAAAGACCGCTATGCAGCCATTGGTGTCGACACCGACGCAGTACTTGACCAGCTCCAGAAACAGCAGATTTCACTGCACTGCTGGCAGACCGACGACGTGGTAGGCTTCGAGCGCAACGAAGCACTCTCAGGCGGCATCCAGACCACCGGCAACTATCCCGGCCGTGCCCGCAACATCGACGAGGTGCGTCAGGACATCGAGTTCGTGAAGACACTGCTCGGCGGCAACCACCGTCTGAACCTGCACGAAATCTACGGTGACTTCGGCGGACAGTTCGTAGACCGCGACCAGGTGGAGGTGAAGCACTTCCAGAGCTGGATTGACTGGGCCAAGGAGAACAACATGAAGCTCGACTTCAAC
>CAMZBS010000027.1 GCA_947304695.1 uncultured Prevotella sp.
GCTCGGCAGAGTCGCGCACGGCGCGCAGCTCCACTTCGGTAGAGCCCGAAGGCACACCGATGACCATACGGAGTGAAGGCGAGAAGATGTGACGTCCGGTGTGTACCATCTTGATAAGACCGCGCATCATCTGCTCACAGGCAGAGAAGTCGGCAATCACACCGTCGCGCAGCGGACGGATGGTGCGGATGTTGTCATGTGTCTTTTCGTACATCATCTTGGCCTTTTCGCCCACGGCAATCATCTTGTCGGTGCGGCGGTCGAGTGCTACGACCGAAGGCTCGTCGACGACAATCTTATCGTCGCTAATGATAATGGTATTGGCTGTGCCAAGGTCCATGGCCAGCTCTTGTCGGAAACTGAAAAAGCCCATTCTAATTTACAATTTGACGATTTACAATTTACATTTTATTTCGAAAACCACGCGTGAATGGCTGTGTCATAGTGTGAACTCACACCGAAGGCACGAGTGGCAAACATGCGACGGTCTTCGATGTCGGTCAGGGCACCCTTCTTGTTCAGAATGTCGAGTAGCACGCTGTATTCAGCCTTTGAAGGCACGATGACCACATCCTTGAAGTTCTTGGCTCCGGCGCGGATGAGGGAGATGCCGCCGATGTCGATCTTCTCGATGATGTCGGCTTCAGAAGCGCCGCTGGCTACGGTCTGTTCGAAAGGATAGAGGTCGACGATGACCAGGTCGA
Source organism: uncultured Prevotella sp. (assembly GCA_947304695.1). The sequence goes on from CAMZBS010000027.1 coordinate 705, forward strand.
TCTCAGGAATCTCATACTTTGCCATCTGTTCGCGGTCGCCTTCGTTGTCACGGCGTCCCAGGATGCCTCCAAACACTTTGGGGTGGAGCGTCTTCACACGACCGCCCAGAATGGAAGGATAGGTTGTGACTTCCTCAACCTTCTGGCATTCATAGCCTAATGATTCGATAAACGTCTGTGTGCCGCCGGTAGAGAGGAAACGGACGCCCTCTTCGTTCAGCTTCTTCAGCAATTCTTCCAGTCCGTCTTTGTGGAATACGGAAATCAGCGCTGTCTTGATTTTCTTTGCTTCTGCCATCTCTTTCTTAATGCTTAATTCTAAATGCTTAATGCTTATTGTTTGCAAACCAAAATTCTCATTGGGGCTGCAAAGATACAAAAAACATTGGAACTAAACATCAACAATGGCAATATTTTTTTCGTTCACACCTTATTATATATTATAGGTCAATCTCAATGGAGGGTGCGCTCGTGTTTCAGCACTTCGCCAATGAGCAGGGTGGGGATGACGAACAGACAGGCCAGCAGGGCGGTGAGATTGATTTGGGAAGGTGCTGTATCGACGAATGATTTCAGGGAGGTGGTGAGCATGTTCCATCCATCGAAGGATACGAACAGGATGACGGCCAGCATCCAGCAAAAGCCCGTCCAGATGGAAGACAGCCTTTGGGCACGCTGGCTCACAACGGTTTGACGATTTTGCGCCATGGCCGGGCTGGGCATGGCCTGGAGCTGTTGCATGATGCGATCGGAGAAACCGTCGTCGGTTATCTGCTGTTGGCGTGCCGCTTGAAAGAACTCGTTGAGTAGCTGTTCGTCATGATCTTGAGTCATATCCGTTGTGTTTTAAGAAGGTGGATAGTTTTTCTTTGCCTCTTTTCAGATGCGATTTCACAGTGTTGGCAGGAATGCCTGTGATGAGTGCGATCTGGTCGATGGGCTGACCGTCGATGTACTGCAGGGTGATGCAGGTGCGCTCTTCATCGCGTAGGAGCGACAGGGCGTGATAGAGGTCGATTCGCAGGTTGGTCTGCGCAGTTTCCGACGCACAAGCCTCTTCATGCTCTTCCGGCTGGCTGTGAAGGTCTTTTCGCTTGTGGTCGTAGTAGATGTTGTAGGCAATGCGCATGAGCCACGTCTGGAAGGAGGACTCTCCACGAAACTGTCCGATACGGGTGTAGGCCCGCAGGAAGGTGTCTTGTGCCAGATCGTCGCTCAGTGCTTCGTTGCCCGCTGTGAGGTTCAGGAAGAACCTTCGGATGATCGACTGGTAACGACGTACAAGCAGGTTGAAAGCCTGCTTGTTGCCGTGGGTCGCCACTTGGGTTGCGAGCGTGAAGTCACTGGGCGTCTGTTCGGCCATGGATTAGTATTTTGCCGGAATGATAATCCATGCAATGATATAGATGATAATGCCGCTGAAGGCAGTGCAGAACGTCAACACGGCGTAGGCAAGGCGTACCAGTGTGATGTCGAGTCCGAAATATTCGGCCAGTCCGGCGCAGACACCGCCCAGGACGCGGTCGTTGGAACGATAGAGATTCTTAGTCATAATACTTGATGTTTTGTTCTTTGTGATTGTTGTTGTCATTCAAAGGGTCTTTGGAGTGGTCGGAACGAGAGACGACCAGATTGCCCAGTCCGATACAGGCGATGAGCGCACCGATGCCCAGTCCGATGTTGCCAGCCACGTTGCCTAAAAGAATCATGAGACCGATGCCGAGAAACAACTGGCGTATGCCTTTGGTGCGCAGGTCGTTGTCAGTTGCCGAAGGCTGGGCATTCACGAATTCATTGGGGATGGACTGTCCGTTCTTCATGGCCTGTTCAGCAAACTGCAATCGCTGTTTGCGGTTCTTGTAGATGAAGTAGAACAGCAGGGCTAGGATGGCGATGGGGGCAATGATGAAGAGGATGCTCAGCACAATGATGATGAACAGCATACCCTGGACGGCTTCGCCTTGGATAGAGAACATCTTCCTGATGGTCTGGTCGAACATGTCGTCGGGGGCATCGAAGACGGTGTTAGTTTGTGCCGATGCCGTGAAGTGTGCCGTTGCTGTGTCGGTGGTGTCGCTGAACGCCTCGATGGCGCTGGCCTGTGTGGCCAGGCCCGTTTCATCAACACTGTCAGTCTGGGGCGCTGCGCCAACACCTATCGTGAAGGCCAGCAGCAGGATGGTTGTTATCAGGTGCTTTTTCATATTTCTGCTTGTTTTTTTATCTGTTAGACGTGCGGGAAACAGAAAAAGTTGCAAAGCAGGGAAAATTATTTTCCAAAAGGTTTCCTGAACGTGCAGCCGTTCTTCCATTCGCTACAGCCGTAGGCCGTCTTGCCTTTGATGATATGACCCTTTCCGCAGACGGGACAGGGGTCGCCTTCCTTTACTTCGCCGTCGCCAACCTTCTTCTTCCTTGTGGCCTTTCGCTTGGCAGATTTGTCGGCAGTGGCTTTTTCTGTCTTGGGAGCTTCAACGGGGGCGGCGGTGACGTGACGGTTGGTTTGGTCGGCAATGACCTGGTGTACAATGTCGTTAATCTGCTGTTTCAGTTCGTCGACAAACTGGCTGGCATCGTACTGGTGGTGCTCAATGTCGCGCAACTTCTTCTCCCAGATGCCAGTGAGCTCGGCACTCTTCAGGAGTTCCTCATGGATGAGGTCGATGAGTTCGATGCCTGTGGGTGTGGCTACCAGGTTTTTGCGTTCCTTCCTGATATAATGGCGTTTGAAGAGTGTCTCGATGATGGCAGCACGAGTGGAAGGACGTCCGATACCGTTCTCTTTCAGGGCGGCGCGCAGGGTCTCGTCTTCCACGAATTTACCAGCTGTTTCCATGGTCCGCAGTAGGGTGGCTTCGGTGTAGAACTTAGGTGGTGTTGTCCATTTCTCGCTGAGCGTGGGCGTATGGGGGCCGCTCTCGCCTTTCTGGAAGTCGGGCAGCGTGCGCTCTTCATCGTCGGGCTTCTTTTCGTCGTCATCGGTAGCTTGCGGTTCTTTGGCATAGACGGTGCGCCAACCCGGGTCAAGGATGGTCTTGCCCGTCACCTTGAACTCCACGTCACCCTGTCCCGTAGGCTGAGGTACTGTCTCAGTGCACAGAACGGCTCCCAGCACCGTGGTTTGGGCAAACTTGCAGTCGGGATAGAAGGCGGCAATGAAACGGCGGGCTACCAGGTCGTAGACATGACGTTGCATGTCGGACAGCCCCTGTGGCGCTACACCTGTAGGGATGATGGCGTGGTGGTCGGTCACTTTCGACAAGTCAAACACCTTCTTTGACTTAGGCAATGGTTTGCCGCCCAGTGGCTTAACCAGTTCGGCGTAGGGTGCCTGGCCTGCAAAGCGGGTCTGGAACAATCGGAAAGGAAGGTCGTGTCCACACGCGGGTAGGTGGTCAGTTTCTGTTCGTAGAGCTGCTGGATGATGTTCAGCGTCATCTCGGCACTCATGCCGAATTTCTTGTTGCAGTCTACCTGTAGTGAGGTCAGGTCATAGAGCGAAGGTGGTGTTTCCTTGCCGTTTTTTTTCTGTACGTCGGTGATGGTGAAGGGCTTGCCCTCGATAGTGGCAAAGGTTTTCTCGCCTTCCTCCTTTGAGGTGAACTTGCCCGAAGTGGCTGTGAAGGTGGTATCGCGATAGACCGTGGCCAGCACCCAGTAAGGTTCGGGCTTGAAGTTGTCAATCTCTTTCTGGCGGTTCACAATGAGTGCCAGTGTGGGGGTCTGCACCCGTCCAATGGACAGTATCTGATGGTTCTGACCGTATTTGATGGTGTAGAGACGGGTGGCGTTGATGCCTAAGAGCCAGTCGCCTACGGCGCGTGACAGTCCGGCGAGGTAAAGCGACTGGTAGTCGGACTGGTCTTTCAGGTTGGCAAAGCCCTCACGGATGGCCTCGTCGGTCATCGACGAGATCCATAGTCGTTTCACGGGACAGTGAGCCTGTGCCTTCTGCATCACCCAGCGCTGAATGAGTTCACCTTCCTGCCCGGCGTCACCGCAGTTGATGATGCCGTCGGCTGCCTGCATGAGGCGTTCAATGGTGGCAAACTGTTTCTTGATGCCCTGGTCTTCCTTTAATCGGATGCCGAAGCGTGGCGGTATCATGGGCAATGAAGAAAGGCTCCACGACCGCCACATGGGGGTATAGTCTTCGGGCATCTTCAGCTCACAAAGGTGACCGAAAGTCCACGTCACCTGATAGCCGTTACCCTCCATATAGCCGTCGTGGCTGCTGTTGGCTCCCAAAATGCGGGCAATGTCCTTGGCCACGCTGGGCTTCTCTGCTATGCAAACAATCATTTCACCTTGTTTAATATTACGCGCGCGTGAGGCTGACTATTTCTTGCCGATGAGTGCCAGCATGGCCTTAGCATCTTCTTCGCCTGCGGCAGCATCCTTACGAAGGTCGGCCAAAATCTCCTCGCCGCCCTTCTCGTTGCTCACGGCACGTTGAAGCCACTTCTTGGCCTGCGCCTTGTCGGCAGCAATGCCTTTGCCCTTGAAGTAAGCCTTGCCCAAAGCATACTGGCCATCGGCATTCTCCTGTTTGGCTGCCTTGGCAAAGAGTTCTACCGCCTTTTTCCTGTCTTTAGCCACTCCTTCGCCGTCCTTATAGCACTTGCCCAATTGGTACTGAGCTTTAGCATAACCCTGTGCAGCCGACTTCTCATACCAGATGAAGGCCTGCTGGTCGTCTTCGGGGATGCCGTTGCCCTTGTCATAGCAGCGCCCCAGCCGATACTGTGCCTTCTTGTGGCCTTTCTCGGCAGCAGCCTTCAGTTTGGGGAAAGCGGCTGTGTAGTTCTTCTCGTCATAGAGCTTTTTTCCGTCGGCATAGAGTTTGTCGGCACTTTGGGCACTGGCCGAAAGCAGGTAGCCCAGCATCAGAAGCATGGTAAGGAGTCTTTTCATTGCAATCTTCTTCGTTTGTTGATTCCTGTTTAGTTGTCTTTGACCGCGCAAAGTTATTCAAAAAAATCCGAACCGCCAAATGTGTGGTTCGGATTTTTTTGATTAAGAGTATCATGAAGGAATCAGTAGGCGTGGTCGTTTCTGATTTCTTCTTTTGTAATCTTCTTTGCGTCAATCTTCCGCCAGCAGTACACAATGTAAGCCAAGACGAAGGGGACGAGGAACGACACGTAGAACATGGTTCGCAGGGTGAACTCGCTGCTGCAGGAGTTCTGGATGGTGAGCGACGACTGCAGGTCGGCTGTAGAAGGATAGTAGGCTGTACCGTTCCATGCCGATGTGAGCAGCAGTGCCAGTACGGTGAGTACCGTTCCGATGCCTGCAGGCCAGATGCCATTGACAGTCAAAAGTGAAGACTGAAGATTGGAGGATTTGCTTCCGCGCAATACCTCTGTGGCAATGCCCAGCAATACCAGCACTACACCGATGAGGAACAGAATGAGCAGGTACCACATGTCGAGGAAGTTGTGCAGGTACTTGTAAGGCTCCATGTAGATGGTGCCGTCGGGGCTGACAGCAAAGCCATCCTTCAGAAGCAGGTGAACCACATAGGCCACAAAGAGGATGAGGAATGGGACTGCGGCTCCGATGAGGTGTTTGCTGCCACGCGAGCGGATGTCCTCATCGTCGACATTGTTCATGACGTAGAGGATACCCAGTGTGCGGGCCAGGAACACCACGGCAAATCCCAATACCAGTACCCAAGGGTTGAGCAGGGCATCGAGGCCATGGGAGGCGTTCGCCCAGTGGCTGATGACTGGTGTGATATCAAAATGGGAGTCGAGCGTTGGGAGTTGTGAGTTGATCAGATTCCCCTTCTCTACAACGAAGTTCGACCCTTCGTAAAACGTAGCGACGGCTCCACCCAGGAGCAGTGGCCCCAGGATGCCGTTGAGGGTGAGGAAGAATTGGAACGTTCGCGGGCCGAGGAAATTGCCGATCTTGTTCTGGAACTCATAGCTCACGGCCTGTAGTACGAAGGTGAAGAGGATGATCATCCACAGCCAATAGGCTCCGCCGAAGCTGGTAGAGTAGAACAATGGGAACGAAGCGAAGAAGGCTCCGCCGAAGGTGACGAGCGTGGTAAACGTGAACTCCCACTTGCGGCCCGTGGAGTTATAGACGAGGCGTGTGCCCTCGTCGGTCTGTCCCAGTGAGCGTGCCACGGAGTTGGCACCCTGCACGAAGAGCAGGAACACTAATATTGCACCCAGCAGCGATACAATGAAGCACCAGTAGTGCTGTAAGAATTCGTAGGTCATGTTCATTTACAATTTGACGATTTACAATTTACTATTTATCAAATCACTGTGGACCCTTTTTTATTTGTTTAAGCAGAATGTTGATTTCCACAGCCAGCATCGTGGTGAAGAGAATGAGGAACAGGATGAACGTAATCATCACACTGACAGACTGCAGGTCGCTTACGGCGGCCCAGGTGGGCAACATGTCCTGAATGGTCCACGGCTGTCGACCGAACTCAGCCACCAGCCAACCACTCTCTGAGGCAATGTAGGCTAAGGGCAGCAACACGATGGGCACCCAGTAGTGCCAGGCCGGCAAACGGGTGAGATCGTTGGAGTCAACTTCCGTTTCAGGTATGAGGCAGAAGGCGGCCAACAGTCTACGGGTAATTGTTGAGAGGGCCGGAATCTGGAAGGCCATGATGGCCAGGACGGCAAAGTAGAGAATGAAGATGCAGCCCAGCCCCACCATGATGCGGAATGCCCAGAAGTTCACGGGTACATAGGGCACCACCTCACTTTTGTCGCGGATGTAGCCGTAGCCGAAGTAGGGCATGTTTGAGCTGAGCGTAGAAAGCTGGGCGTTGAGCGTTGCTTCATCGGCACCTTCCGCTTTGGCCTTACGATAGGCGGCCAGGGTGGCGATGGCCATACGACCGCGTTCCATTTTCTCTTCCACTGAAGGTTCCTGCGTGCCGTCGGGCTTTGTGTAGCCGTTCAGAATGTCGTTGATGCCTGGCACATAGCCATGGATGTCGTTGGTGGCCATGAACGAAAGGGCGTAGGGCATCTCCATCTTCAGCGGAGCCTCGGCCTCGTTCTCATAGTCGGGCTGACAGAAGGGATTCACCCATGCGATGGCTGTGAGCCCCTGATCGGTTCCACCATTATATAATGCCTCCATGGCAGCCAGTTTCATGGGCTGCACTTCGCCTACGCTCTGCGCACTCTTGTGACCGGTTGCGGCAGCACCCACAGCAGCAATCAGTCCTACTATGGCTGCAATCCTGATGCTCTCCACGGCCAGTTTCTGCTCGCGTTTCTTCCAGAGATACCAGCAGCTGACAGCCACCACGAAGATGGCACCGATGATCCACGACGAGATGACCGTATGGAAGAATTTGTCGACGGCGAAGGGTGACAGGGCCACCTGCAGGAACGACACCATCTCGTGACGCATGGTATCGGGATTGAACTCGCAGCCCACGGGATATTGCATCCAGGCGTTGGCCACCAGAATCCACCAGGCGGAGATGGTGGCACCAAGACCGGTGAACCAGGTGGAAGCCAGGTGGAAGCCCGGCGACACCTTTTTCCATCCGAAGTACATCACGGCTACGAAAGTGCTCTCCATGAAGAAGGCCAGGATGCCTTCTACGGCTAATGGCGCGCCAAAGATGTCGCCCACGAACCATGAGTAGTTCGACCAGTTGGTGCCGAACTCGAACTCAAGGATGATACCCGTGGCCACACCCATGGCAAAGTTCACTCCGAAGAGCTTCTGCCAGAACATGGCCACATCTTTCCAAAAACGCTTCTTCGTGCGGTAATAGCACGTTTCAGCAATGCCCATGATAACGGCCAGACCCAGTGTGAGCGGCACGAACAGCCAGTGGTAGATAGCTGTGAGGGCAAATTGAGCGCGCGACCAGTCAATGGTCCCTGAATCGATGTTTAGAAATAGGTTTTGCATATAGTTTTAGGATTATTGGTATAGTATCGTGATTAGCGGTTCAGAAGTTCCGTGGCAACAAAATCAGCCTCGTCCCCCTCTTCGGCATGTTGGCTGATGAAGTTGGGGAAGAAAAACACTTTCAGTACGGCAAAGATGATAAAGAGTTTGATAAGGATGACGGCCCAGAGCGTGCGCCCCAGCGTCATGTTTCGGAATCCATCATAATAAAGATGGAAGGTGCTGTGCAGAAAATGGCTTATCGACATAGGCTGAAAGCTTGCTTTTGACGGTTCTTCGTCGCAAAGATATGAAAAAAATACATTACAGCCAAATAATCATAAATAAAAAGCACTTTTCTTGGCTATTTCGTGTGAAATAGCTAAATTTGCACGCACTTTTTACAAAAATTAGATAATGAAAAAAGTTCTTATTGGATTGGCAGTATTAGCTATACTGGCTTTGGCAGGAATTGCCGTTTGGTTGTTTATGGGATTGCAGGAACAGCGACAGGTGAATCAGGAAATGCAGGAACTGGCCGAGCTTGACAAGCAGGAAATGGAAAACGAATATGAGCGCTTCACCTTGCAGTATAGCGAAATGATGACTCAGATTAACAACGACTCTATTGTAGCCCAGCTCACTCAGTTGTTGGAAGAACTGAAGCAGGTGAAGGCATCCGATGCCAGGGAGATAGCCCGACTGAAGAAGGAACTGGCAACGGTGCGCGAAGTGCTGAGAAGCTATATCCGACAGGTGGATTCGCTGAACCAGGTGAATCTGGCATTGCGCGACGAGAATTCACAGATCAGAAGCGAACTGGAGGAGACCAACCGTACGGCGCAGGTTCTGCAAACGGAAAAGGCTTCGCTCAGCGAGAAGGTAGCCATTGCTGCCCAATTGGATGCCACGAACATTGTGATGACACCACTGAACAAGCGTAACAAGGCAGCCAAGAAGATGAAGGACTGCAAGCAGATTCAGGTGAGTTTCAACATTGCCCGCAACGTGACGGCAACCAATGGCACACGTACCGTCTATGTACGCATTCAGACTCCTAACGGCACAGTGCTGAACGGTGGTGGAACCTTTGCCTACGAGAACCGACAGCTGGAGTATTCCATGCGTAAATCCATTGAATATACAGGTGAGGAAACACAGGTCACGACGTTCTGGAATGTCAATGAGTTCCTGGATGGCGGTGACTACCGTGTGAGCATTTTCGTAGATGGCAATATGATTGGTTCGAGAACCTTTAGCGTCAAATAAAAAAGTAAGATGAACAGAGTCTTAGGAATACTTTTGCTTGTTAGTGCTTCCTTGCCCGTAGGTGCTCAGCGGGTGCTGAGCCTTGACAGTTGCAGGGCACTGGCATTGCGCAACAACAAGCAATTGGGCGTTTCCAAGCTGAAACAAGAGGTGGCTTCCAATGTCAGGAAGTCGGCACGTACGAAGTACCTGCCTCATGTGTCAGCCCTTGGTACTTACCAGTACACCAGCGAGGAAATATCCCTTCTGAGTGATGACCAGAAATCGAGCCTCCAGAACTTAGGCACCAACACTGTAACAGCCATTCAGGGTTCCATGGCCAATGTGGCTCCCAGTCTGTCGCAGTTGTCTGGCATACTTTCCACATTGGGCATACCTGCCGGTACGTTCCAGCAGCTTGGCACTGGTGTGGCCGGTCTGCTGAACAGCGAAGGTCAGAAGATTGTGGATGCCTTTCATACGGATACACGTAACTTATGGGCTGGCGCGGTGGTTGTTACGCAGCCCGTGTTTATGGGCGGTGCTATTGTGGCCATGAACAAACTGGCTGACTTGGGAGAGCAGATGGCTGCCAACTCTACCGAAGCCAGCCGACAGACGGTTCTCTATGCCACCGATCAGGCATATTGGCAGGTGGTTTCGTTGAACCATAAGAAGCGGTTGGCCGAGAGTTACCTGAATCTGGTGAAGAAACTGGACGGCGACGTGCAGAAGATGATTGAGGAGGGCGTGGCCACTCGGAGCGAAGGCCTGAGCGTGAGTGTGAAGGTGAGTGAGGCCGAGATGGCCGTGCAGAAGGTCAACGACGGACTGGCACTCTCCAAAATGCTGCTTTGTCAGATGATGGGACTGCCCATCAAGGAAGATATTACATTGGCCGACGAAGAGAACCTCACCTCTGGCTTCTCCCCTTGGAGAGGGTCTAGTTTCGAGGCTCGTCCTGAACTGAAGATGCTTGACACTGGTGTGGAGATGAGCCGTCAGGCCACACGCATCATGAAGGCCGGTGCCTTGCCGCAGGTGGCCTTGATGGGTGGCTATGCCGTGAGCAATCCCAGTTTGGTGAACGGCTTTGAGAAGAAGTTCCACGGTTTCTGGAATGTGGGCGTGTTGGTGCGTGTTCCCATTTGGAACTGGGGTGACGTAATGTATAAGGTACGCGCGTCAAAAGGTGCCACTGCCATTGTTTCGCTGGAACGTGATGAGGCCCGTGAGAAGATTGAGCTGCAGGTGAACCAGTCGACGTTCAAGGTCGATGAGGCCCACAAGCGCCTGACTATGGCCGAGGCAGGCATCAAACGGGCCGACGAGAATCTGCGCACGGCCAATCTCGGTTTCCAGGAGGGTGTTATCTCGCCTACTGTTGTGATGGAGGCCCAGACGGCATGGTTGCAGGCACAGTCGCAGAAGATTGATGCCGAGATTGACGTGCGGCTCAGTCAGGTTGACCTACAGAAAGCACTGGGTGTGCTGGCTCCCTAAGCGATGGTAGTGGGAGTTTGAACAGACAACGATAGAAAATAAACGCAAAACAGAATATATTATGAACCAGGCAAAAGTACAGCATAACAACATCCTGTTGGCCATTCTTGGTTTTTTAGTAGTGGTGATCATTGTGGCCGTCATTGGCTTCTTCACATTAGGCCGTGATCCTGAACTGATTCAGGGTCAGGTCGAAGTGAGTGAATATCGTGTGTCGAGCAAGGTGCCGGGCCGCATCCTTGAAATCCGTGTGAAGGAAGGCGACTATGTGAAGGCGGGCGACACACTGGCCATTCTCGATGCACCCGAGGTGCGTGCAAAGATGGCACAGGCCCAGGGAGCGGAGGATGGTGCTTCTGCCCTTGAGCAGATGGCCCGCAATGGTGCCCGCAAGGAGCAGATACAAGGTGCCTTCCAACTTTTACAGAAGGCCAAGGCTGGTCTTGAGATAGCTGAGAAATCGTATAACCGCGTGCAGCGACTCTTCGACGAGGGCGTGATGAGTGCCCAGAAACGCGATGAGGCTTTCGCCAACTACAAGGCAATGGAGGCCACCTATGCTGCTGCCAAGAGCCAGTACGACATGGCTGTGAACGGAGCTCGCCAGGAAGAGAAACTGGCAGCTCAGGCTCAGGTAAACCGTGCCAAGGGTGCCGTGCAGGAAGTTCGGAGCTATATCAGTGAAACCGTGCAGCTGGCACAGATGGACGGCGAGGTGAGCAGCATCTATCCCAAGGTGGGCGAGCTTGTGGGAACGGGCAGCCCCATCATGACCATTTCGATGATGCAGGACCTGTGGGGCACCTTCAATGTGCGTGAAGACCAGTTGAATGGCATGCAGGTGGGAACCGAACTGACCGCTTTTGTACCGGCCTTCAATAAGGAAATGAAGATGAAAGTCTACCACATGAAGGATCAGGGTTCGTATGCCGTGTGGAAAGCCACGAAGGCCAATGGCCAGTATGACCTGAAGACTTTTGAGGTGAAGGCCCGTCCCATTGAGAAGTTTGAGGGTCTGCGTCCGGGCATGTCGCTCATTGTAAAATAGAGACCTTCAATGAGTAGCGAGAACTCATTCTTTGGCATCGTCCTGCGGGAACTGCTGATTCTCAGAAGGAATCACATCTACCGCTTCAGCATGGTTGTCTTTCCGCTGCTGGTGATGTTTTTCTTCACTTCGCTGATGGACGATGGCCTGCCCGTGAATCTGCCCATAGCCGTGGTAGACCAGGACAATACCTCGACCACACGGGCCCTGACGCGCCGTCTCGATGCCTTGCAGTCAACCCGTGTGGTAGCCCATTATCCTACTTTGGGTGAGGCACGTCATGCCATGCAGCGGAATGAGATCTACGGATTCATTTATTTCCCCAAGAACACTACCGATGACCTGCTGGCCAGCCGTCAGCCTAAGATGTCGTTCTATTACACCTATACTTCGCTTACGGCAGGCTCTCTGGTGATGAAAGACCTGAAAACCATCTCCACCCTGGGTTCTGCCGCCGTAGGACAGGCTACTTTGCAGGCCAAAGGAGCCACCAATAAACAGATTGAGACGCTGCTACAGCCCATCCGCATTGACCTGCACCAGATTGCGAATCCCTGGGGCAGCTATAACTCTTATCTCACCACCGCCTTCGTGCCGGGGCTCTACATGCTTTTCATCTTTCTCATCTCTGCCTATTCGCTTGGCAACGAGATGAAGTTCGGTACTTCGAAGCAATGGGTCGAGATGGCCGGAGGCAGCATCCTGAAGGCACTCTTAGGCAAGTTCCTGCCGCAGACGCTTATCTGGCTGGCCGTGGTGTTCATCTATCAGTGGTACGTATTCTTCCATCTGGGCTTCCCCCATCTGGGCAGTCCGTGGATGCTGCTCCTGCTGGCACTCGTCCAGGTGCTGGCTGCTCAAGGGTTCGGCATCTTCGCCTTTGGCTTGATGCCCTCGTTGCGCATGTCGATGAGTGTCTGTTCGCTGTGGGCTGTGCTCAGTCTCTCTATGGCAGGCTCGGCCTTTCCGGTCATGGGCATGGACGGCCCGTTGCAGTCACTTTCCTGGCTGTTCCCCCTGCGCCATTACTTCATGATTTATCAAATCTGTGTGTTCAACGGCTATCCCCTTGTTGAAGCCTGGTTCCATTTTGCCGCACTCGTGGCTTTCACGCTGCTGCCGTGGTTTGTCATGGGGAAGATAAAGAATGCAATGCTTACCTATGTCTATATTCCGTAACGCATACGAAGTCCTTTCCGATGCTTGCTATATCTGGAGAGAAGAACTGAAGCAGGTGTTCAGAGATGAAGGAGTACTCATCTTCTTCATTCTCGTGCCGCTGGCCTATCCGCTCCTTTATTCCTGGATATACAATAACGAGACGGTGCGTGAAGTTCCTGTCTGCGTGGTCGACGACAGCCACAGCAGCCTGTCGCGAAAGTTCATTCAGCGTTGCGACGCCTCGCCCGATGTCCGCATACTCTCTTATGCCCAGGATCTTGATGAGGCTCGTTCGCTTGTTTCCCGACAGGTGGTGAAGGGCATTTATTTCATTCCGAGCGACTTTGAGACCAACATCTGCCGCATGGAGCCTGCCACCATCAGCGTCTATTGCGACATGAGTCTCATGCTGGCCTACAAGGCCGTGTTCCAGACGGCCCAGGTGGTGTCCATGCAGATGGGTTCGGAGATTACATCAAAGCTGGGCGGCCACTATACAGCCCGCGATGCAGCCATCTCGGCCCGTCCGCTCGACTATGAGGAAGTGGCTCTGTTCAACCCCTCCGGCGGCTACGGCTCGTCGGTGTTGCCCGCTGTGCTGATGCTCATCCTGCAACAGACGCTGGCGCTGGGCATAGGACTTTCGGCAGGAACCGCCCGTGAGCGGAATCGCTACGGGCAACTTATCCCCGTGAACCGTCACTACCACCATACCCTGCCCATTGTGTGGGGCAAGGCGTTGTGCTATCTGATGATCTACGCTGTCATGGGTGCTTGGCTGACGTGCGCCGTGCCGCGACTGTTCCATTTCCCCCAGTTGGCCACATGGACTACGCTCTTTGCCCTGATGCTGCCCTATACGTTGGCCTGCATCTTCTTCGGAATGGTCGTCTCTTGTATGGTGAAATACCGTGAGAACGTCATGTTGCTCATGGTGTTCATCTCCGTTCCACTGCTGTTCATGACTGGTGTGAGCTGGCCACAGGCCAGCATCCCTGGTATGTGGCAGGGAGTCAGCTGGCTCTTCCCCAGCACCTTTGGCGTTCGGGCCTATATACGGCTCAACACCATGGGAGCCACACTCTCCGACGTAGCCTTTGAGTATCACATCCTGTGGCTTCACGTGCTGGTCTATTTCCTGCTGGCCTGTGCCGTCTACCGCTTTCAGATCTATAGGGCCCGTCAGGACGTGCGCCATCGGCTGGCCGCCATCAAGGCCCGACGGTCTGTTATTGTGGCAGATAGAGGCGGCAAACCTTCAGGGCCTCAGGAGTGAGGTAGGGCTGAAGGCGGTCGTAAGGCAGCGTGAACGAGGGCATGCCGGCAGCATAGCTGGCAATCTCGTACTGCTGATAGGTGAACACCATTCCTTCTTTCGTGGGAAAGGGCTGCAGGACGGGCAGCGGAATCTGGCGGCCCTCTATTTGCAACACATCAAAGAGGTCTTCCTCACTCATCGTCATCTCATTGTCTGAAAAATAGCTCAGCAGACCCTCAATGAGCAGGGGCTGCAGGGCTTCTGTGCAGGTAGAGTCAAGCATGTGCTCCACCAGCTTGCCCGTTTCCTTGTCGAAGGTGAGGCAACCGTCGCCCGACACACCGCCGTGGGCACCGCCCAGATAGATGTAGTCCTGCGACTGGAACACCAGGTAGTTGGTGGTGTCGGCAATCAACTTCAGGCTGTACTCATACTCCCACTGCGGTATCTCGGCAATGCGTTCGGCTTTCTCTTCCTCGCTCAGCTCCTCGGCTTCGCGTATGTACGCCTCCCTTTCGTCGGCATCGCTTTTCGACAGGCTGTCGAGCAGTGCCATCGTCCTTTTGAAGTAGTAGTCTGCCATCGCCTTGCTGTCGTCGGCATCGCCGCTGAAGAGCGGGAAGAACTGTTCGCCTTCGGGCGAAGCCACATGGGTGAGACGCTCCCCCATCGTAGCCACCAACTGCTGGCGGATGGCTTGCGCCACGTCACTGTTGGCTACGGGCAACTGCACCTCGATGGTAAGGTTGCTCACGTAGCGGGTAGAGTCCGTCAGCGTAATGGTCTCTGTCTGGAACGATGTGTCTTCTTTCTTGTTGCATGCGGTAGCGAGTACCAACATCATCAGGGTCGTCAGGGCCACTGAGAGAACATGGTTTTTCTTCATTTTCCTTACAATTTTGGTTATAGCTTGTGCAAAAGTACAAAACATCTGCCAATCAGCCAAATGCTTTGACAGATAAATACGCTGATGCACAAAAAACAATGATGAGGCGTACTATTGATTGTATTCAGGCTGTATACACTTTGTATTTGCCTTGAATACAAGTTGTATACAGCCTGAATACAAAGTACCTGGGGCACCACGTTTTGGGCTGTTAGGTCATGAATCACTTAGAAAAATGCTATTATTCTGATGAATCTGTCGTTTATTTCAGATTTTTTTTGTTACTTTGCCTGCAAAAACAAAAAAGATATGAAGAAGTTTTTTCTAATGACGCTGTCCATCATGTTCTTTGGGACGGTTGGTAATGCTAAGGTTAATGGAACGGAGAACGAAGCAAAAACTCCCGACGGAGTAGTGGCCGTTGATTTAGGACTTAGTGTGAAGTGGGCTAACATGAATGTGGGTGCAAAGAAGGATACTGGCTTTGGCACGTATTTCGCCTGGGGTGAGACCAAGCCGAAGGAATACTACTCGTGGAACACCTATATCTGGAGCAAAGGAGACTCCCAGTTCCTGACCAAGTATTCACCCACCGACAAGAGGGCACAGCTGGTTCTCTCGGACGATGCTGCCAACACCAATTGGGGCGGTGAATGGCGCATGCCCACTGCCGACGAGTTCGATGAATTGGTAGACCCGACAAAATGCACATGGGAGTGGACTACGAAAGAAGGTGTCAACGGCTATAAGGTCACTGGTAAGAAGACAGGCAATTCCATCTTCCTGCCTATCACTGGCATCCGCTGCTATTCGGAAGTCTACTTCCGTGGCATCAATGGCATTTACTGGACATCGACTCTCTACATGGCCAATCCCAATAAAGCCTGGTGTCTGGAATTCGATTTCTCTGACAAGAAAGTCTATTACGGCAACCTTTCCAGCAATCGTTTCAGTGGTCGCTGCATCCGTGCAGTACAGTAGCATTAGGCTGGTTTTTGTGATTATATGTTCAGATTCGTACAATAATGTACAAATAATTTGGCTATTTCGGAAAAAAGCCGTACCTTATGCAAAATAGAACAGTTCTATGGCTTGTAGATCATTCAAACAATATTAAATAGTATCAAAATGAATATGGTGTTGTTAATCGCAATTGTGCTGGTTGTTGGTTTTCTGTTAATTTTATTTAGTGTACGCCGACACTATGTAAAGCTGCTGCGTAGAGCCGTGAAACGCGCTCAGAAAAGCGAGCAGTTGAAGTCGGCCTTTATTGACAACGTCAGCCACACATTGCGCACGCCGTTGAATGCCATCTTGGGCTACAGCAACATGATCCTGGACGAAAATGATAAAGCCATGCAGCCTGCTGTGGTAAAGGAGATGGCCAACAATATCAAAATCGACAGCCAGGAGTTAATCGGTTTTGTCGAACAGCTTTTCGAAATGTCTAAATTCGAAGGCATCACGCCCAGCTTCACTTTCATCGAGGTCAACCTCACCGAACTCATGGCATCTTATCGTCGTGAGGCTTTGGTTATTGTCAAACCCGATGTTTCAGTACACGTCAGGACCGACCTCTCGCCACATTGCAAGGCCATGCTTGACACGAACCTCATGCACCAGCTCATGATGCATCTGCTGACACACGCTTCAAGGCACACCTCGCAGGGCAACATTGTCATTCAGTATGGCTATGAGCGCAAGGGCCTCAAGGTCAATATCACCCATTCGGGCAACGGCAAGGCCGAACTGATTGGTGCCGACATCTACTCGTTCCTCCAGAAGGAAGATGCCTTGAAGCATGTCAACGAGTCTTCAATCTTCGGGCTCTCTATCTGTAAGGCCATCGTGGAAATGCTTGGCGGCGAGTTCTATATTGATACGGAATATGAACGTAAGACCGTAGCCTCCTTCTGGCTCCCCTGCAAAATGCGGGATAAGCACTTAGGCATGTAGTCCAAGTCCCGTATAAAGAACACAAATGCTGAACTGAACATCGTCATTTTTAAACAATGAAGAAATCAATTATTACATTGCTGCTGGTCTCTCTGGCAATGGCAGCAACAGCGCAGACGGAAAACCCACGCGGCATCTACAAGATGATGACGCTTACGGGAAAAGTGGGCGAGGTGAAAGCCCCCTATGAGCAATACAAGGTATGCACTGACAGCGTCACGCTGATGGTTTCATTTCAGAATGCCTTTTTCAGCATCGGCAACAACGACCACAGGGTTTTCAATTATACTGGCGACCAGCCGAAGGACGTGAACGACAAAAGCACGCTCATCTATGACAGCAATGCCGAGCACTTCTCCATGAAGTGGTGGAGCCAGTACCCCAACCATTTGTATTTCCCCAATAACGACTGGTGTATCGAGAAATATGAGTCGGGACAATACACTGAGCTTGGCCGCATAGCCTTCGATGCCTTGACGGGTAAGGCCGAAGTAGACCCGCGTAATCCGCTGTCCGGCACGTGGCGCATCATTGGCTACGTAGACGAACTGCGTGATGTCAAGAAAGCACTGCCGAAGCTGCATGGAGAATACCGCACAAGCAAATACTTCAACAGTTTCATGGTGTTATCTCCTAAAAACGCTGTACTTATTACTTCAGGACGCGGTGGCGGTGTTGACAAAGTGGAATATGACGGCAAGAAGGCATACAAGATGGGCAACAAGACCTATCAAGTCAAATGGCTTACGAAAGACCGTATTGCCGTAGAAGAGCACATTGACTACCGCATAGACTGGCAGATTCTGGAGCGCGTCACCGATGGCCAGACACCACTGAGTCGCATCGCCAGCCAGAATCTGCGATAATAGTTTAGACTATCAGACAATACTTCCTGAAAGCAGACTCTCATAAAGTTCAAGATACTTCTGAGCTATTATTGTTGGTGAAAAACGATTAATCATGTCTTGTCGGATGGTTGTAGGGTCATAGCTGCGGCTCATCAGTTTCATGATGCCCTCATGCAGAGCTTCTACGGTAAAGTCGCTGCACACTACGCCATTGAGCTCGTTAATCAGTTCTGGGGTGCCGCTGACAGGAAACGCCACCACTGGAAGACCACAGGCCATAGCCTGCATGGGCGTCAGTGCGAAAGCCTCCTGCATGGACGGCATGGCAAAGAAGTCGCAGGCAGAGAATACCTCACAGAGTGATTCGGCAGTATCCTTAAAGCCCATCTCGATGACGTTAGGCCACGACTGGTGGCGGCTGTTGCTGCCCACGGCAACAATCTTTATACGGGGGTTGCCGATACGGCTTACTGCCTCTGACAGTTTGTCCAGCCCCTTGCGTGGGTCTGTCACTACAAAGGCAGCAAAAGCTATCAGCGTGTCGTCCTCGCTGAGACCTAATCGCTGCCTTGCATCAGTCTTTGGTATGGGATAATATTTTGCAGTATCTACGGTGTTGCTGATAATTCTTACTTCTCGCCCCTTGAGCAATTCGTGCCCTTTGAATTTGTTTCTATAGAACTCTGACAGCATGACGATGCCTTGATTCTTTGCCTGAGACAAAGCCTTACGCTTCAGTTCTGCATAATATTGCTCCAGCGGATGGTTGCGGTGCAAATGACTCTCATAATATGCCAGACCATAGAAGAAGCTTTCGTCTTGCAGGGTCCATACAATAGGTTTGCTTCCTATTTTGCTGAAGAACGAAGGATAGTCAATGTAGTCGGCAACGTGCTGTAGGTGGATGACATCGGCCCATTTTACCCAGCGGCTATGTAGCAGGTTGACTACCGAAGTCGGAATGGCACCGCCTAAGCGACGACACTTGTTACGCTGTGTAATGGTAAAACCGTAGCGTGCCAACAGTCCTGACGGCATTTTTGCCAGTCGCCACCTCAGATATCCGTAGCGTTCCACATCGGGATCGTTGATGCTCTTGTAGAGTACCAACATGTGACATTCGTGTCCTAACAGTTTTAGGGTGTGCATCAAATCAATACATGACTGGCCAATGCCACCCTTGTCGTCTTTTGTTACAATGAGTATCTTCATGATTTTTACATTTTCTTATAAAACATGTTTGGAGAAAGGGTACAGGAGTATATCATCGGGAAGAAGAATCCGCGCAACCAGCCTTTGATGCCGCTGACAGACTTGTCCCCAAAGTATATCCTTTTGCGGTGCTTCTGGCAGAGACGACAAAGACGCAGTATCGACGGCAGGTCGTCGCGAAGCATCAGCTGGCATATACGGTGGACTGGGGGATGGCGTCCGTCAGCAGTCAGTTCCGCCAGATGGGTATATATGCGCCTGCGGTTGTCGTCGGATAGCCAGCGGCGATATTCCTTCAGCCCCCACAAATAGGCGTAATATTTGGAGTGTTCTCCGATGGACTTATATTTCTCGACTAACAAGCTGGACACTTCACCGGCATGATGGCGATGCCACAACAGTGGGTCGTCTATTTTGATGATACCACCAGCCAATGATGCGTGCAGGCTCAGGCTCCAGTCATACCACATGTACGACTGCCAATTGTCGGGATTCTTGATGAATTCCCGACGGCAGAGCATGGAATGTCCGCCTACGTAGCTGAAAAATAGCAGCCGCTCAATGTTACAAGGTTTGTTTGACAGTATGGCTGTTTCAGGGCTTTCCCCTAACATCGTTGCCGAACAACATAAGTCATAGTTGCCGATGGCGGCAATCTGACGCTCAATCTTCTCAGGATACCACACGTCGTCCTGGTCGCTGATGGCCACGAAATCACCTGTGGCCCGCATGGCAGCCGTCTGGAAGTTAAGGTTCAGTCCTATGTTTTTCTCGTTGACGAACACCTTGACCTGTGGATGCTTCTCTGCATACTTGCGGGCAATGGCTACCGTTTGGTCTGTGGAACCATCGTCCTGAATAATCAGTTCGTGGATAGGGTAGGTCTGGCCAAGGATGGAATCAATCTGTTCACGGATGAACTTCTCACCGTTGTAGGTGGCCATTACCACTGATACTGTCTGTGCTGTCGTTTCATTCATTGAAGCTGTCTTTATTGTTGTGTTTGGTCTGTTTGTCGTAATCCATTCTCCGCTGCCACTCGTATGCCACCTGCAGGGGGTAGAAGAATCCTCTTATCATGCCCATTATTCCCGATGTTGGCTTCGTGAAATAAATCTTTTCCCGATGTTTCATACATAGCCAGCAGAGGCGTAGCAGCGATAGCAGGTCGCGGCGAAGCATCAGTTGGCACATACGGTTGGACACCTGATAGCTTGTGCCAAGGGTCTTGTTGTAAATATAGGTGTGAAGATGGCGGTAGGCCAGAAAACTCTGCCAGCGACGGTAGGCACTCCAGCCATAGACATAGGGCTGCCACGTAACGGCAGTCAGCATGTAGTGGGTGACTGAACTGGGCAGGCGGCGGTGAAGGTTCAGTGGCTCGCTGATCTTTACCAACCCACCACCCATCAGTGCATGCAGCGTCAAACTCTTGTCATAGAAGATACTGCCATCTAACCAGCAGTCAGGATTCTGAACAAATTCACGGCGACAGAGCATGGTGTGCCCCGACACCTGATTGCACAAGATGGTGCCCTCAAAGAAACAGCGGTGGTCCATGAGTTTGGGATGCTTGTCGAGAGCCTCACCGTCGAGGGTGTTTGAGAAGCAGATGTCTGCGTTGCCAATGGCTGCCACCTGCCGTTCGAGTTTCTGCGGAAACCAGATGTCGTCCTGGTCGGACAGTGCCACGAAGTCGCCGGTGGCATGCAAAGCAGCAAGGCGGAAGTTCTCGTTGTAACCAACATTCCGTTCGTTGACGAAGAGTTTGATAAAGGGGTGTTCCTTCATATATTGCCTGACAACATCCGTCGTGCCGTCTGTGGAACAGTCATCCTGTATAATCAGTTCATGGACGGGATAGCTCTGGGCAAGGATGGAGTCAATCTGCTCAGACAGAAATTTCTCGCCATTGTAAGTTGCCATTACGACTGATACTGTTTTCATTTCCATCTCTTGAATAAGTAGTTTACTGACTCTAAGAATATTTCCGACCTGAGTGCCCATAAGGTAAGGCAGTAGCCTGCGGACATGACAACGACCTTTGCGACTAAGCGCAGACAGATGCTGTCTATCGGCGAGGCAATCACCGTGGTTGCAGCAGCTAGGGCCAATGAAAGCAGCAAATAGGGTGAAAGATCGCTTGCTATGTTTGCCACAGTAAGTCCCGTTTCGCGCCTAACGAACCAGAACCATAACGCAGCCTCGACAACATGCACAATAACATAGACTACCGTCATGACACCGATGCCATAAGATGCTGCGGCAATCATACTCGGCAGCATCAGCACGCTGAGGGCAATGCTGCCCCACAGGTATATGTCGGAGCGTCCCTGGCTGACAAGCAGATTGATAAATACTGAAGATATAGGCAGGCAGGCTCCGGCTATGCACACCCAGCGGAGCAATGCGGCAGCTTCAGCCCAGCGTTCGGTGAGTAATATGACGATCAGCTCATGCGAAACGATGCTCAGACCGAACATGGCGGGAAAAGTCAGGAATGCAGTGAAGCGCAGCAGCTTGCGCAGTATGCGAAGCTGGCGTGCGCGGTCTTCGGCTGCGCGGGCGAAGACAGGCTGGCCTACGCTGTTGCACATGCCTGCAATGGTTGACCACCCCATAAAGCTCCATTTGTCGGCCTGCGTGAAGTTGCCAACGTCGTAGGGCGTGAACATTTTTCCCAGAATCATTGGGAAGAAGTTGGCCTTTGATATATTCACAATATGTGTAACCACCAGCCGACTGCCAAAGCCAAACATCTCCCTGACAGGTCTGAAACTTACATCTAACGATGGATGCCAGCGGGCTACAATGATGATGGCACCAGTAGAGAGCAGGTTGTAGACGATGCTTTGGGTGGCAATGCCCCAGTAGGAAAAGCCGTTGGCGGCCAAGACAATACCGACACCGCTGGAGATGATAAGTGACGACACCGAAATGACGGCACTTTCGCGTACCATCATATTACGAAATACGTAGGCACGCGAGGCGATGCCGAGACTGGTGATGAGGAATCCTAAGAAGACGTAGCGGGCCAGCACGGTCAGTTCTTCAATTCCATAGAAACTGGCTATAAGCGGAGCCGACACAAACAACAGGCTGTAGAGCGCAAGACCGGTAAGTGCCGAGAACCAGAACACTGAGTTGTAGTCGGCATCGCTGACAGACTTACGACGGTTGAGGGCATTGACAAAGCCACCCTCCTGCAGCGCACCTGCCACTTCGGAGAAGATGGCCAACAGGCCCACCATACCGTAGTCAGACTGAGTAAGCAAACGGGCAAGAATGATTCCGAACAGAAGGTTTAGTGTCTTCTGAACTCCTCCAGAGAGTCCGCTCCACAACAGTCCCCGTGCCGTCTTTTCCTTTAGCGTTTCCATCTGATATTACCCCAAGGTGAATGCAAAGGTATAGGAAAAGAATAATCATTTTGCGGATTTAACATATTTTATAGTGGGGGGGTAAAAAAGTTGTATATTTGCACAGAATTTAACGATTCAGGTAAAAATTACACACAAAAAAACAATTAAAACGATGCAAAAATGCGCGTCACTCCATACGTTCAACACTGGTGAGACAGCAGAGAGCCTGCGCCGGGACTACAACCCAGACGGGTCTGTGCTCAGGCGTGCCCAGTTGAGATTGCTTGACATGGCTATCTACCTGCAACAGACGGCAAAGCAAATAGGCGTGCCCTGTCGCATTGATGGCGGCAATGTGCTTGGTGCATTGCGTCACGGAGGCTTTATTCCCTGGGATGACGATATGGACTTCGTGGTTGAATACAAGGATTTCCATCGACTGTGCAACTATCTGAAACAACACCCACATTCGCAGTATGTGCTGCAGGATCATGATACCGACCCTCACTACTACAAGGAATGGGCAGTGCTCAGGGACTTGGGTACTGCTACAGCGAGTCGGTATGACTTAGATAACGGTGAACGCCGCATGCACGATGCACAACGCTACAACGGACTACACGTCGATATATTTCCTTACGAAGCCGACATGATTCCCTGGCTGCAACGACTGGCTGGAAAACTGTCGGTAAACGTCAATCTGAAACTGGCTGGCCGCTATCCGTTGTTGGCTGAGGCTGCCTACCGATTGCTACACTACGTCATATTCCCGCTGTTCAGACTCATTGGACGGCTGTTTGGCGACCACGACCTTTATATTCACTCCTATGGGGCTTGGTTCTATGAGCAGAATCCCCGTCGGGCTATGGTTCCTCACAAGGAAATCATGTTCGAGGGGCATCTGTTTGAAGGCCCCGCCGACCCAGATGAAATCTGCCGCATTGCCTACGGTGACTATATGCAGTTGCCGCCTCGCGACAAGCGCGACCGCCACAAGTTAGACATCGAATTCCTTGACTGAAATAGAAGAAAGAATTGAAATGAAGAACATTGCCTTGATACTTGCCGGAGGTAAGGGGGTGCGCATGCACAACCTCTTGCTCCCCAAGCAGTTCCTTGAAATCAATGGTAAGCCTGTAGTGATACATACGTTGGAGGTCTTCAATAATCATTCACGGGTGGATGCCATGATCGTGGCTTGCCTTGACGGGTGGATACCGTTTCTCAAGGAAAGCATCCTGCGCTTTGGCATCAGTAAAGTGGTAGACATTGTCCCCGGTGGCAACACGGGGCAGGATTCCATATATCGTGCGCTCTGTGCGGCAAGGGAGCATGTAGGCCATGAGGATGCCATCGTGCTGGTTCACGATGCTGTGCGACCGCT
>CAMZBS010000028.1 GCA_947304695.1 uncultured Prevotella sp.
GAGAAGTTGGTGTTCGAACCGGCATTGTAGAACGAGAACTGTCCGCCGATGAGCAGGCTCGACTTATGGTGACTGGCCGAGAACGGACCGCAGAAGGCGGCGCAGGCCTCGCCGTTGGCCATATAGGAGTTGGCAAAGAACAGGCTGGCCTCAGCCGTAAATCCGTTGGTAATCTGGCAGGCTTCGCCCACAAAGCAGTCCTGCATCTTCACTGAGTTGTTGATAGAGCAGCCGTCGCAGATAATGGAGTTCTCACAGATGACACCAGTGCCGATGTAGACGCTGGCATCCTCGTTGCTGAGAATGGTACACTCAGAGAGGCGGGCGGCTCCGCTAATCTCGCAGTCGCCCTTGATGACGGTGTTGGTGATTTCCTTGGTGTTGATAATCTTCACGCGGTTACCAATAAGGCCGCGATCAGGTGTCGACACACGAACTTCGTCGTCGATAAGTGCCTTCAGGCGCCTGGTCAGTTCCTTGTCACCATTATGCTTCACCATGAAGGCGGCCAGCTGAGAGTTCAGTTCGCGGAACAACGTCACGTTGCCGTCACCCATTTCGTTCAGCACCGAGATAGTACTTCCGGCTCCGTAGGTGGCTCCCTCGGTGGTCTCGATGGTCGAGATGTTCGAGATGTAGCAGTCGTCACCGATGGTGTAGTTGTTGATGAAGTTACCCACCTTCTCAATGAGGCAGTCGTTGCCCACGATGACGTTGCGCAGCGTGGCGTCGTTGATACCAGAGTGCTTGAAAAAGTCCTTGCTCACTTCCACCTGCTTGTGGAACGAGCCCAGGCGGATGTCGCCATAGAGCACCACGCGGTGGAAGTTATAGGGTTTGAAGTCCTCGGCCACCAGCACCCTGTTCCAGTCCTCGGCCCAGCAGCCGTTCTGCTCAAGCACATTGATTTCCTGTTCGTTCAGTAGTCTGTATTCTCCCATAAAAGTATTTCGTTTAGTGTATATTTATATCCTTTTTTTTCTATCTTCATAAGACTCTACCACTCGCTGGTCGCCATCATTCTTGCCGAAGAGGCCCACGTCGAATATCCTGCGGCAGCGTATGCAGCGGTTGTTATGGGCAAAAACGTTTACCCATCCGCTGACCGCGGTCTTCTTCCAGGTTTCGGGGCTCCAGTATCTGGTCACGATTTTGTTGCCGCTGAGGTCAGTGTGTGTCTTGGTCTTGACAACCCTGCGTCGTCCACCCGTTCCAGCCATCTCACACGTGTCCATCCGACCTTTTCCTTGTCATCATTGCGATAGACCAAGCCCCAGTCGCCCAATTCGGCATTGGTGAAGACAATCTCGCCCTCGCTGAGCGTGAACAGCACCTCGGAGGTGTCAGTGAACGTCTTGTGAACTTCAATGCCGTTCTGTGGGGCACGATAGTACTTTGTACAGCATGCCAGCATAAGAACCGCCATCACGCCGAGCAGCTTCATCATCAGGCTGCCCCGTGTGGTTTTGACCGTTCCTGTAGAGTTGGCTTCGTTATTGGTCATAGTCACTCTGTTGGGTAAAGAAAATCGTTGTAGGGGTACTTCTGCACATGAAGTTCGCGCACCTTATTATATAGTAACGTGCGAAGGTTGTCAATATTATGCTTCTGACGTGCAGAAATAAAAATACAATCATCGTGGAGCTTGGCCATCCATGTTTTCTGGAGTTCGTCGAGCGAGATATTTTCGCGGGTGGGCGGTGTCAGATCGTCTTCGTCCTGGGGAGTCCAGCGGTAGGCATCAATCTTGTTGAAGAGTAACATGCGGGGTGTTTCAGCACAGCCCAAGTCAGCCAGTGTCTGGTCGACCACGTTGATCTGTTCCTCGAAGTCGGGATGACTGATGTCGACCACATGCACCAACAGGTCAGCCTCGCGCACCTCGTCGAGTGTCGACTTAAACGACTCAACAAGGTCCGAGGGAAGTTTGCGGATAAAGCCCACAGTGTCGGCCAGCAAGAAGGGCAGGTTGTCGATGGTCACCTTGCGCACGGTGGTGTCAAGTGTGGCAAAGAGCTTGTTCTCAGCAAAGACGTCACTCTTGGCCAGCAGGTTCATGAGCGTAGACTTACCCACGTTTGTATAGCCTACGAGTGCCACACGGATGAGCCTTCCGCGGTTCTTGCGTTGCGTGGTCTTCTGCTGGTCAATCTCCTGCAGGCGCTGCTTCAATAGCGTAATACGTTGCAGGATGATACGGCGGTCCATCTCCAGCTGTGTCTCACCAGGGCCACGCAGTCCTACGGTGCCCTTGCCACCGCCGCCACCAGAGCCGCCACCCTGTCGTTCCAGGTGGGTCCACAAGCGTTGCAGGCGGGGCAGCATGTAGCGGTGCTGTGCCAATTCCACCTGCGCCTTGGCCTCGGCGGTCTGTGCCCGCATGGCAAAGATGTCGAGAATGAGGCTGGTGCGGTCGAGTATCTTCACCTGCAGTTCCTTCTCGATGTTGCGCATCTGCTTGGCAGAGAGTTCATCGTCGAAGATGACCATGCCCACGGGCTGGGGAGCTTTTGAGTCGTCTAACAGTCCCTGAGCAAAGAGTGAGGCATCCTGATTGTCCAGCCACTCGTCGTAGGCATCCTGACAGTCTTTAATATATTGCTTGATTTCGAGCAGTTTGCCACTGCCCACATAAGTGGTCTGACTGGGGCCGCCCACCTTCTGGGTGAACCGCTTCACGGTGTGGGCACCGGCTGTAGTGGCCAGGAACTCCAGTTCATCAAGATACTCCTGGGTCTTGGCTTCGTCCTGCTCCTTGGTGATGAGGCCCACGAGCACAGCAGTCTCGGCCTTGGCCTCGGAAATAACAAATTCCTTCATGGGCCTACGGCTTTAGCTTCATGGTGCCCGTCATTTTGATTTTCTGGCCCATCATGTTGATGGTGCTTTCAGTGGCAACGGTCTCCACCCAGCCATTGCTGCCCATCTGGCAGTCTGTCTTTTCCTCCGATTCCATCTTCAGCATGCCCGTAGCCAGCACGGCATCGATGTTGTCGCGTATCATTCCTGCCTGCTGGGGCATGAGCGTTTCCACCTTGTTCAGGATGAGACGCTTCAAGTCTTCACTGGTCATGGTGCTCTTAGCGGTGGAGGACACCTTGTGCCCATCGACGGTGTAGGTGCGCTGCATCTTCATCTCCTGTGCGTTTACGAAGTCTTCCTTCATGCCGGTGGCAAGTGTCCTGCCGGTCAGGAAGAAGGGACTGGTGGGAGTGGCGGTCAGGGTGCGGAGGAAAGCTTCCTCAGTGGCAGCATCGCCCACCATCTTGATCATAGCGTCGCGCGAGATCATCTGAGCTGCCTCAGGTTGTTCCTCAACGAGCCGACTGTAGACCTTGTCCAAGGCATCGAGACTGGCCTGACGCACCTCGTCGATGTTGATAAGGTGCTGCACACGGCCTTCACGGTCTACCTGTAGGTTCAGCTGCTGGGTCAGGATGGTGTTCTCCACAATCTGTGTCAGGTCTTCCAGCAGGTTGCCCTCGGCAGCTTCGCCGTCCTTTGTGGTCTTTACGGTCACGATGTAACCATCGGACGTGGCCTCGGTTACAGCATATTCCACTTCAGACTTTATGGTCTTCCCATTTCCAGCTACGGAAACATTGGCCTCACAGTCGTAAACGTGTTTCTGACCTACCTTCATGGCGGGCACGAACTTCACTTGGGCCTGAACAAGCAAGCACACCATCGTGAGCGTAATCAACAGGATTCTTCTCATTGTGTTGTTTTTAATAAGTAGCTTAATGAATTATTGCGTGCAAAAATACTAAATCTGTGTGACATACGCAAAAGAAAGTAAAAAATCTTAGAACGACTGATACATTTTCCAGATATTTTGCGTATATTTGCAGACTGTTACCAAACAAGACTAATCTACATGACAAAAAAACTACTGATTGCCCTTCCCATCCTTTGCTGTGCAACGGCATTTGCGCAGCCCCGCTACGACTATTCGCAGCTACAGACTGAACGGCTGAACCGGGGTGTAGTGGCTATCCGCCAGGATGACGGCAAAGTGGCCGTGAGCTGGCGCATTCTGCGTGACGACCAGAAAGGAGAGCCCTTCGACATCTACCGTAACGGAGAAAAGCTGAACGCCCAGCCACTGACCAGCGGCGGCTCGTTCTTTGTTGACGAACATCCGCTTGAAGCCAAAGCCACCTACGAGGTGCGGGGCGGCAGCACTGCGGGCAGCTTCGACTTCAACCCCCTGTCGCCTGCGGGCTACCTGCCTGTGAGCATTGAGAAGCCAGAGGGAGGAGAGACACCCGACGGCCGCCGCTACGGCTATTCGGCCAACGACTGCAGCGTGGGTGATGTGGACGGCGACGGACAATATGAGATATTCGTGAAATGGGATCCGTCGAACGCCCATGACAATGCTCATGACGGCTATACCGGCCCTACTCTTTTTGACTGCTACCGCCTGAATGGGGAACGCCTCTGGCGCATCGACATGGGGCGCAACATACGCAGTGGTGCCCACTACGTGCCTTTCATTGTCTATGACCTGGATGGTGACGGCAAAGCCGAGCTAATGGTAAAGACGGCCGACGGAACCCGTGACGGCGAAGGTCGCGTGATTGGCGATTCCCTTGTGGACTACCGCAACAAGGCGGGGCGCATCCTCGATGGCCCGGAGTTCATCAGCGTATTCAATGGCCTTACTGGTGCCGTCATGTACACGGCACCCTATATCCCTGAGCGCGGCAATGTGCGCCAGTGGGGTGACAACCGGGGCAACCGCTCAGAACGCTATCTGGCCGCCGTTGGCTACCTGGGCACCACAAACAATGGAAAGAGCGTTCCTTCTGCCATCTTCTGCCGAGGCTACTACACGCGTACCGTCATTGCTGCCTGGGACTGGGACGGAAAGAAGCTGATAAGTCGGAAGGTGTTCGACACAAATGCTCCAGGCGATGGCAGCTATGCCGGGCAGGGCAACCACAACCTGCGCGTGGCCGATGTGGACGGCGACGGACTTGACGAGATTACCTACGGCTCTATGGCCTTGGATCACGACCTAAGCGGCCTCTACAACACGGGCATGGGGCACGGCGATGCCATCCATTTGGTAGCCGACCCCAAGGACGACCGCCTGTATATCTGGGACTGCCATGAGAACAAACGTGACGGAAGCGACTTCCGCGACGCAAGGACGGGCAAAGTCGTATTCCAGATTAAAAGCCGAACCGACGTGGGACGCGCTATGGCCGCCGACATAGACCCCACCAATCCCGGTGTGGAGATGTGGAGTACCGACAGCCACGGCATAAGAACGATGACAGGAGCCCTTCTCAATCCCCCCGAAGGAGGGACAAATGAAGACTCAAGACCTTTCATTCCTCCTTCGGGGGAAATAAGAAGGGGACTGCCTGTGAACTTCGGCATTTGGTGGGACGGCGACCTGCTGCGCGAACTGCTCGACCATTCCACCGTATGGAAATACAACTGGGAAAGCAAGGGCGTTGATGCAGTGCAGAAGTTGGACGGCATGTTCAACAACGGCACGAAGTCGAACCCCTGCCTTTCAGCCGACATACTGGGTGACTGGCGTGAAGAGGTCATCGTACGCGACAGGGAGTCGACCGAACTGCGCATCTGCGTCACGACCATCCCAACACAGTACCGCATCAACTGTCTCATGCAGGACATTCCCTATCGTCTCTCGGTGGCCTACCAGAACGTGGGCTACAACCAACCGCCCGAAACCGGGTTCTACTTAGGCCCTGACCGTACTGACTATTTGAAATAAGAAACCAATTATTTTAGTAATAATGAAAAAAATATTCCTTTCCACACTACTGCTTGCGGCTCTGTCCGTCCAGGCAAAAGAGGCAACCGTTAGTTCGCCCAACGGCAAACTTACAGTGACCGTCAGCGACGAGGGCGGCAAAGCCACCTACTCTGTGAAACTCAACGGCCAGACCATCCTGCAGCCGTCGCTGCTGGGTTTCGAAGCCAATTTCGGAGATTTCACCCAGGGGCTTGCCATCACCGCCACCAAGGAGGGCCAGACCGAAAGCCGTTACCAGATGCGGCAGGTGAAGCAGTCGGACATTCATTTCAAAGCCACCACGCTGCTCGTAGACCTCCAGAATGCCAAACAGCAGAACATGCAGGTGGAGTTTGTGGTAAAGGACAACGACGTGGCCTTCCGCTACCTCATTCCCCGACAGCAGGGCGACGAGCCGAAGGCTGCCATCATTGAACGCGAGACCACCTCGTTCCGCATGCCCGACGGAACCACGACCTTCCTCTGTCCGCAGATAGACCCTATGACGGGATGGGAGCGCACCAAGCCCAGCTATGAAGAAGAATACAAGGCCAATGCCCCCATGACCGACCGCTCACGCTTCGGCCAGGGCTACACCTTCCCCTGTCTGTTCGCACTGCCTGCGACGGAATCGAAGACCACGGGACACAGTGGTTGGGTGCTTATCTCAGAGACAGGTGTTTCCAGCCTGTATTGCGGTTCACACCTGAGCGACTTCGATGGCGAGAACGGCTATACGGTGGCCTTCCCCCAGCAGGGAGAGAACAACGGCTTCGGCTCGGCCACAGCCTCTATTCCGCTGCCCGGACAGACACCGTGGCGCACTATCACCGTGGGCGAGACGCTGAAGCCCATCGTCGAGACCACCATTCCCTACGATGTAGTGAAGCCCCTCTATGAAGCCAGCGAACAGTACAAGGGCGGACGCTACACCTGGAGCTGGCTCATCTGGCAGGACAACAGCATCAACTATGCCGACCAGGTGCAGTTCATCGACCTCGCCGCAGCAATGGGCTATGAATACTGCCTCGTCGACAACTGGTGGGATCAGAACATCGGGCGCGAGAAGATTGCCGAGCTGTCACGCTATGCCCAGTCGAAAGGCGTCTCGCTGATGCTCTGGTACAACTCTAATGGTCACTGGAGCGACGCACCGCAGACCCCACGCAACTGCATGGACACCAATATTGCACGTGACCGCGAGATGAAATGGCTGCGCTCCATAGGTGTGAAAGGCATCAAGGTGGATTTCTTCGGTGGTGACAAGCAGGAAACGATGAGGCTCTACGAGGAAATCCTCTATGATGCCAACCGCTACGGCATACAATGCGTGTTCCACGGCTGCACCATTCCCCGGGGCTGGGAGCGCATGTACCCCAACTATGTGTCGTCAGAAGCCGTGCTCGCCAGCGAGAACGTGTACTTCTCGGAGCATGCGGCCATTCAGGAACCTTTTGAGCTCACCATGCATCCCTTCTGCCGCAATGCCGTGGGAACGATGGACTGGGGCGGTGTAATCATGAACAAATACATGTCGAAAGACAACAAGAGCCGCCATACCCGCAAGACGACCGACGTGTTTGAGATGGCAACGGCTTTCACCAATCAGACAGCTGTGCAGTGTGTGGCCATGCAACCCAACAATCTCGGTGAGCTGCCCGACGTGGAACTTGATTTCCTCAAGCGCATTCCCACCACCTGGGATGAGACACGCTTCATCGACGGCTATCCAGGAAAGTACGTTGTCCTGGCCCGCCGCCAGGGACAGCAGTGGTGGGTGGCAGGTCTGAACGCTACAAAACAGCCGCTCCGGCTGACGATTGATGTGGCCCCATACGGTCTGAAGACCCAGCTCTGCGACCGTGTTGACAAGAAAAGCGGAGCCGTCAGCACCGTGCAGGGCGACTTGAAAGTCAACAAGAAAGGCATGACCGAGATTGTTATACAACCCAACGGTGGCATTATCCTGTTCTGAACTATGAACTAATAAAACTATAAAACGTATGAAACTAAGCAAATTTTTCATCACACTGGGACTTGTTGCCGCAAGCCTGACAACACAGGCTGCCAGCAACAACCCGTACAGCATCTACACATCGAACCTGCCGTTCTCAATGCCCGAGATCTCAGCACCGTCATTCCCCAACCGGCTTGCCATCCTAAGTGACTTCGGAGCCGTAGGAAACGGTACCCAACTGTGTACAGAGGCATTCGAGAAAGCCATTGAGAGTCTGAGCAAACAGGGCGGCGGTCGCCTGGTCGTGCCGCGTGGTGTGTGGTTCACAGGCCCCATCGTGCTCCGTTCCAACATCGACCTGCACCTGGAGCAGGGTTCCATCATCCTGTTTTCGGGCGACATGAGCCTCTATCCGGTTACCGAAGTTACTTATGAAGGTAAGATAACGCGCAAATGCCAGTCGCCCATCAGTGGTCACGACCTCTTCAACGTGGCCATCACGGGTCGTGGCGTGATTGACGGCAACGGCCAGAACTGGCGTCCGCTGAAGCGCTTTAAGGTGACCGACAAGCAGTGGGACAAGATGACCCGCGACGGTGGTGTGATGTCAAAGAAGCAGGATTTGTGGTATCCTTCGGAGGAACACATCCGTCTTCGTCCTGTGCTGATTCATCTGAACAACTGTCGTAACGTGCTCATTCAGAACGTCGCCATCCAGAACTCGCCTGCCTGGAACATCCATCCGCTGATGTGCGAGAACCTCATCATCGACGGTGTGACGGCCCGCAATCCCTTCTATGCCCAGAACGGTGACGCACTCGACCTGGAGTCGTGCCGCAATGCCCTGGTGGTGAACTCAACGTTCGATGCCGGTGACGACTGCATCTGCATCAAGAGCGGAAAGGACGAAGAAGGGCGCAAGCGTGGACGACCCTGTGAGAACGTTGTGGTGAGCGGCTGTACCGTCTTTGCCGGACACGGTGGCTTCACCGTGGGCAGCGAGATGAGCGGTGGTGTGAGAAACATCCTGGTTAAGGATTGTCAGTTCCTGGGCACCGACGTAGGCATCCGCTTCAAAAGTACCCGTGGCCGTGGCGGCGTGGTGGAAAACATCTTCATCAACGGCATCTCCATGTACAACATCATTGAAGACGCCTTGATCTTCGACATGTACTACGGTGGCAAATCGGTGACCGACGAGATGGACGGCATTGAGCAGGGTTCGGGCAAGGCCCTCCTTGTGCCCGACGAGACCACTCCTGTCTTCCGCAACATCACCATCGAGAACATCATCTGCCGAGGTGCCAGCCGTGCGCTCTACTTCAACGGCCTGCCCGAGAGTCCCATCAAGGGCATTACGCTGCGCAACATCAACATCAGTGCCGACAAGGAAGGTCTGTTCAGCCACTGTGAGAACATCAAGAAAGAGAACGTGAACATACTGAGCACGAAATAAACCAACTGAGAGTTGAGGGCACACAGCTCTCAACTCTCAGTTTTATAGCTTTTATAGCATCACTTCCTCACCAGGTATCGCTGGTAGTAGCTCAGCAGCAGTGTGGTCAGTGGCAGGGCAATGATCATGCCCAGCATGCCTAAGAGCGAGCCCCAGATGCTGAGCGACAACAAGATGATGGCAGCGTTCAAGCCCGTCACCTTACCCATGATTTTCGGAGTAAGGAAGCCGTCTTGTATGCTCTGCACCACCGCAAAGACCGCCAGCACCATGAGCATGATGACCCAGAAGTTCTGTCCCGTCTCAACAGTCTTGACCAGCGCCAGGATGACGCAAGGGATAAGTCCCAGCGTCTGAAGATAAGGCACCATGTTGAGCAGTCCGATAAACATGCCCAGACCAACAGCCATCGGGAAGTCGATAATCAGGAAGCCAATGGAGAAGAGCACACCCACGATGAAGGCTATGAGACCCTGACCACGGAAATAGCGGTTCATGCTGTCCTCCACATCGGCAGCCAGCTGCTGTGCAAAGGGACGGTAACGGGCAGGGAGCAGGTTGGGCCATCCCTGGGTAATGTCCTCATAGTCAAGCAGGATGAACACCGTGTAGAGCAGAATCATCGTCAGCGAGAGCAGACTGCCCAGCACGCTGACAGACTGCGACACCACCGCCCAGACCTTGGGCATTGCCTCCTTCACACCGTTGATGAAGCCCTCCTCGGTGACGAGTTCCTTCAACTGGGCCACATCGGTATGCTCCCTGATCCAGGCCTGCACCTGTCCGGGCACACTGCTCAGCTTGCTGCTGCCTTCCACGTAGGCTATCAGCGAGTCCTTCAACAGCACGCCCTCGTCAATCATGGGCGGGATGACCAGCAGGAAGAAGCCCGTCATCACCAGTGCCACCACCAGCAGGGCACAGAGAACACCCACAATGCGGAAGCGCAAACGACACTTGTACTGGAAGAACCTTACCAGCGGAAACAGCAGGTAGGCCAGCAGCCAGGCCACGAAAAACGGCAGCAGCACGCTGCTCAGCCTGTTGAGCAGCATCACCACGCCCACCACAATGGCGGCAGCCAGCAGGCCACGCACCACGTTATCAAATGTGTACTTCTTTGTATCCATGATGCTGCAAAGATACAAATAATTCTCTTTCCACGCACTTTCCTTGCAATTTTTTTTCATTTCCTTTTTGGCACAGTCTTTTTTCAAATTGTTTCAGATGCAAAAAAAGAAACGCTGAAAGTTGTCTGCTCCGACAAGTTGTCGTAATTTTGCACCTATTATTATATATATGACCGACAATAATAACATCATAAAACAACTGAAAATATGAGAAACCGCATTGCAAAGATTGCCATTTCGCTGACAGTGGGACTACTGCCAATGAAGACTATGGCGCAGTTGTCGTCGAACCCCGACAAGTTCCTGGGCAACATCACCACAGAGTACAGCGTGGACTGGGGCAACGAGCCGTTCTGGACGCTTTGGAACCAGATCACTCCCGAAAACGAGTCGAAATGGGGCTCGGTCGAAGGCACCCGTGGCCGCTACAACTGGGGATGCGACAACGCTTTCAACTATGCCAAGAACCACAACTTCCCCCACAAGTTCCATGCTCTCGTGTGGGGATCGCAGTACCCCGGATGGCTTCCAAGCCTGTCGCCTAACGAACGCTATGAAGCCATCGTGAGCTGGTATGATGCCGTGAAGAAGAAATACAACACCCTGCCCCTGATCGATGTGGTCAACGAGGCCGTGGGCACCCACCAGAAGGACAACCCGATGATCAAGGAGTCGCTCTTCGGTGCTGGAAAGACTGGCTACGACTGGCTCATCAAAGCCTTCGAGATGGCTTCCGAACGCTGGCCGGATGCCATTCTCATCTACAACGACTTCAACACCTTCCAGTGGAACACCAACGAATACATCGACCTGGTGCGCACCCTGCGCGATGCCGGAGCCCCCGTTGATGCCTACGGCTGCCAGTCGCACGATATGCTCGACATGAACGGCAACCGCTTCACCAATTTCCGTTCGGTCTGCGACCAGCTTCAAACCGCGCTGAAGATGCCGTTCTACAGCACCGAGTACGACGTGGGCACCGACAACGACAATATTCAGTTGGAATGCTACAAAGACCAGATTGCCTACATGTGGGAAAGGGACTACTGTGCCGGCATCACCCTGTGGGGCTACAACTACGGCCATACCTGGACTACCAATGGCAATTCGGGCATCATCAAGGACGGCAAAGACCGCCCCGCTATGACCTGGCTGCGTGAGTACATGGCGAGCAATGCTGCCAAGAGCGCCAAGAGCCCCTTCCCCGGCATGAAGAAGGAGGCTTCCATCTATGTGAAGCCCGCCTCGCTCAAGATGGCCAAGAACGACACCATCGACGTCACCGTGCGGGCCCGTATGGCCACGAAGACCATTGAGAAGATTGAGCTTTTTGAAGGCACGAAGCTCATAGCCACGATGACCGAAGCCCCCTACGTGGCACGCTACAGCTCAAGCACCTCAGGCACCAAGACCCTGAAGGCTGTGGCCACCACTACCGACGGCAGCACCTACGAACGTCTCTCCCGTGTCAGCGTGCTCAGCGGCACCAAGCGCCGCCAGCCCTATCAGGGCATCGTGCCCACCCTGCCCGGCACCATCGAGGCCGAGAACTTCGACGAGGGCGTGGAGGGTGTGTCGTTCCACGACGACGGAGCCAACGCAGGCGTCCGCACTCATCGCACCGACGGTGGCGGCGTCGACATCTACAAGGCCGGTGAAGGCTATGCCATCGGCAATACCAAGGACGGCGAATGGCTCGACTACACCGTCGACGTGCAGGAAGACGGTCTCTATTCCCTCGATGCCGTTGTGTCGGCAGCCAGCGAAGGAGGCAGCTTCTACATCTTTGAGAACGTTGCAACCAACATGACCTACGTCACCAACCTCATCGACGTGCCCAAGACAGGCAGCAATGCCCTCTACCAGCAGCTTCACATCCGGCTCACCACCCCGCTCAAGGCAGGCCGCCAGGTGCTTACGTTCTTCGTCTACAAAGGCGGCTTCTACATCGACAAGCTCTCGTTCACCCGTCTGGAGGTAGGCGATGACATGAGCGTCACCGTCAAGGCATCGCCTACCAGGATTGAGGAAGGCGACAGCACCGTTATCACCGCTACAGCCTCGTCGCCCACCACCACTATCGACCACGTGAACGTCTATGCCAACGACATGCTCGTGGGCACGATGACCGAAGCCCCCTACACCCTTGTCTGGCATCCCACTGTGAAGGGCACCTACGCCCTCACCGCCATTGCCACCGATGCCGAAGGCCGCGAATCGAAGCTGGCCAAGAGTGCCGTGAAGGTCATCGGCCACCGTATGCCCTACAAAGGCGTCATCGCCCTGCCCGGCACCATCGAGGCCGAGAACTTCGACCAGGGCGGCGAAGGACTGAGCTTCCACGACACCGACACCAAGAATGAAGGCGATGCCACCTACCGCACCGACAACGAAGGCCTCGACCTGGTCAAGGCAGGCAGCGGCACCGCCATTGGCTACACTGCCAACGGTGAATGGACGGAGTACAGCGTCAACGTCACCGAACCGGGCAAATACTCCATTGAGTCCACCTGCTCCAACGGCTCCGACACCAACGGCGGCTTCCTCATCTACCTTGTCAAGGGCTCAACCACCACCGCCATTGGCAAAGTCACCGTGACCCCCACGGGTGGTTGGGATACCTATAAGGTCATGACCGGCAAGCTGGCCAAGGAGCTGGCCGCAGGCGAGCAGATCCTGCGCTTCACCATCAGCGGAGCCAACTGCAACATTGACAAGGTGAAGTTCATCTGCACGGAGAACACCGGCGTAGAAACCCTGACGACCGACACCCGGAAGAAAGCCGACAGCATTTACAACCTGTCTGGCCAGAAGGTCGATGCCAACTATAAGGGCCTGGTCATCATGGGCGGCAAAAAGATGATGAGGAGGTAAAACCCAGTTTTACTTTCTCATCACCTGTTCCACGCCCTCCTCAGTGGATGCGTCGAGACGGTCGATGGTCACATTCTGAACATCGTCGAGCATCACGGCAGGGCGGTAATCGGGCCGCACGTAGCGGAAGGTCACATCGCTTACGTGCAGTCCGTCTACATGGCGGGCATAAAGACCGTAGGACGGTGTAGGCCCGGCAAACTTGGGCTCAGGATAGTTGGTGCCCTGCTCACGGTAATCGCGGCTGGCCAGCTGGCGTTGGCCACCGCCTCTGAACGACAGGCGGATATTGGAAAGCCACACATTGCGGATGGGTTCATCCTTCATGCCTGTCACAATGATGGCACAGAGCGAATCACAGTCATCGGCAACGACATTAGAAATCTGAATGTCGCGTGCCGATGACATTCTTGTCACCTCCTTCGGCCCACGGTTGCGGCATCCTGTCGTAATATAGATAGGATAATGGTGAACGTGGCTCATCGTGATGTTCGACACCACTATATTATCCATGCATCCCTGGTCTACCTCCTCAAAAGCCAGTCCCGAAGAGTACATGAAGGTGCAGTTGGTGAGCGAGATGTTGCGATAGCCTCCATTCGACTCTGTGCCCAGCTTGAAGCGTCCGCAGACCCAGCCCACGGGTTCGGGCACGTAGGTGCCGTCGAGCAGCGTACCGCATTTGAAGCCTGTGATGTTGCAGCCCGTGATGGCTATATGCTCCGTCAGCACCGGGCGTTTCAAGGCATACGACGACTTGAGTACCAAAGCGTCATCGCTGGGCGTGTTGATGCGACAGTTCGTGATGGTCATATACTTGCAGCAGTCGATGTCGAAGCCGTCGCGGTTGGTGTCGATGGTCACATTGTCGATGGTCGAGAGGTCACAGCCCGTCATGATGATGCCAAAATGCCCGCCCCTGTATATGGTAATGTCGCGAATGGTCACCTGTCGGCACAGCTTCAAGGCAATGGCCTTGTCGCCCGTGCCTATCGAGCCTCCCTGCACGTTTCCCGCATGCTCAGTGTCCTTCTTGGTGAGCCCCTTGCCGTCAATCATCCCGTGCCCCGTTATCGAGACATTGCGCTCGCCTTCAGCCCAGATGAGCGAATTGTGGAAATAAGTGTGCCCGCCGTCCTGATACTCAGGAAAGCCTCCAAACGACTCGCTCTCGTCGTATGCCTTCATCGAAGCCGGAGCCGCAAGGATGGTGCATCCGGCCATCAGATGCAGGTCAATATTTGATTTCAGGCGGATGCTCCCGCTCAGATACGTGCCCGACGGCAGCAGCACCTGTCCTCCACCGTCTTTCACCGCTGCCTCAATGGCGGCATTGATGGCGGGCGAGTCCAGCGTCTGTCCGTCACCTTTGGCTCCGAAGTCGCACACATTATAGACCCCGCCAGCCCAAGCTCTGGCCATCATTAGCCAGGCCATGCAAACAAACAAAGTTCGTTTCATCGTTTCACTTTTGCTTTATTCTTTGGTATTAAAGGTATAGTTGCCTGCACCTATTTCCTCTTTCCTTCCGTCAGGCAGACATACGGTGGCGGTGGAGCCTTGGGGGATGCTCACGTCCCACACCCACAGGTTGTCCTGATAATGCCAGCTGCTTTTGATGAGTCCGGCAGCCGACTGATAGGAGGCTTCAAGATAACCCAGCCTACGGTCGGGCTGAGGACGCATGACGATGTGCTTGAAGCCAGGCTGGGCAGGGTCGGAGGCGATGCCAGCGCAGGTCTGCCAAATCCACTGGCAGACGCAGCCGTAGGCATAATGGTTAAAGCTGTTCATGCCCTTGGGCCCCATGCCCTTTTCCTTCATGTAGCTGTTCCAGCGTTCCCAGATGGTAGTGGCACCATTGTCGACAGAGTAGAGCCAACTGGGGTTCTTGCGTTGGAACAGAAGGTCGTAGGCCACGTCGGTCATGTCGTTGTCGGTGAGCGTGGGCATGAGAATGGAGGTGCCCAGGAAGCCCGTCTGCAGGCAGTCCCCGTGTTCGCTGAAGTTCTGCCGCAGCCGCTCTGTCATCTTTGCCTTGGCTTCGCCCTCGAAGAGGTGGTTACGCAGAGCGAAGAGTGCGGGTGTCTGCATGGTGTTGAGAATCTCG
Source organism: uncultured Prevotella sp. (assembly GCA_947304695.1). Next base: position 15,304 of record CAMZBS010000028.1, read on the forward strand.
CACTTGAAGGTGCCGTCGGCATTGAAGAAACGCTCACGCAGATAGTTGGTGGCTCTCAGCAGAGTTTCTGCATACTGCTGCTGTTCAATGTGTCTGCCTGTGGCTTTGGCCATATCGACCATCATCGAGGCATTGAGTGCCCAGTAGGATGCCCCCAGATAGTTCCAGTACTCCACAGCCTCGGGCAGCGGGCTGCCGTCCTTGAACGCCCCGCCTCCCCAACTTTCCAGCGGCTCGTAGCTCAGCCAGTCGCCCCACTGGTAGTTGCCGTTCTCCTGCGAGAGTGCCGTGTGGTCGTACTTCGTAGCGGTGATGTGGTCCATGTACTGCTGCATGGACTGCCAACTCTCTTCGATAATGGTGTTGTCGCCATATTGTTTCCATACAGTCCAAGGCACAATGATGCCGGCATCAGCCCATCCCACACGCATGTACTCTCTATTCCCAGAACCGTATTGCCCGGCAGGTGCCACCCCGGGGAAGCCACCTTCCTTGCTCTGCGAGTCGCGCAGGTCGTGCAGCCATTTATGGAAGAAACGGTTGGTGTTGGCAAAGTAAGTGCCCGTTTCACAGAACACCTGTGTGTCAGCCGTCCACCCTAGGCGTTCATTGCGCTGTGGGCAGTCGGTGGGCACGCTCAGATAGTTGGAACGCATGCCCCAGACGGTGTTGGAGATGAGCTGATTGATGAGGTCATTACCCGTGATGATATGCCCCGTTTCCATTTCGGGGGTGATGCTGCTTACGGGGATGGAATGGATCTGCTCGATAACGACCTCGTCGGTCGAGGTGATGTCAAGGTAGCGATAGCCGAAGAACGTGCTGCGCGGCATATAGTCCACGGCCTTCTTGCTGTCGGCGAAGGTATAGTCCAGACGTATGCTCCCGTCGTGGATGCGCAGGTTACGCCGATGCACCGAGCCCTCTGGGCCATCCATGCCACGGCTCTTGGCACCATTACCGTCGTTCAGCAGCTCACCTGGCAGACAGGTCAGCCTGGTGCCCTCCCTGGCTTTGAAGCGGAAGGACGGCACAGCAGCGCAGTTCTGTCCGAAATCTATCACCAGATGTTCACCGGGGCGTACGGTCATGGGAGTTGGCTGATGATATTCTCTGTCGATGACAATCTTACCGTAAGCTTCATCATTGGCCCCTTCGGTCTTCGAGTAGACGTAGGCGTGCTGCTGGTTCAACGCCAGTTCATGAAGCTGGTAGACCTCAGCTCCGCAGCTCGGCACAATGATGCCCACATACTCCTTGCTGACCGCTGGCACTGAGAGCGCTGAACACACGGAAGGCTCATCGACGGGCGAGGGTACCCTTGCATCGTATTCCTCACCGTCAAAAATGGCAGCATGTCTCACGGGGCCTGCTATGCCCGCCTTCCAGTTGTTTGTGTTTGTGCCATATCGACGCTTGCTGCCATCGGCAAAAGTCAGTTCCAGCACACCCCTGAAGGCGCACTTCTGTCCGTACATGCCGTTCGACCCCCTGGGGGTGATAATCTTGTCGGCCCACCAGCCTGGTGTCACCTGGGCAGCCAGCGTGTTCACGTCGCCCTTTTTCGTCTGAAATTGTCGGGTGACATCGTAGGTAAACGAGTACTTCGTTCGGCTGTGGTGCGAAAAGCCGGGTCTCAAGACCTCGTTGCCAACGCGCTTGCCGTTCACAAACAATTCGTTCACGCCGAGGCTTGCGGTCATCCACAGTGCTTTTACAATCTTTTGCTCATTCACGACAGACGCCACAAACCAGTTGGCACCGTCGGCAGCACGTGTGTGCTCATTCACGCGTCCTGTCACTTCTGGTGCATCGGCCACACAAATCCATTCTGCATTGTTCCAGGCATCGTCCGGCAAAGCCTTAACCTGCCCGGCAGGAGCCGTCAGGCCGACAATCTCGGCAAAGACGCGCAGGCCCAGCACCTGAGCGCCCTCGGCATTGAAATGCAAACGGTCACGCAATAACGGGAGGTCGGTGGCCTCAACCACGCGGAAGTTCCGGTCTTCGCTGGCCAGACGTCGCAGCGCATCGGCCACGACAGGCGACCCCTGACGGCTGTCCTTTGAGAAAGTGCCACAGACCACGGGCAGCTGGGCATAGCGAGTGCGCCCCGTTTTGTCCACAAGATGCTGGCGAATATAGGCCACGACAGCCTTCATATTGTCGTAATAGCGGTCGGCTGCGGGCTGGTCGCTCTCTCCCTGGTGCCAAACAAGGCACTTGATGTCATAGTCTTCGGGAAGATTCGGCAGACAGTCGTCTATCTGCTGGCAGAAAGCCTTCAGCAGCGACTTCTTCCCTGCATCAGCACTCCAGTACCAGCCCTTTGTGCTGCTGGCACAAGCCAGGTCGATGGCCGTGCCGCCCATGGTCTGCTTGATGACATAGAAAGGCCGCTGCCACAGCTGTTCCAACTGATGGTAGACCACGGCGTCGAAGCCCCAGCTGGCCTCAATCCCCGGCTTGGCCACACGGGGACTGAAGGGAGTGAAAAGCCCTGTGGCTGTCTCATAGTCGCCACTGCCGTAGCTCCACTGGCAGTATTTATATTCCCCGATGGAGTCAGGAAGGTCGCTCACAGGCACCCGCCCGTCGGCATTCGACTGGCCTGCCACAAGGATGACAGGAACGTCGTGACGGGCCATCACATGCCCCACAGCCAACAGGAGCAGCAGGAAAAAGGCTATTCGTTTCATCGTTCTTGGTCTTTTTTAATGCCTTGGCTTGCAAAGCACCGCTTAAACTCACTCTCGAAATTGGGCGTCAGCACGTTCCGGCCCATGTTCTGGCCAATCTCCTCCATCGTCCAGAAGCGGCCACCGTCGAGTTCCTCAGCCGAAGGGCTGATGGCACCGTCGTAGGTGCAGCGGCTGACGTAGACCAGTTCTCGCTCCCTGGCACTCTCAAACACATATTTGCCAACAAACTCCGGGGTGAAGCTGCTGATGCCCAGTTCCTCACGCACCTCTCTTCGCAATGCCTCCTCGGGAGTCTCGCCATAGTCCACGTGGCCGCCCACGGCCGTGTCCCACTTGCCCGGCTGGATGTCCTTCCACGCGGGCCGCTTCTGCAAATAGATGTCGCCAGCAGCGTTAAACACGTGAAGATGCACCACGGGATGCAACAGGCGGGAACCACTGTGGCACTCGCCCCGCGTGGCTGTGCCTACCACCCTGCCGTCTTCGTCAACGACCGGGAATATCTCTTGTTGATTGTCCATCATTATCGATTAGTTTTCTTCTTCTTTGATTAGTAATTCGTTTCGGCTGCAAAGTTACAAAGAATTCCCCAAACAGCGTTGAAAACTTGCAATTTTTCGTTGAAATATTGTATCGCAGGGGCAGACAAATAGTAAAAAAACAGAGTGAAGCCTTGCAAAAGAGTCCAAAGAGCCTTATAAAGAGCAGAAAGAAAGCTTTTAAAACAATTTTCTCGACGTGAGAATTTATTTTCACGTCGAGAAAATAGATTTCCACGTCGTGAAATAGTATTATCACGTCGTGGAAATAATTACAGATGCCATTATAAGATGTTTTTAAAGCCTTCTCTCTACCATTCCTTGGCCTTATCACAGAATGATTTTCATCTTCATTTACTTTATAATCTTCTGTCCGTTCTTGCCTTGCAAGCGTCCTTCGGCCGAGCGCTTAATGTAGATTCCACGCGTTGGATTTTTGATAGGGCGGCCCTGCAAATCATAATGCGTGTCTGACTGTTTGGAGAGGGTGACAGTATTAATGCCTGACGTCTTACAGTTCATGCGGGCGACGGAGAGGCCGAGGCCGGGGTACTGGGTGAGCCAGATGAGGTCACGCTTGGAGTCAATAGTGATTTTGGTGACCTCATTGAGAGCTATGCCTGAGTTGTCGGTGTCGTAGGTCGTCCATGCGGTTCCGTCGTAGCAGACGAGGCCGACGTCACCGGCGGTGGCTATCCATAGACGGTTGTCGGCATCCACTTGCACGTCCCAGAAGCAGTCGCTCGGCAGCGGCGAGTTGTTGTGGTTGTAGGTTGTCCACGTGTTTCCATCGAAACGGGTCAGTCCTAAGCCGAATTCTAACCCCATTTTGTCGGGATACTGAGGGTCACGGCAGTTCAGCCAAAGGACGTTGTTGATATCGACGGTCACTGTACCCACGTAATTGGACGGGAGAGAAGAATTGGCGGTAGTGTAGTTGCTCCATCGTGTGCCGTCGAAGCAGAACAGGCCGCTGCCGAAGGTGCCGCACCAGAGGCGGTTGCTGCTGTCGAAGGCCATGCACTGGACTGTCTCTGTGAGGCTGGAATTGGTCTTGTTATAGGTCGTCCACGTCTCGCCGTCGCGCATGTAGAGCCCCTGGTACGTGGCTATCCAGAGGCGATTCTGGCGGTCGAACTTAATGAGGTTGGCGACGGCCTCGCTGAAGGGGTAATCGGTTCTCTTGTATATTTTTCTGCCTGTGGCAGTGATTTCCATGAGACAAGTGTCGGTGGTGGGCAAGGCCCAACGTATCCAGACGTTGCCGTTACGGTCGGCTTCGGTTTGCGCGGTCTGCGTCATGGGCTCAAACTTGTAATCACCCGTGTCAATATTGTATTTCTGAAGACCATAGAGCGAGCCGACATAAAAGTTTCCGCCTGCGTCGATGCAGCCGCTGGACAAGGACATTGCGTTTTCATACAGCACATTGTCGATGAGGTTCACAGCGGTCAGTCCGTTGTCCGTGAGCCTTAGCACACCCTCGAAGCGTGAGCCTACATAGACGTTGTCATTGTCGGCGTCGATGGCCAGCAGGTAATCGTTAGCGACGTTCAACTGATAGGGATAGGCCGTGAAGCTGGTGCCGTCGAACTTGGTGAGATTGTGTTCGCTCAGCATCCAAAGGTTACCTTTTTCGTCGACAGTCAGATCCATGATGTTCGCCTCGGGCAGGGCCGAATTGTCAGGTGTGTAATGCATAAAGTCGTTACCGTCGAACTTGACAAGACCGTTGCTGGTTGCTATCCACAGGCGTCCGTCCTTATCGGTTTCAATATTGTTTGCTTTCCCGTATGGAATGTTGTACGGCACCAAATCACTGGACGTAAATACACAGAGATTATACCTGTTCAGCGCATCGTAGCACGCCACCCATATACGCCCGTCCCTGTCGGCCCTAATCTTCTTGACGTAGGCGTAAGGGCTAAGCGGGTTGATGTAGTATTCGGACGTGCATTTCTTTCCATTGAAAGCATACAAATATGCGATGCCGCCCACGAGCATGGTTCCGTCGCCATTGAAATAAAAGCCGGAAATGTACTGGTTGTTCTGGAATCCGGCATTCTTCATGTCGAATTTCTCTATGCCGCCGTCAGTAGTTACCCTTGCCAAGCCGTTGTACTCCGTACCTACCCACAGTTCGCCGTCGTGCAGCGCCATGTCGGTGATGGCATTACCCGTCATGCTCCCGTCGGCACGTTTAAGCACCGTCTGCTTGCCGCTCTGCTTGTCAATCTTCACGATGCCGCCGCCCTTCGTGCCCACATACAGGAAGTTCTGGTCGTGGATGATCTTCATCACGAAGTTGTTGCTCGAAATGTTCTGCCACTCCGTCAACTGGGCGTGCGCTGTGACCGAGGCCAAAGCAATGATAAGTGACAGGATGATTTTCTTCATGTCGTTTTCGTTCTTATTCAAAGCGGATAGTCCCGCCAATATGTCGGTCTATCCGCTTGTGTCGTTGTTTGTTGTAGTTACACCTTACAGTCCCTCAATGTCCCTTATTACTTTAGCGTTTCGTTGAATTCATCGAGCGTCAGGACATTGAGCCGAGGGAAGGGAATCTTCTTCAGATGGCCGAAGTGGCTGTCCTCGGTTACAATGTAGTCGGCTCCGGCGGTGATGGCGCAGTCCACAAACTTGTCGTCGTCCTTGTCGATGTCGCTAAGCAAGTGAAAGCGGAAGAAAGACTCGCGATAAACTATCTGCGGATGATGCGCAATGGCTTCGACCACGTTGTGAGCTATAGCGGGCGAGGTATGCACGGTGAGGATTTCCTCGTACTCGGTCAGTATCTCGTTGCTGACGCACAAGCGATACTTGCCCGCCAGGAATTCAGTCCATATACGATGGTACTGGCTACGCGTGGGCAGACTCTGAATGAGAGCGTTAGTGTCTAGAACTATGAGACGCATCGCCTTCATTTATAAGGTGTGCGCAGGTGCTGGCCGCGCAGTTCGTCGAGTTTCTTCTGGTCAAAAGTTCCCTCGTCCCACATCTTGTCGATAGCCTTTTGTGCCCGCTCAGCGAAGAAGAGCGAAATAGTGAGCCGCAGCGCGTCAAGGTCTTCCTGCGAGGTGACGTTGGCTGCCGCGTTCATCAGTTCCAGTTGTGCCATTTCTGAGTAACTCATACGCAATATAATTAGAATTATGGGGCAAAGCTGCGGTTAAGCGAGAGCCATGATGCTTGCATCGATGGCCGTGCGTAAGCAGTTTCACAACCTTTCGGTTGCAAAGATAAGCATTTTCTTTCAATTATTGCTCGTTTCCCCCGTTAAAAGTGACGAAATCAATACTTGATGACGGAGAAGCCGCCAGAGCATACTACCTCCATGTCTATCGTAAAATCTTTCTCGCGGTTCCATCTCCATCACGCACAATCAGCAACCCACGCTTGCTGACGTTTGTCTTTTTTCTGCTGAGTGTGTAATAGTTAGGCTGTGAGCAAAACCACTTGACTTCTGTTAATCCATTAGTGGGCAGGTCGCCCGTGCGAACCAGCGAACCCTCGTCGATGCGACAACACTGGCGGCGACGGCGGCAGACGCTGACAACGGCTTCCTGCCTGGGTAGCTGAACCCTGCAACGAAGACACCCCCGGTAATACTTTCAGGTATACCTGGGGTGTCTTTTTGGTGTGAAATCTTCGGAAACCCGCATAAAACTGCGTAAAGGCGAAGATTTCCACTTTCCACTTTCCACTTTCCACTTTTAGGTTTTCTTTTTGTCGGTGATGGGCCAGATGCCATGAAAGGCGTCAACAATCTGGGCATGCATCATGATGCCCAATGAGCATAGGCATGCCAACAAAAGAAGTCTTCTCATCGTGCTGGTATTACGTAGAACTGACGATTGGGCTTGAAGTCGAGCATCCACTGGTCGAGGATGATATGGTCGTCGAGGGCCTTGATCTTCAGCGTGTGAGGGCCTTCCTTCACCTTGACGGGGGTCTGCTTCAGGGCCTGACCGCGCAATACGCTCTGTTTCCAGAAGTCGGAACGGAATTTCTCCTTGAGCGAGATGACAACGGGCTCCCCGCCATCGAGGGTGAGCTGATAGCGCAGGTCGCCACGGTCGTTGGGCTGCGTGGGAATCATGGCGGTATAGAGCACGGCATCGCCCTCCTGCCGGGTCTCAAACTCGTAGGTCACCTCGCAGCCCTTGGGAATGGCAACGGCATTCATGGAGTGGCCCAGCAGCTGGATGGGGCCTCCCCCTGCCCCCTCCAAAGAGTGGGGGGATGACGACTGGTAGTGGCAGGCATTGCGGGCAACGGCTTTGTCGGGGAACACGGGGTGGGTGAGGTAGAAGCCATAGCCTGACAGCTTGTCGTCTGAAGGCAGGTAGGGCAGGATGGGCGGATTGAACACATTGAGGTCGCGAGGCATCATGTTCATGATACCCTTCCACTTGCCTCCAGAGAGCGAGTCGTTGTAATATGCGGTGAGCCGCTGTATGTCGCGGTAGGCATGCATGGCACGGGCGGCATGCTGGAGCATGTAGTGCTCACGGCCTTCCATCTGCTTGTCGGTCTGACCCTGATACTTTGAGCGGGCCATTTGCGCCTCCAGCATCTTTGCGGCCATGGCACGGGCGGCAAACACGGGGTACTTCACGGCAGCGAAGTAGGCATCCTTCAGTTCAGGGTGTATCAGCTTCTCTGCCTCCTGCACCTCCAGGCAGATGTGCTCGTAGGCAGAGAGATAATGCCAGGCTTCGTTGTCGAACTCGGTGAGCGAGAACTCGGTGTCGACAACCTGCGAACGGCCACGGGGATAGGCTTTCCTGTCGGCCAGCTCCACCTGAGTCCAGCCCATGAACTCCGGCTTGCGGATGCCGCACAGACGGTACAGCTCTTTCATGGCAGGAAACAGTTTCTTTCCAGCCTGCTCACCAAACTGCGTAGAGAGCCAGTTCTGCAGATGTTCCTCCAAGGTAACCACTCCCCTCCCTCTCAGGGAGGGGTTGGGGGTGGGTCTGCTGGGGGTGGGTCTGCTGGAGGTGGGTCTGCTGGGGGTGGGTCTGCTGGAGGTGAGCCCCTCAATATTCCACGCCATATCCAAGAACAGCTCCAGGTCGTAGGCGGCTACCTTCGGGTCGTGTACATTGACAATCCACAGCTTGCGGCAGTTGTGGTCGTAGGCGGCCTTCATCTCGTTGTAGATCAAGCCCGGCTGGGTGGTGGTGAGCCACAAGTAGTCATGCGGACGGCCCCAATAGGAAAGGTGGTAGTAGACGCCGCCGCCACCACTGCGCCGCTGCTGCTCTTCGGTGGAGTCGTCAGGCACGCTCAGTCCTCTTTCCTGATTCTCGATAACTTCCTTATAAGGAATAAAGACCTGTGGCACACGTTCCACCTCCTTATTATAATACTTGCGGATGAGCTCGCGCTGGTCGTCAATGACCTGCTGCAGTCCCTCCAGTTTCTCCTGCTTGGTCTTCACGCCCTCCATAGAGCCGTCGTGAATGCCGCGCATGCCGATTGTAAAGAGCTCTTCGCTGCCTTTCACCTCTTTCAGCCGCTCTATCCAGTACTGCTGCACCTGCTCACGGTTGGTGATGTAGTTGTAGGCACCGCGCTTCTCATGATCCCACTCGGCCACATTGTTGCGCAATAAAGGCTCGCAGTGGCTGGTGCCGATGAGAATGCCGCACGAGTCGGCCATCTCCTTGTTGCCAGGGACGGTGAAGAAGCCCGGAGTGCCGGTGTGCATGGCTGGCCAGATGGCGTTGGCACGCAGGCGGAGCAACAGCTGGAAGATGGCCTTATAGGTCTTCGGCCCCATCGCGCCAAAC
>CAMZBS010000029.1 GCA_947304695.1 uncultured Prevotella sp.
CAGCAACTTATGAGTCTAAATTCACCGTTTTCAATTTTAATCGGACAGCAATATTAATAATTAGAAAAATACTAAAAACGTGAAGAATACAATAGATATACTTTTTCATTTTATTTTATTGGTGTCCGATAAAAAATAAATGCCAATGAGTCAGAAAGATAGATTACCCAGTATAGGGTCAAAAACTTTCATATTTGGCCTTTTAAAGCCGATTTTATCGCATAATTCCCAATTATCGAGGGAAAAATTGCCTTTGGCAAGCGATTTTGCATATATAGCGGCAATTGGTTTCATAGGGGGCTTGGTTTTAAAATTTGCCTGTCCGACTACTGATTATCAGCAACTTATGAGTCTAAATTCACCGTTTTCAATTTTAATCGGACAGCAATAATTTTATTTAATAATGATTTCTAAAACAAATTTGACTCCCATTCTGAAAATTATCTCTTTGCCCTTTGCCAGTTCTGCAAATTTTGAAGATTTCAGAAGCACATTGCGTAAATCTCTAGCAACAGCACTGTTTGTAATTGAACACACATTTCCGTTTACAAAATGTAAGCGAAATCCATATCCACTATTTTCTCTGTCACCGACATTCATGAACCTGTCTTTGTCAGTTGACATATCCACATTATCATGTAGTTGTCCATCTGCAATTACATCAATAATGTCAGGAAGTACATCTTTCCATATTTCTTCGTAAATATTCTTTTTCATTGTCTGAATTCTTAAGAATTAGTTATTTATTCTTACCGCTTGCAAAATTACGAAAATTCTTTCAATTTGTTACCACGTAAGTGCAAAAAACATATAAGAAGAGGTGGAAAGCACATTTTTTCTTATGTCAGATTGCAAGAATTAAGGAATAATTTTTTTTGCTTTTGAAAATCGCTATTCTGATGCGGGGAAAGGCCAAATGAAAATAAAAACGGCTATCCCGATGCGGAACGGGGACTGTGAAAATCAAAACGCGGTTTCCCGATAAGGGACGGACGGTGTGAAAACGAAAATATAGTATTTACAATCAAAATTGTAAACAACACAAAGGGCGGACTCAGCTTCTGCGACGTTGCCGTCACTGACAGTCTGGAGCAGTTTAACGCCCATTACCTTCACCTGACACAGACCATCCGCGAGACCTGTCAGGACGCCCTTGACGATGAAGCAGTCATTGTCGGCACATCGGCACTGACCGGGACGGAACTCGACAGCATTGCCAATCAGTACTGCGGCCAGTTCAACAACCCGATGGTGCTGTGGGGCAGATACCGCAGGCATTGGTTCAAGGTGACTTTGCCCATCTCCTTCCAGTTTCATCATGCACAGATGGACGGAGGCCATGCCGTCAGGTTTCTGAACAATCTGCAGGCTGAAATAAAGCTGTTATAGCCGCGCATAATTTTAAAATTTTCAACTCGGAAATCTTTTGTCGGAAATTTTTAAATCTCAGCAATTTTGCTAATTCGTTGTAAATCAGATGCTTGAAAATTTCGGTCGTTTACAGGTGTTGCAATTCGGGTCGAATTAGGTTTCAATTCGGCCCGAATTGCGATGCAATCTGCCGCTCATTGCAGCGCGATTTGGCCCAAATAGCGACACCATTGAGGCTGAATTACAGCGGTGGCGGGTCAAAAAACAGTGAAAATAGAGCGTGAAACATCAAACAGCCAACGTTTCACGTTCTATTTCGCAATTTTTATTTGTCTTGAAAATCGAAAAACTTTCCTGCTGTGCGGTTGAATTTTTATGAAACACGAAGACACAAAGTTCAAAACGAAGAAATGAAAAGAAAAAGGCTGTGCCAATAACAGCGCAGCCTTTTTCGTAGTAGGAAACGGGCTATGCGTCGGCAAACACCATGCCGTCGTCGAGCGTCACTTGCAGCTTGGTGTACTCGCTGTGGAAGTGGTTCTTCAGACGGTCGATGTAGCGGATACACTCCCACTTGCACATGGGCAGGTCGTGAAGCAGATAGTTGCCGCAGGTCTGGGGCTCGGTGGCAGGCACGCGGTCCTGTGTGAGAATCCATTCAAGGCATTCGATGGTGAGGCGGCGCATGTCTTCGATGGTGTAGGCTCCCATCATGATGATGTACATGCCGGTGAGGCAGCCCATGGGGCCTACGTAGACCACGTCGTCCTTCACGCTGCTGTTGCGGAACCATGTGGCCATGAGGTGTTCCAGGCTGTGAATGGCGGCAGGAGCAATGGCTGGCTCCTTGTTGGGCTCGGTGATGCGAATGTCGAAAGTGGTGAAGCCTTTGTCCTGGCGCGACACGTAGATGCCTGGCTTCAGGTGGGTGTGGTCGATGGTGAAACTTTGTATGACTTCCATATTTGTTCTGTTGTTTTTTTTGATGGTGCAAAGTTAAGCAATATTTTTCTGCAGAAAGTAAGCATGGGGCGTGTTGGTTTTGGCACGCTCAGTAGGATGCCTGGCAGGGAATGCCTGCGGCCTGCACACGGGCGCAGATCTGGTCGAGCTCTTCGTGGGTGGCCTTGCGCAGCAGCAGGTCGGGCGTTTCGCGGTCGATGGTGTAGATCATGACCTGCTGTGGGGCGATTTGCTTGATGGCCTCAAGCCAGGGCACCACAAAGTCGTCGCTGGTGTTGTCGGCATGGTGGCCGTGCATGAAGATGGTCTGAATGATGACGTGGCCATGGAACCACTTCAGCCCTTCGATGATGGCTTCGAGGTTGTAGTGGCCTGTGGGGCGGTCTACCTTATTTATATATGCGGGCGAAACGGTGTCGAGCTTCAGGATGTTGTTGTCCACGCGCATCAGTGCTTCCCTCACCTTTGGACGCAGAATCTGGGTGGCGTTGCTCAGCACCGACACCTTGGCTTGGGGGAAATATTGGTCGCGCAGACGCAGCGTGTCGTCGATAATCTCAGGAAAATGAGGGTTGGCCGTAGGCTCACCGTTACCGGCAAAGGTCAGCACGTCGGGTGCGGGACCGTTCTGCTGCATGTCCTGCAGGCGGGCTTCGAGGGCTTGGCTCACCTCTTCACGGGTGGGCATGGGCAATGAGGGACGGCGGTCGGCATTGAAGCCGCACTCGCAGTAAATGCAGTCAAAGGTACACACTTTGCCGTCGGCAGGCAGCAGGTTGATGCCCAGCGAGACACCCAGACGGCGGCTGTGGACGGGCCCGAAGATGGGCGATGGATAGATTACTGTACTCATAACGGGGGGCAAAGGTACAAAAAAAATGAGAAATTTCTCATTCCCCATTCTCATTTCTCATTTTTTATTCTTACCTTTGCATCCGATTTTTAGTGTCGTACACTATTTGCAAATGGGAAAAAGACGAAAACAGACCCCGCGCCGTCATGGTATGCAGGTTGTTACTTTGTGCATCAGCACCACGATGGTGCTCATTCTGATAGGGCTGGTGGTACTTTCGGTGCTCACCACCCGCAATCTTTCCGACTATGTACGGGAGAACCTGACCGTCACGGTGATGCTGGGCGACAGCGTCACCGTGCAGGAGGGCAAGGCCTTGGCCAAGAAACTGAGCGTGCAGCCCTACGCGAAACAAGTAGAATACATCAGCAAGGAACAGGCTCTTAAGGAACAGACTGAGGCAATGGGTAGCGACCCCTCGGAGTTTCTGGGCGTGAACCCGTTTGTGGCTACCATCGAGATGCACGTGCTGGCTGAATATGCCAATATCGATTCGCTGTCGATGATAGCCCGCAAGTTGGCGAAGAACCGCCGACAGGTGACCGACGTGGCCTATCAGGAAGACCTGACTCACCGCGTGAACCACAACCTGCAGCGCGTGTCGCTGGTGCTGCTGGTGCTGGCCGTGCTGCTCATCATCGTGAGCTATTCGCTGGTGTCCAACTCCGTGCGGCTCAGCATCTACTCGCGGCGTTTTGCCATCCACACCATGAAGCTCGTCGGAGCATCGTGGTCTTTCATCCGCTGGCCGTTCCTGCGTCGTGCCTTCGGCGTGGGCCTCGTGGCTGCCCTGCTGGCCTGCTGCGTGCTGGGCGCACTGGTTGTTGCGCTCTATCGCTATCAGCCCGGCATCGGACAAATCATCGGTTGGCAGGAACTGCTCATCACTGCGGTGGCCATGCTGCTGTTTGGCCTGCTCATCACGCTGCTGTGTGCCTACATCTCGGTGAACAAGTTCCTGCGCATGAAGGCTGGCGAGCTGTACAAAATCTGACAAAGAAAACAAATAACAGATAAACAACATGAACAAGAGAAATTTTGCATTCGGACGGATGAACTTCATCCTGTTGGCCGTAGGTATGCTGGTGGTCATCATCGGCTTCATCCTCATGGGTGGCGACGCTTCGACCGACGAAGCCTACAACCCTGACATCTTCAGCGCCCGCCGTACCAAGGTGGCTCCCATCGTGTGCCTCATTGGTTTCCTGTCGATGGTCTACGCCGTGGTCTACAAGGCCAAGAACGAGACCTTTACCGAGGAGGAACCCGAAGAAGAGGAACCCGTGGCCGCCGAGCAGCAGCCCGCCGATGCGCCTGCAACTTCCTTAAACGCATCTAAGGAAGCCTTAAACGCGCCTAAGCCTGCAGCCGATGCGCCTAAGACGCTCACGCCTGAAGAAGAGATGGCTGAGAGAACCCGCAAGGTGGAGGAGAGACTGGAAGCTCTGAGAAAGCTTTCGGCCCAGGCCCGTGCAGCTCGTGAGGCCCGTGAGGCAAAGGCAAAGGAAGCTAACGAACAGGCATAAGACATGGATTGGCTACAATCATTGATTCTGGGACTCTTGCAGGGACTCACTGAGTACCTGCCAGTCAGCAGCAGTGGCCATCTGGCCATTGGCCAGGCTATCTTCGGCCTCGAAAACGGCGAAGACAACCTCATGTTCACCGTAGCCGTCCATGTGGCCACGGTGCTGTCTACGCTGGTTGTACTGCGCAAGGAGATTGCATGGCTTCTGAAAGGCCTGTTCGTCAGTCAGACCGTTGAGGGCAAGCCGGTGGCTTTCTTCGATAAAGATGCCACGCGCTATATGCTCAATATTCTGGTGTCCATGATTCCCGTAGGCATCGTGGGCCTGTTCTTCAAGGACAAGGTCGAGGAGATCTTCGGCTCTGGCCTGCTCATTGTGGGCTGCAGCCTGCTGCTCACAGCCGTGCTGCTCATCTTCTCCTTCATAGCCCAGCCCCGTCAGAAGACCCGCATCTCGCTGCGCGACGCCTTTGTCATTGGCATTGCCCAGGCCTGCGCCGTGCTGCCTGGTCTGTCGCGTTCCGGCTCTACCATTGCCACGGGACTGCTGCTGGGCAACAGCAAAGAGACGCTGGCCAAGTTCTCGTTCCTCATGGTCATTCCCCCCATCCTGGGCGAAGCCCTTCTCGATGTGCTCAAAGCCATGAAGGGCGAGGCTGTCATGGGCGACATCCAGTTGGTGCCCCTCTTGGTGGGCTTCCTGGCTGCCTTCATCAGCGGATGCTTTGCCTGTAAGTGGATGATTGACCTGGTGAAGCGCGGCAAGCTCATCTACTTTGGCTTCTATTGCTCCCTGATTGGTGTGGGAACCATTCTCTACAGTCTGTTAGGTTAAACAAGCAAGCATGAACTTCCAGGAAGGAGCAGTCATCTACATCAACAAGCCATACGGCATGTCGTCGTTCGGAGCGTTGGCCCACGTGAGGTTTCTCATCTCGCGTAAGTTGCACGTGAAGCGAGTCAAAACCGGCCATGCAGGTACGCTCGACCCTTTGGCTACGGGAGTGCTCATCCTGTGTACGGGCAAGGCCACCAAGCGCATTGAGCAGATGCAGTACGAGTCGAAGGAGTACACGGCCACGCTGCAGCTGGGTGCCACCACCGCTTCCTATGACAGGGAGCACACGGTCAACATGACCTATCCCACCCGCCACATCACCCGTGAGTTGATTCTTCAGACGCTGCCCCGCTTCGTGGGTACCATTGAACAGGTGCCACCCGAATATTCGGCCTGCAACATCGACGGCCACCGTGCCTACAAGATGGCCCGCAAGGGTGAGAAGGTGGAACTGAAACCCAAGGTGCTGCAGATAGACGAACTGGAACTGACCGCCTTCGACCCCAAGACCATGCAGATGTCCATCCGTGTGGTGTGTGGCAAGGGTACATACATCCGTGCCCTGGCCCGTGACATTGGCGAAGCCTTGGGCTCGGGAGCCTTCCTGACGGCACTGTGCCGCACGCGCTTGGGCAATGTCAGGATAGAAGAATGTCTGACGCTCGATGATGTTCCGCAGTGGCTCGACAGCATTGACATAGAGGATAGGCAACCGGGGAAATCTTAAATTGTAAATTGTCTAATTGTAAATCAGATACATGAAACTATCGCAATTCAAATTCAAACTGCCAGAAGAGCAGGTGGCACTCTATCCGCCGCACCGCGCCTTTGAGAATGAAGACGGTACAGTGGAGCGTGTCTACAATCGCGACCAGTGCAAGCTCATGGTGCTCCACCGCAAGAGTCAGCAGCTGGAACTGTTCAAGAAGGACGACAGCGGCAACGACACCGAAGAGTTCCTGACCTTCCGCGACCTGGTGAATTATTTCGACGAGGGCGATACCTTCGTCTTCAACGATACGCTGGTCTTTCCTGCCCGTCTCTACGGAACGAAGGAGAAAACCGATGCCAAGATTGAGGTCTTCCTGCTGCGCGAACTGAACGACGAGTTGCGCCTGTGGGACGTGCTGGTCGAACCTGCCCGCAAGATCCGCATAGGCAATAAACTCTTCTTCGACGGCGAAGGCCCCATGGTGGCCGAGGTCATTGACAACACCACCTCGCGTGGCCGCACCCTGCGGTTCCTCTACGACTGTCCGCACGATGAGTTCAAGCGTGAGCTCTATTCTTTGGGTGAGGCACCGCTGCCCCGTTACATCGTAAGTCGCCGTAAGGCTGAGCCCGACGATATGGAGAACTTCCAGACCGTCTTTGCCAAGAACGAAGGTGCTGTAACCGCTCCTTCCACGGGTCTGCACTTCAGCAAGCAGCTGATGAAGATCATGGAGATACGCGGCTTCAACTTCGCCTACGTCACGGTACACTGCGGACTTGGTTCCTTCGATCCCATCGAGGTGGAAGATCTGACCAAGCACAAGATGAACTCGGAGCAGATGTATGTGGGAGCCGAGGCCTGCCGTGTAGTCAACGAAGCCAAGCGTGCCGGACACACGGTGTGCTCCGTGGGCATCAGCACGGCACGTGCCACAGAGTCTGCCGTAGGTACCGACGGCATGCTGAAGGAATATGATGGCTGGACAAACAAGTTCATCTTCCCACCCTACGAGTTCGGACTGGCCAATGCGCTCATCACCAATTTCTATCATCCTGAGTCAACCATGATGATGGCCACCGCAGCCTTTGGAGGATACGAACTGGTGTGTGAAGCCTACAAGCTGGCTCTGAAGCATAACTACATGTTTGGCTGTTACGGCGACGCCCTACTGCTGCTCGACGACTGATGGCCACACACGAAGTCTACTTGGGACTGGGCTCCAATCTGGGCAACCGTGAGATGCTGCTGGCTCAGGCCAGTGAGGAGATTGCAAGGCTGATTGGCCCCATCCTGCGCCAGTCGGCTCTGTATGTCACAAAGCCATGGGGCTTCAGTTCTCAAAACGACTTCCTCAATGCAGTGGTGTGCTGCCGCACTGCGTTGCTGCCTCGCGAGGTACTCTGGCGCACACAGCAAATAGAGTGTCAGCTGGGCAGGAAACAGAAATCGGCAGGAGGTGTCTATCACGACCGTCCGATTGACATCGACATCCTGATCTACGATGACTGGCACGTGCAGGAACCAGACCTGCAGATACCCCATCCGCTCATGCTTCAGCGTGACTTCGTGATGCGGCCCTTGCTTGAAATCCTGAAATAAAACATAACTAACTAAACAAAGTACTTAGAATTACTATTAACATGAAGAGAATTGCAAACTGTTTCTTGTTGTCGATGGCCGCCCTCGCGGCTTGGGCCCAGGCTGATTATGAACAGTACACGCGCGACCTGCCCTTCCCGATGGATCCTGTCGCAGTGCCTGAGTTTCCTGACCGTCAGGTCTCAATAACCGATTTCGGAGCTGTGGGCGATGGCCAGCAGTTGTGTACAGAAGCCTTTGCCCGTGCCATTGAGACCCTGTCGGCGCAGGGCGGTGGACACCTGATTGTGCCACAGGGCATCTGGCACACCGGACCGATTGTGTTGAAGTCGAACATTGATCTGCATCTTGAGGCTGGAGCCATCATCTTGTTTGCAGCCGATGAAGACCTCTATCCGCTGGTTGAAACATCTTTTGAAGGACTGGACACCCGCCGCTGCCAGTCACCGCTGAGTGCCATCAATGCCGAGAACATTGCCGTGACGGGCCTGGGCGTCATTGACGGCAACGGACAGTACTGGCGTCCCCTGCGCCGTGACAAGGTTACAGACAAGCAATGGAAGAACCTGACCAGCCGTCCTGGCGGATTCCTGCTCAGAGACGATTTCTGGGTGCCTTCCGAAAGCTATGCAAGGGGTGCAAAAGATGCCGACTCGAATATTCCCAAGGTGAAGGACGAGGCTGAATGGAACACCATGAAGCGTTTCCTTCGTCCTGTCTTGGTGAGTTTGGTTGGCTGCAAGAAGGTATTGCTGCAAGGTGTTGTCTTCCAGAACTCACCAGCATGGAATCTGCATCCGCTGATGTGTGAAGACTTGATTATTGACCATGTGCTGGTCATGAATCCCTCCTATTCCCAGAATGGCGATGCCCTCGACTTGGAGTCATGCCGCAGGGTGCTTATCCTTGACTCGCGCTTCAATGCCGGTGACGACGGCATCTGTCTGAAGAGTGGAAAGAACGAAGACGGACGCAGACGTGGCCGACCCTGTGAGCAGGTGGTGGTCGACGGCTGTACGGTCTTCTATGGTCATGGCGGTTTTGTCGTGGGATCGGAAATGAGTGGCGGCGTGCGTAATATCATGGTGCGCAACTGCCAGTTCCTGGGCACACAGGTAGGACTGCGCTTTAAGAGTACCCGTGGACGTGGCGGTGTGGTCGAGAATATCTTTGTAGACGGTATCTCCATGACCGACATTGAGACCTATGCGCTGACGTTCAACATGTACTACCGCGGAATCTCCGTGGCCGAAGTGCTGGCTTTGGGCTTGAAGGACGAGGTGGTGGAACCTGCACCCGTGGACGAGACTACTCCTGTGTTCCGCAATATCGACATCCGCAACGTCCGATGCAACAATGCTCTGCTGGCTATGGAGTTCAACGGACTGCCTGAAATGCCCATTGATAACATCCGCCTGAAGAACATCAACATCATTGCCGACTATGATGCAACATTCCGCTATTGTCGCAACATCACGAAGGAGGATGTCAGAATCCAATTAAAGAAATAGTAAAAAATGAAGAAGGCTGCACATCGATTCTGACGTGCAGCCTTCTCACTCTTTACTTTTCAACTATTACCTTAACATTATTTGCGCAGACCGAGAGCCTTGATGATGGCGCGGTAACGCTCAATGTCGTTGGTGTAGAGATACTTCAGCAGCTTGCGGCGACGACCTACCATCATAGTCAGCGAACGAGCCGTGGCGAAGTCCTTGCGGTTCTGCTTCAGGTGCTCGGTGAGGTGCTTGATGCGATAGGTGAACAGGGCAATCTGGCTCTCAGCTGAACCCGTGTCCTTGGCGTCCTTGCCATACTGGCCGAAAATCTCTGCTTTCTTTGCTGAATCGAGATACATAATTGTTGATTGTGATTAAAAAGTTTTTGCTCTATACATCCTTCTGACGCCTGCCGTACCAATCACGCCAGTACGGGTTACGTCCTTGAGATGCTTCGGATTTTCCGAAAAGCGCGTGCAAAGGTACAACTTTTTCCGCATTCCAACAAATTATTCAGAAAAAAGTTGTACCTTTGCACCCGATTTTACGTAAAAAGTATTTATGCAGGACATCAGAAACATTGCGATTATCGCACACGTAGACCACGGAAAGACAACCCTTGTGGACAAAATGATGCTGGCAGGAAATCTCTTCCGTGAGGGACAGAACCTCAGCAATCAGGTGCT
The DNA here is from genome assembly GCA_947304695.1 of uncultured Prevotella sp. Next base: position 10,053 of record CAMZBS010000029.1, read on the forward strand.
CGACGCCAACGACCTCGAACGTGAAAGAGGCATTACTATCCTTTCCAAGAACGTTTCCATTAACTGGAAAGGCACCAAGATTAACATTATTGATACTCCGGGACACTCCGACTTTGGCGGAGAGGTGGAGCGCGTGCTCAACATGGCCGACGGCTGTCTGTTGCTGGTCGACGCTTTTGAAGGTCCCATGCCGCAGACCCGCTTCGTGCTGCAGAAGGCATTGCAGATAGGACTCAAGCCCATCGTGGTGGTCAACAAGGTTGACAAGCCCAACTGTCGTCCCGAAGAAGTCTACGAAATGGTGTTCGATCTGATGTTCTCGCTCAATGCCACTGAAGACCAGCTGGATTTCCCCGTGGTCTACGGTTCGGCCAAGAACGGATGGATGGGAGAAGACTACAAGACACCCGCCAACGATATCACCTATCTGCTTGACAAGATTGTGGAGGTTATTCCCGCTCCGCAGCAGATAGAGGGTACGCCCCAGATGCTTATTACTTCGCTCGATTATTCAAGCTATACAGGCCGCATCGCTGTGGGCCGCGTGCATCGTGGGACGCTGAAGGACGGCATGCAGGTCACGCTCTGCCACCGCGACGGTTCGATGGAGAAGACGAAGATCAAGGAACTCCATACCTTCGATGGCATGGGCCATCAGCGCATTGATCAGGTAGAGTGCGGCGACATCTGTGCCGTTATCGGACTGGAGAAGTTTGAGATTGGTGACACCATTTGTGACTTGGAGAATCCAGAACCGCTGCCCCCCATTGCCATCGACGAGCCTACCATGTCGATGCTCTTCACCATCAACGACTCACCATTCTTCGGCAAGGAAGGAAAGTTTGTCACCTCGCGTCACATCAACGACCGTCTGGAGAAGGAACTGGAGAAGAACCTGGCCCTGAAGGTGGAAGCCTTTGAGGATTCTACCGATAAGTGGGTGGTATCTGGCCGTGGCGTGCTCCACCTCTCCGTACTCATCGAGACCATGCGCCGCGAGGGTTACGAGCTTCAGGTGGGACAGCCGCAGGTGATTTACAAGGAGGTTGACGGTGTCAAATGTGAACCCATCGAGGAACTCACCATCAATGTGCCCGAGGTCTTCGCTTCGAAGATGATTGACATGGTGACACGCCGCAAGGGCGAGATGACGTCGATGGAGAATCAGGGTGAGCGCGTGAACATTGAGTTCAACATTCCCTCACGCGGCATCATCGGCCTGCGCACAAACGTGCTCACTGCCTCGCAGGGCGAAGCCATCATGGCCCATCGCTTTAAGGAGTACCAGCCCTACAAGGGTGAGATAGAGCGTCGCGTGAACGGTTCGATGATTGCTTTGGAGACCGGCACCGCATACGCATACGCTATCGACAAGCTGCAGGATCGCGGTAAGTTCTTCATCGATCCGGGCGAAGAAGTCTATTTGGGCGAAGTTGTTGGCGAGCATGTTCACGACAACGATCTGGTCATCAACGTCTGCAAGGCCAAGCAGCTTACCAATGTGCGCGCCTCTGGCACCGACGAGAAGGCACGTATCATTCCCAAGACCGTCATGAGTCTCGAGGAATGTCTGGAATACATCAAGGAAGATGAGCTGGTGGAGGTAACTCCCAAGTCCATGCGTATGCGGAAGGTTATCCTTGACCACGACCAGCGAAAGAAAGCGAACATCAATCGCAAGTGATTTCCCCCTCATATTATTGTCGCCGATGCTTTGTGTACTTCATCCACAAAACATCGGCGACTTTGTGTGGAAATACGGTCAACTGAAATACACCGTTTTCTCAACTAGAAAACGGTGTATTTCAGTAAGGATAACGATTGACAGATACGTTTTCAAGGGCTAACAGCCAGTAGCCTGAAATCAATCAACCACCACGGGCTTGTACTTGGGAACGAGAGCCTTCATGATGCACCAGCCGATAAGGTAGGCCACTGCACAGAAGGAGAAGACAATCATGTAGGCTGCAGGCTTGCCCTCAAAGCCCATGAACGAGAAGGCACTGCCCTGCTCAGCTGCCCAAGTGAAGAAGTTGCCTGAACCCTTGTTGATGGCAAACGAGCCGAGACCTCCGATGGCTGTGCCCAGACCAACGATGGTGCCGATAGTAGACTTGGGGAACATGTCGCCAATGGTGGAGAAGAGGTTGGCACTCCATGCCTGATGACCTGCACCCAGCAGACCGATGAGGATGGCGGGCCACCAGGCGCTATAAGCACCAAGGGGCTGAGCCAGCAGACCTAGCACGGGGAAGCAGGCGAAGATGAACATGGCACGCATGCGGCCCAGATAGGGATTCATGCCACGGCTCTCGACGAAATACTTGGGCAGGTAGCCGCCGCCAATGGAGAGCACGGTGACGATGAGATAGAGGGTAAAGATGAGCAGAATGCCCATGGTGGAGTCGCTGGTGTAGCCGTACTGGTCGCTGAAGTAGGCGGGAGCCCAGAATAGGAAGAACCACCACACACCGTCGGTCATGAACTTGCCCACGAGGAAAGCCCAGGTCTGCTTGAAGGTGAGACACTTGAAGAAGGGAATGGTCTTCTCCTCGACCACGGCGGTACGGTCCTGTACTTCGGCCAGGTCGTTGTCCTGCTCAATATAGTTCAGCTCAGCCTGGTTCACACGCTTGTTCTGGCTTGGCTTCTCATAGAGCCATATCCAAAGACCCATCCACACATAACCCAGCACACCGATGATGATGAAAGCCATCTCCCAGCCCCATGCACGGGCCAGCAGGGGAATGGTGGCAGGAGCGGCCAGCGCACCTACTGAGGCACCGCTGTTGAAGATAGAGGTGGAGAAGGCACGGTCCTTCTTGGGGAAGTACTCAGCCGTGGCCTTGATGGCTGCGGGGAAGTTGCCGGCCTCGCCTACAGCCAGGATGAAACGGCAGGAAAGGAACAGCCATACGGAGATGGTGGCAATGGCCACGGCAGCATCGCTGCCTGCCTGCACCATGCGCAGGGCCTCGATGGAGTCGTAACCCTCAATGTTCATAGCCACCCAACCGCAGCCGGCGTGCATCACAGCACCGGTCGACCACACGAAGATGGCAATGAGATAGCCTTTCTTAGTGCCCATCCAGTCGATGAACTTGCCAGAGACGAGATTGGCAAAGGCATAGAAGAGTGAGAACAGACCGGTGATGGTGCCATAGTCGGCATCAGTCCAGTGGAAGTCAAGTGCAATAAAGTCCTTCCAGGTAAGTGACAGAACCTGACGGTCCATGTAGTTGACGGTGGTTGCAAGGAAGAGCAACGCACAGATGACCCAACGGAAGTTGGACATTTTGGTGGTTTGAATTGGAGTCATATTTTTGTTTTTTTACTATTTTACCTTTTAACCTTTTTACCTTACTTGATGTCGATCACGGGAATGTTGTCCTTGTCATTATAATAAAGGTTCTCACCAGCCATGCCCCAGATGAAGGTGTAATAATAGGTACCGGCGGCAGCGTGCATTGACCATTCGGGCGACATGATGGCCTGCTCATTGTGCAGCCATACCACGCGGCTCTCCTGCGGCTCACCCATGATGTGGGCAATGGTCTGTCCTTCGGGCAGGTTGAAGTAGTAGTAGGCTTCAATGCGGCGGCCGTGGGTGTGAGGCGGCATCGTGTTCCAGGCTGCACCGGGGTTCAGTTGGGTCAGACCCAGCTGCAACTGGCAGGGACCTTCTTCAAGTACGTCGTTGACGATGAGCTTGTAGACAGTGCGGTTGTTGCACTCCTCCAGTGAGCCTACAGGCCCCCAGACAGCTGCTTTCAGCGAACCCTTGCGGCCGTCGAGCGTAATCCACTGGGTCTTGTAGTGCTGGTGGGCGGTGGCCGAGTTCAGGTAGAACTTGGCAGGTTTGGCGGCATCCTTTGAGCGGAACAGCACTTCCTTGTTCACGTCCTTGTCCTTCGAGATGTGGCCACGGCCTATGTAGAGGGCCTCCTTGGGCTGAAGGGGATACTCCTTGCCGTCGACGATGACCACGCCGTCGCCCTCACCGCAGTTCACTACGCCCAGCTCACGGTTGTAGAGGAAGTACTTGTCCTTGATGCCTGGGTCGACGTCGAGTCCCAGGTCGCGGAAGTTCTCCAGTTTCAGCGTCTTCGTCACAGGCATGGCACCACCGAAAATGAAACGGTCGTAGTGCGAGTAGGTCAGGTTGATCTTGTCGGCCTCCATGACCTTCTCCATGACAAAGCGCTCGCGCAGCGTCTTCGTGTCGTAGTGCTTCACGTCCTCCGGGTGGCAGGCCGTCTGGAAATTCACATTCTGCTGTGCCGTGACCATCGTGGCCACTGCCAGCAGAGCTACTGAAAATAATGCTCTTTTCATGTTGTATAGTATTTTGGATTTAGTGTTTGCTTGTTGTTGAAAAGATAATAGTTACTTGGCGTTTTTTTCCTCAGCCACTATACGCATGCGGTTCCACACCACCATGCCCACGGTGATGACGGTAAGGATAGCAGCACCTACCCACTGGAGGTTGTTCACACACTTATAGATGCACCAGCCGAAGAGCGACGAGGCGAAGTCGAGGGCGCCGCCTTCAAAGCCAGCGGGTATGTCAGCAGCTTTGTCGCCCGTCTGTTCAAATACGGTATGGGCAGCCTGCGTGAAGGCAGGAGCCATGTCGGTGACGAAATAGAGGCCCACGGCCAGTGCCACAAGGCCGATGATGAAGGTCTTCACCACATTGCCTTTGGTAAACGGAAGTACCATGGGGAACAGGTAGAACATACCGGCCAGCGAGGCCAGCGGCAGGAACTGGTTGCCGGGCAGGATGACGGCCAGACCCAATGCTACGGGGATGAGCAGCAGCGATACGACCAGTGTGGTGGGGTGGCCGATGACCACAGCAGGCGACATGCCGATGTAGACTTTCTTGCCATTGAACTTGCGCTTCACCACCTCCTGCGTCTTCTCGGCAATGGGCTTCAGACCCTCGATGAAGAGCGAGGTGATGCGGGGGATAAGTTCCATGACGGCACCCATCGTCACACCGAGGAACAGTATCTTCTTGATGTCCATCTGGGCCAGCACGCCAATTAGCGCACCCACGATGACACCCAGCACAAGCGGCTCACCCATGACTCCGAACTTCTTCTTCATGCCCTCAGCATCAATGTTGAGACGGTCGAAGCCGGGAATCATGTCGAGTGCCTTGCCAATGAGCACGGCAAAGGGCACGAAACTCTGGCAGAAAGGCTGCGGAATCGAGATGCCCTGCCACTCAGGATAGTAGTCCTGGAAGCGGTCGGCAGTCAGGTCGGCCATGACTAGCGTAATGATGTAGCACACAATGGCGGCAAAGTAGCCCCAGGCCAGCGACTGGTCCATGACGAAGTAGGCCACGGCACCGATGAAGGCAAAGTGCCAGTAGTTCCACAGGTCTATATTAACGGTACGCGTACATTTAGTAATAAGCAGCAGGAAATTCACTCCTAAGCAGATGGGAATGATAAGTGCGCCTACGGCGGTGTTATACGCAACGGCGGCGGCAGCAGGCCAGCCCATGTCGAACACCTTCAGTTGCAGGTCGTACAGTTCGGAAATCTGGCTTAGTGGGCCACCGAAGTTGGTGGTCAGCAGTGCCGTGACGATGCCTAAGCCTACAAAGCCGACACCCACGTAGAGTCCACTCTTGAGCGAGCGACCAAACTTCAGGCCGATACACAGGCCGATGATGGTGAAGAGAATGGGCATCATGACCGATGCGCCCAGACTAATGATGTAGCTGAATATTTGTTCCATTTGTTTTGTAGATTATTTTGTTAGCTGTTAGCTGTTGGCTGTTGGCTTTCTGCTGCGAAGCGAAAAGCCAACAGCCAGCAACCTGTTATGTTACTTCTTGCCAATGACACCCAGCTTGGTGCCGCGCATGAAGCTGATGACGTTACGTATCTCGGGACCATCGGGCACCTGGTCTTCTATCTGATTCACGGCATCGAAGAGCGAGGTGTTGCTCAGGTAGACCAGACGATAGGCGTTGGCAATGTGCTTCAGCGTCTTTTCATCGACGCCATACGAACGTCCCATCGTGTAGTTCACACCACCATACTCTGAGCGCTTGGTGCAAATGATATACGGGGGGACATCTTTCGAGAATGTGGTGCCAGCTTGAATCATTGCACCCCGCCCTACGCGAGTCTTGGCATTTTCGATAACGCTTGAAGAGAAAATGACGCCGTCCTGAATCTCACAGTCTCCGGCAATCTTGGTTCCATAGCCGAACACACAACGGTCGGCCACCTTTGTATCATGACTAATGTGGGCACCTTCCATCAACACGTTGTCATTACCAATAACAGTCTGACCACCCGTATGAGTGGCACGGTTGATCACCACGTTTTCGCGAATGATGTTATTGTTGCCAATGATGCATTCCGACTTTTCGCCACGGAAATCGAAGTCTTGTGGCAGGGCACCTATGACGCTTCCCTGATGCACTTTGTTATGACTGCCCATGCGTGTGCCGTCAAGAATGCTAACGAAGGGAAATATAATGCAATTGTCGCCTATCACCACGTCATCCTCGATATACACAAACGGGAATATCTTACAGTTGTTGCCTATGCGCGCTTTGGGCGATATTTCTGCACGGGGACTAATTTCGCTTGCCATATTTTTCTATTATCAGTTTTCAATTAACATTTTACTTAGATCCACCACCCAATGCCTGATACAAGTTCACCACGGCCTGCATCTTGTTGAAGTCGTCGGCAACCTTCGAAATACGGGCGTTGAGCAGACTGGTCTGGGCCTGTATCACTTCCAGATAGGTGCTGCCCTTACTGATGTAGAGCTGTTTGGTGTCATTGACACTCTGCGTAAGCACCTCCACCTGTTTAGCTTCCAGTTGCGATTTCTCTTCGCTTGAGTTATAAAGCAGCAGGGCGTTCGATACTTCATTACCAGCTTTGAGAATGGCGTTCTGCCATTTGTTGAAGGCTTGCTCCTCCTGCATCTTGGCCACTTTCAGACCAGCCACTATCTGACCGTGCTGGAAGATGGGCTGAGTGAGCGAGCCAACGGCTGAGAGAATCCACTTACCAGGGTTCACGACTGTTGAGCCCAGCGAATTGGTAAACATAGCCGTACCCGTAACCTTAATGTTAGGATAGAAACGCGAACGAGCCGTCTCCACGTCGTAGAAGCACTGAGCCAGTGCCATTTCAGCGGCATGCACGTCAGCACGGTTGCTCAGCAGTTGAATGCCCACGCCAGCAGAGAATTTCTGGGGCAGCGATTGATTGTAGAATTTGCCTCGCTCAATCTTATGTCCGGCTTCGTTCAGGAGCAGTGACATCGAATTCTCCATTTCACGAATCTGACGACGCAGATCCACGGCTTGTGCCTGCACCGAATAGTAACTCGATTCAGCGCTCTGCACACTGGTAGAACGGGCACGTCCCAGCTCTTTCTGCAACTTCATCATGTCCCAGGTCTCTTTTACCAGTCCCTGCATGTCGGTCACAATGGCCAGCTGTTCGTCCAGCATCATCAGCGTGTAATACAGGTTGGCAATGCCACAGATGATGTTGGTCTTCACTGCCACCTGATAGTCTTTGGTGGCCAGAAGCTGCATCTGTGCCGAACGCTTCTGTGAAAGCAGGCTGCCGAAAAGGTCAACATTCCATGAGGCTGAGATGGGAATCTGGTAGGTCTTTCCTACACTGGCACCGTCCATTTGCACACGGCTGATTGTACCTTGCGGCGCAATGGCCAGTGAAGGCAGGAAAGCCAACTTGGCCACGGTGAGTGCCGTCTCCATCATCTTCACGTTAAGAGCAGCATTCTGCAGGTCAGTATTATTCTCCAGTGCCTTTTCAATGAGGGCCTGCAGCTGTGGGTCGGTAAACACCTCACGCCAGGGCAGGTTGCCAAAGTTCTCATCAGAGTTCACCTGCAGGGTATCATCGCCAACGACAACGTCGCGTATCAGCCCTTTCGTGTTCACTTCATCAGGACGCTCATATTTATTGTACAGTCCACAGCTGGTCAACAGAGTGAATACAATTAAAAAACTAAAATATTTAAAAATTAAATGCTTCATATTCTTCCGTTTTTTTAATTTTCTCATTATTTAATTTTTTAATTATTTCTGCAGCTCATATTCCACGGGGCGCTTGGCATATTGCTGCAACTCCGTGGTCACGTCAGGATTCTCTTCGTCACCCTCAAACTTGATGGGACTGATCTTCTCCTGCAATGACTGGAAGATGGTAAACAGCGTGGGCACAACCAGAATCTGGCAAAGCGTACCAATGAGCATACCGCCCACGGCAGCAGCGCCCAGCGTCTGGTTACCGTTCTTGCCTACACCACTGGCAAACATCATGGGCAACAGACCGATTACCATGGCCAATGACGTCATCAGAATAGGACGCAGACGGGCTGCAGCACCTAACACTGCCGACCATGAAATGGCCATACCCGTATGACGGCGCTCCAGGGCAAACTGTACAATCAGGATGGCATTCTTGGCCAACAGACCAATCAGCATGATAAGCGAAATCTGCATGTAAATGTCGTTCGAATGACCAAACAGCATGGTGAACAGGAAGCAGCCTGCCAAACCGAAAGGTACGGAGAGCACCACGGCCAGCGGCAGGATGTACGACTCGTACTGTGCCGACAAAATCAGATAGATGAAGATGAAGCAAAGCACAAAGATGATTCCTGTGGTGTTCGAAGCCTTTGCCTCCTCACGCGTCAGACCTGAATAATCGTAAGTGTATCCCTGGGGCAGTATATCGGCAGCTACCTCCTGGGCAGCCTTGATAGCCTCACCTGTTGAATAGCCGTCAGCCACAGTTGCCGTCACATTGATTGAGGTAAACAGGTTGAAACGGTTGATATTCGAAGGACCGTAGACGCGTTCCATGCGGCAGTACTCCTGCACAGGCGACATACCGCCAGGTGTGCGTACATAAATACTGTTGAGCGACTCTGGAGTCATGCGGGTCTCAGGCGAACCCTGAATCATCACACGATAGAGCTTGCCGTAGGCATTGAAGTTCGAAGCATACAGACCACCGTAATAACCCTGCAACGTAGTAAGCACCGTATTGGGCGAAATGCCTGCCTGCTTACACTTGGCCGCATCAATATGCAACATGTACTGCGGATAGTTGGGGTTATAAGACGTCTGGGCTGTCTGGAACTCAGGACGCTTGTTAAGCTCTGCCAGGAATTCCTTGACAACGCCAAAGAACTTGTCGAGTGAGCCACCCGTGCGGTCCTGCATCACCATCGACACACCGCTGTTGGCTGAGAAGCCAGGAATCATAGGCGGTGCAAAGGCCAGAATCTGTGCGTCCTTGATGTGGGCCGTCTTGATGTATATCTGAGCCAACACACCTGTCGACTCATACGGATTCAGGAAGAAACGATAGATACCGTCACCTTCCCACAGTCCGCTGATCTTCCACCACAATCCCTTCTGACGCTCAGAGAAAGGCTTCAGCTTGATGATAAAGGTTGCCTGGTCAGAACCAGAACCAGCAATGAAGTTGTAGCCCTGGATCTGCTCACGGCTCTGGATGGCAGGATCGGCTGCAAGAATGGCATCCACTTCGTCGATAATCTGTCGGGTACGGGCCACTGAGGTTGACGGTGGCATGGAAATGGTGCAGAAAAGCGTTCCCGTATCTTCGTCGGGCACCAGGCCGGTCTTCGTTGTTACCATACTTCCTGCCAGTATGGCAATGCCTAAGATGACCACAAGGCCAATAGCCAACGGCTTACGCACCAGTTTCTCCACACGTTTCTTGTAGCTGCCCAGCACTTTGTCATAGGCCGCATTAAACGAAGCGTGGAAACGGTCAATAGTAGACATGACCTTTTCGTGACCTTCGGCATCGTGGGGCTTCAGGAAGATTGCACAAAGGGCTGGCGACAAGGTCAAGGCGTTCAGAGCCGAGATGAAGATGGACACAGCCATCGTCACACCGAACTCACGATAGAACGAACCGCTGGTACCGCCAATGAACGACACAGGGATGAACACCGAAGCCATCACCAGCGTAATCGATATGATGGCACCTGAAATCTCATTCATGGCATCGATAGAAGCCGAGAGCGACGATTTGTAGCCCTGATCAAGCTTGGCATGCACGGCCTCGACCACCACGATGGCGTCGTCGACCACGATGGCGATGGCCAGCAGCAGGGCCGACAGCGTCAGCAGGTTGATGGAGAAGCCGAAGACTTCAAGGAAGAAGAACGTACCGACAAGTGACACCGGCACGGCAATCAGCGGGATGAGCGTAGAGCGCCAGTCCTGCAGGAACACGTAAATCACGACGAACACCAGGAAGAGGGTGAACAGCAGGGTGAACACCACTTCTTCGATCGAGGCATAAAGGAACTCGGTTACGTCGTAGTTGATTTTATAGGTCATGCCCGGCGGGAACAACTTGGACTGTTCCTCCAATTCAGCCTTCACCTGCTTGGCAATCTCGTTGGCGTTAGAGCCTGCAATCTGCTGCACCATGCCCAACACCGAAGGAAGGTTGTTGTTTCTCATCGAGACGCTGTACTGCTGACCGCCCAGTTCAATCCTGGCCACGTCTTTCAGTTTCAGCGTTTGTCCATTGGCATCACTGGAGATCACAATGTTGCCGAATTCCTCAGCACTCTTTAGGCGACCCGTATAGCGCATGGCATACTCAAAGGCCACATCGGATTCCTGACCGAACGAACCTGGGGCTGCCTCGATGTTCTGTTCTGCCAGCACATTCGAGATGTCCGAAGGCATTAGGTTGTACTGCTTCATCACGTCGGGCTTCAGCCAGATACGCATCGAATAGGTCTTCAGACCCGGACTCTGCACATCGCCCACACCCTGTATACGCTTGATAGCCGGGATAATGTTGATGTTGTTATAGTTCGTCAGGAACTCATCGTCGTAACGGCCATCAGAGGTCAGTGTGAACATCAGCACCTGCGAAGTCTGTCGCTTCGTCACTGTCACACCAATACGCGTCACCTCGGCAGGCAGCAAGGCCTGTGCCTGCTGCACACGGTTCTGCACATTCACGGCACACATATCGGCATTCATGCCCTGACGGAACAGCACACTGATCTGTGCCGAACCAGCAGAAGCCGTAGAAGAAATATAGTCCATGCCTTCCACACCGTTGATGCTTTCTTCCAAAGGTGTGATGACGGAGTTCTTCACCGTCTCGGCATCGGCTCCAGGATAGCTAGTCCATACCGCAACGGTAGGAGGCGCTATGTTGGGGTACTGCTCAATAGGCAGCGACACCAGTCCGATGACACCCAGCAAGACGATGAGAATTGAAATCACCGTCGACAGTACCGGGCGCTTTATAAATGTTGTAAAAGTCATATTACTGCGTCAATTTCTAAATTCTAAATTTCAAATTATGATGGCTCATAATTCATAATTTATCATTTGCAATTATTTTTTCATCGCCCCCACAATATCACCGGCGCTCATGGCCTTGGCCTGCTCCTGGATTTTCTGCTCATAGCGTTCAGGAGTGATCGGTACGATTTCCATTTGGTCGGAAAGTTTCGTGATACCATTGGTCACATATTTGTCCCCCACCTTCAGGCCGCCTGTCACAATATAGGTATTGCCGTCGTTCTGAGGATCGACGGTAATCTCAGTATAATTCACCTTGTTGTCCTTGCCCAGAAGGTAGACAAACTTCTTGTTCTGCACCTCCATGACGCATGACTGCGGAATAACAATGGCCGAAGTCTGGTCACGCGGAATGACGATGTTGCCCGAACCACCGCTCTTTAGCATGCGGTTTGAGTTGGGGAACAGGGCTATGAGCTGCACGGTGCCCGTAGCTGCGTCGATTACGCCGCTCATCTTCGTCACCTTGCCCTCATGTTCGTAGATGGTGCCGTCGGCCAGCTGCAGCTTCACCGAAGGCATTTCATTAAGACCGCTGTTTGTCTTCGACATCTCAAGTGCAACCTTCTCGTTGACGGAGAAATAGACTTCCATTGACGAGTTGTTGCTCACGGTGGTCAGCACATTCTGTGCGCTCACCAGCGTGCCCACCTTGTAGGGCAGTGTGCCCACCACACCCGTGGCAGGACTTTTCACATAGCAGAAGCTCAAGGTCTCCTTGGCGCTGGCCAGTGCAGCTTCGGCCTGTGCCAGACCAGCCTTTGCCTGCTCGTAGGTGTTCTCCGAGGTCTGCAGCTCATAGTCGCCAATGACCTTGTTGTCATACAGCTGTTTCGAGTTTTCATAAGTCAGCTTGGCAGTATTCACCTGTGTCTTGGCTGTATTTACAGCTGCCTGTGCCTGACGAACCTGTGCCTGATAGGTTGCGTTGTCGATCTCGAACAGGGTCTGTCCGGTGCTCACTGTCTGGCCTTCACGCACGTAGATTTTTGTTACAAAGCCAGCCACCTTGGGGCAGATCTGCACGTCCTGCACACCCTTGATAGTGGCGGGATAGGCGGTTTGCATGGCAGCATTGCTGGTGCTCACTTCAACAACGGGATACTCGTTGTCGCCGAAGGTCGGGCGTCCGCCGCCGCCACTGCATGAGGCAAGCAACAGGGCTGAGGCCGCAACCATCATAAGAATCTTGTTCTTTTTCATACCTATTTTTGATGCTTAAATTTATTTATAAATTTCAATTCTTTCGGAACTATTCAGACGAAATCGTCGTTTCAAACTGCAAAATTACGAAAAAAGACTGGAAATAGTTGTTGCGTGCGCATATTTTTACGGTTTATTAGCACACAAAAGTAGCTCTCGTTTCGATTCTGCGGACAATAAAAATCTGCGAAATAGAACGTGAAACATCCCCGTTTGCCATGTTCCACGCTGGGCTGGAGGCCTGCCGTGGCCTGAACGTGGGCAGCTGGGGCTTAGTTGTCTTTCGCTGAAGGCTTTTTCCTACGTTTGCTGTAGCTTGATTGCGATGCAACGGAGGCTTGGTTGTGGTGGAACGGGGGCTTGGTTGTTCTGCAAATGAGGCTTGGTCGTGGGACGGCTTTGCCTTTCTGTTTAGTAAGTCGCTGTGGCACAGCGACATACATAGGTGCTCAAAAACGGGCTTATTTGGGGACGAAGATGATGCTGGTGGATTTTGAGCGAATTACAGCCATGCTTCTGTCATCTTTTTTCAACAGGGCAGGTGGGTGCAAACGTTTGCATCGTGCTGGCCCGTAAAAACTGTCCTAAACTATTGACAAGACCATTTTTTTATGGTAATTTCGCCCCGAAAATGACCAATAACAAGAGAAAACAATGCAAAAACTTCATGCAACTATCCTTTCCTTGCTCCTTCCCGTGGTGCTCATGGCACAGGGTTGGCCTGCCAACTACGGCGGCGTGATGCTGCAAGGTTTCTACTGGGACTCATTCGATGATTCTAACTGGACTGTGCTTCAGGCCCAGGCCGACGAGCTGAGTCAGTCGTTCGACCTCATCTGGGTGCCTCAGAGCGGCAACTGCGGTGGCACGTCGATGGGCTACGACGACCTCTACTGGTTCAATAACTATAATAGTTCGTTCGGCAACGAACAGCAGCTGCGCAGCATGATTGCCGCCTTCCGCGCCAAAGGACTGAAGACCATTGCCGACGTGGTCATCAACCACCGCCGCAACGTGTCGAACTGGGTCGACTTCCCGCGTGAGACCTACAAGGGGGTGACCTACGAAATGGTCTCCACTGACATCTGCGCCAACGACGACGACGGTGCCACCAAGACGTGGGCCACACAGAACGGCTATCAGCTTAGTGCAAACAACGATACGGGCGAGGGTTGGGGCGGTATGCGTGACTTGGATCACAAGAGCCAGAACGTGCAGACCATCGTGAAAGCCTATCTCGACTTCCTGAAAAACGACCTGGGCTATGCCGGTTTCCGCTACGACATGGTGAAGGGCTATTCCGCTTCGTTCACGTCGCTCTACAACCAGTCGGCACAGCCGGAGTTCTCCGTGGGTGAGTACTGGGACGGCAATGCCGACGTGCTGAAGACCTGGCTTGAAGGTACCCGTGCCGACGGTGCCATCCAGAGTGCCGCCTTCGACTTCCCATTCCGCTATACCGTGCGCGACGCTGTCAATGGCAACTGGGCCCGGCTGGGCAATACTACGCTTGTGAACGCCGTGGCCTACAGACGCTATGCCGTGACCTTCGTTGAGAACCACGACACCGAATCGCGCTCCAACGGCGAGGTACAGGACCCGCTGAAGCGCGACACGCTGGCCGCCAATGCCTTCATGCTGGCCATGCCGGGCACGCCCTGCGTGTT
>CAMZBS010000030.1 GCA_947304695.1 uncultured Prevotella sp.
TAGCTCTGGCTGGCGACCAGCTGCCCTTTGTTGTCGCTCAGACATACGGTGCCGCCGCTGCAGTTGAGCTGGAAGGGAGCCTGCGAGGTCTTGATGTCGTTCGACCCCATCCAGATGACCTTGAATCCTTTGGCGGGCACACTTCCCACCTCGGCAGGTATTTTCCAGAGCTTGGGGTTGCTGGCATCGTTGCTCAGGTACATGCCTCCCAGGCTGACGGCTTCTGTGCCAGGGTTATAGAGTTCTATCCAACTGTCGAAATTCACGGCGGGGCTCATGACTTCGCCTACGTTGGCGGCCATCAGTTCGTTGACGACCAGCACTGCTGCTGCTAATGTTGAAGAGACCATATATATATAAAGGTGTAAAAAACGGTGGCAAAGATACTAAAATTTATGATAATGCAGTTTTTGTTTGTGCCAAAAAGTAGGGTTGTTCAGAGTGCTGTGACATTTGTGATAAAAAAAGAAACATTTGATAGTGGTTGTAGTGGCCGAAGGTTCGTAATTTTGTAGCCAGATTGCGATTCATATTAACTAAAAACTGTAACCATGATGAAAAAATTTCTTATGCTTCTGCCATTTGTGGCAATGATGTGGGGTTGTGCGTCGGATGGCGACAACGCCACAAGTCCCGTACTCACGGTTGAGGGCGGCCAGATCCAAGGTGTGAAGGCCGAGAATCCCGGTGTCTATGTGTTTCGTGGCATTCCCTACGCTGCCGCCCCTATTGGTGACCTGCGCTGGAAGGAGCCGCAGCCCGTCGTGGCTTGGGACACTGTCCGTCTGTGCGATAAGTTCGGCCATCCCGGCTACCAGGCCGTCCACTATCCCGGCTTCTATGCTTCGGAGTGGGGCTATGGCGACGAGGCTCCCTACAGCGAGGACTGCCTCTATCTGAATGTCTGGACGAAGGCCCCCGGCAATGCCGACAAGAAGCTGCCCGTGGCCCTGTGGATTCATGGCGGCGGCTACCGTGAAGGCTGGGGCTCCGAGCCTGAGTTCGACGGTCAGGAATGGGCTTCCAAGGATGTGGTGCTGGTCAGCATCAACTACCGTCTGGGCATCTTCGGCTTCATGACCTATCCTGAGCTGTCGGCTGAGAGTCCCAACCATGTGAGTGGCAACTACGGCATTCTCGACCAGATTCAGTCTTTGAAGTGGATCAAGGCCAACATCGCCCAGTTTGGCGGCGACCCCGACAATGTGACCATCTTCGGCCAGAGTGCCGGTGCCGGTAGTGTGCGCACCCTTTGCGAGAGTCCGCTGGCCCGTGGCCTGTTCCATAAGGCCGTGATCATGAGCGGCGGCGGCATCAACCCTCCGGCAAAGGAAGGCGAAGAGGCCAAGCCAGCCACCCCCATGAACCGCTTCTTCTCCTACAACCCCACGCTGGCCGAGAGCGAGGCCGAGACCAAGAAGGTGATGGACTGGGCCGGACTCACCGACCTTCAGAAGCTGCGCAGTGCCTCTACCGAGATTATGTACACGGTGGGTCAGCTATATAATATGGTGACGAAGGACGACGTGTTTCTGATGCAGCGCCCCATTGTCGACGGCTACGTTTCCACGAAGAACTTTGACCAGGCCACCCGTGAGGGCACCATTGCCGACGTGCCCTACATGATTGGCTACACGCTGAACGACATGGGGTCCATGTCGCCGGGCATTGCCGAGTTCTGCAAGGTTCGCCAGGAGCAGGGCGGCAAGGCCTGGGCCTACGAGTTTGCCCGTCCGCTGCCCGACGACGGCAAGCATCCTGAGATTACCGACCGCCTGAAGGGAGCCTTCCACTCCAGCGACCTGTGGTTTGTGTTCAAGAGCCTGAAGCACTGCTGGCGCCCCTGGACGCAGGGCGACTGGGATTTGGCCGAGAAGATGCTGACGGCTTGGACCAACTTTGCCAAGTGCGGCGACCCCAACGGCCAGGGCGAAAGCGGCCTGGGCTGGAATCCCTGCACTGCCGAACAGCCGCAGTTCATGCTTTTCAAGCTTGACGATAAAGACGCGGAAGCCTCCGAGATGGGCGACCCCATCCTGCCGTGATCAGTCGCGGTAGAGCCATGACAGCAGCGAGTTCATCCACCCTATGGTGCAGCGGAACCAGCGGTAGGTGCTGGTGGGCTTGCCGCCGAAGCTCAGGATGAAGTCGCGGAAACGGTTGCGACGGAAGGGCAGTCCCACGTCGAGGAAGAAGATGTGGGCATAGCCCCTTCGGTGGGCATCCTTGATGGCATGCCACACCGTGACCTCATCGGGATGGAGCCAGGCATAGCTCTTGCGGCGGAAGGCCGAGTACCAGAGATATGCCTGGCCCTCACTGTATACCACCACCGAGCAGCCTATGACGTGGCTGCGGTATTTCGTGATGAACAGCCGCCCCGCATCGTGGGGCAGCCCCAGGAAGAACTCGTCGGCAGGCAGATAGCGCTTGGGCTTCAGCCAGTTGTGGTGGCGCAGCAGCCTTGAGAAAGCCTTGAACTCCTCCGGTGTCGCCACCTCCTGTGTGACCACCCCCTTGGCGTAGGCATCGTCTATGTGCTGCCTGAGCCTTTCGCCTATGCGCTCTTCCGGCGTGCGGGAGTGGAGCGAGTTGTGAATGCTCATCCACCTCACGGGGAAGAAGCCCAGCTGGCGGAACGGGCGGTAGCCGAACATCTTCTGCGACAGGTTGCTCACCTCGAAGTAGAGCACCCTCCGCCCCATCTTGCGGGTGATGGCGGCCAGCATTGTCTCGAAGAGCTGCTCCTGGGGGCAGTCGCTTTCAGCATAGGCACCCTCGCCGTAGACACGGCAGTGCATGTAGAAATAGGGCGGGAACCACGAGGAGCGATAGCGCACGATGGCCAGCAGCTGCGACACCACCGCCCCCTCTTCGTCTTCCACCGTAACCAGCAGCGGGCTTTGACGGGGTGTCTGTCGGCACAGCTCGAAAAGCGCTGCGCTGTGAAACAGGCTTTGCGCCAGCAAGCCTTCCGGAAGCTTGTCGGCACTGGTGTAGATATGGGTCGATAGACTGCTCATCGGGCGCAAAGTTACAAAATATTTCATGATTTATGGTTCAAAATTAATATTATTTTGTACCTTTGCCAGCGTAAAAAAGTAAAAAGGTAAAAAAGTAAAAAAGTAAAAAAGTAAAAAGGTGAAAAAGTAAAAAGGTAAAAAACATAGAAAGATATGAACAGTTTTAAGGACTTAGTACAGCAGCGCCGCTCCCACCGCAAGTTTACGGAGCAGGAGATTGACGCTGACCATGTGAAGCTCATTCTCCGTGCCGCCCTCATGGCCCCCACCAGCAAGAGCCAGCGCGCCTGGCATTTCGTGGTGGTCGACGACAAGGCCGACCTTGAAAAGCTCGCCGATGCCAAGGACATGGGCGGCCAGTTTGTGAAAGACGCTCCCCTGGCCGTGGTCGTGCTGGGCGACGCCATGCAGAACGACTGCTGGGTGGAAGACGGCACCATTGCCGCCATCTCCATGCAGTATCAGGCCGAAGACCTGGGGCTGGGCTCCTGCTGGGTGCAGCTCAGGGGTAGGGGACTGGCCGACGGCACCTCGGCCGACACCGTGGTGCGCGGCATTCTCGACATCCCCGACAACTACAGCGTGCTCTGCATCATAGCCTTCGGCCATAAGGCCGACGAGCGCAAGCCTCAGAACGAGGACAAGCTGAAGTGGGAGAACGTTCACATAGGCAAGTTCTGATGGACATCGTCATCGTTGGAGCCGGACGGCTGGCCACCCATCTGGCTCAGGCCCTCCATGCCCAGGGCCACCGCATCCCCGCCGTCTACAGCCGCACGCTGGCCGCTGCCCAGACGCTGGCCGCCACCGTCAGTGCTGCCGCCACCGACAGCCTCGACACCCTGCCCACGAGTGCCGACGCCTTCGTCATTGCCGTGAAGGACGATGCCCTGCCCGCCGTCATCGACCGGCTTTCTGCCCTCAGGCCCCACGGCCTGTTCTTCCACACCGCAGGCTCCGTGCCCATGACCGTTTTCCAGGGCCATGCCGTCCACTACGGCGTTGTCTATCCCCTGCAGACCTTCTCCAAGGAGCGCCCTGTCGACTTCTCTCGCGTACCTTTCTTTATAGAAGGCTCCGACCCCCTCTCGCTTCACACCGCCACCGCCATAGCCTCCTCGCTCAGCAGCGACGTGCGCCAGCTCGGCAGCGACCGTCGCCGCCACCTGCACCTGGCCGCCGTCTTTGCCAGCAACTTTGCCAACCACTGCTACGCCCTGGCCGCCGAGATTCTCCGCCAGCAGGGGCTGCCCTTCAGCGTCATGCTCCCCATCATCGGCGAGACCGCTGCCAAGGTGGCCGCCCTGCCGCCCCGCGAGGCCCAGACAGGCCCCGCTGTGCGCTTCGACGAGCAGGTCATGGCCGCCCAGCTCCGGCTGCTGCGCGACAGCCCCCTGGCCGCCCAGGTCTACGAGCTCATGAGCCAGAGCATTCACCAATTAGCCATCTCACATGATTAACTACGATTTAAGCCAGATCAAAGCCATCATCTTCGACGTCGACGGCGTGCTCAGTGCCGAGACCATCACCCTGGCCTCCAGCGGCGAACCCCTGCGCACCGTCAACATCAAGGACGGCTATGCCATCCAGCTGGCCGTGAAGTGCGGCCTCCGCATCGTCATCCTCACCGGAGCCAACACCGAGGCCGTGCGCCTGCGCTACGAGCGGCTGGGCGTCACCGACATCTTCATGGGCTGCGCCGTGAAGGTCAAGACCTACGACGCCCTCCTCCAGCAATACGGCCTCCACGACAGCGAGGTGATGTACATGGGCGACGACATTCCCGACCTCGAGATCATGCGCCGCGTGGGCTGCCCCGTGTGCCCCAGCGACGCCTGTCCCGAAATCCGTCAGGCCAGCATCTACGTGAGCCATCACCGTGGCGGCTACGGCTGCGGCCGCGACGTCATCGAACAGACACTCAGGGCCCAGGGCAAGTGGGTCATGGACGAAAGGGCCTTCGGATGGTAACCACACTGCTCCCCCGCCTGCAAGGCTACCGCATCGTCCTGGCCAGCAACTCGCCCCGCCGCCGTGAGCTGCTGGCTGGTCTGGGCCTCCAGTTCGAGGTCAGGGTGCTGCCCCACATCAACGAAAGCTTCCCCCAAGACCTCCCCACCGAGCAGGTGGCCGAGTTTATTGCCCGCGAGAAGGCCGCTGCCTACCAGCCCCTGATCCAGCCCCGTGAGCTCGTCATCACCGCCGACACCATCGTTGTCGTCGACGGCCATGTGCTGGGCAAGCCCGCCGATGCCGCCGATGCCCGCCGCATGCTCCGTCTCATCAGCGGTCGCCAGCATCAGGTCATCACTGGTGTCTGCCTCACCACCTCTGGCGTGCAGCGCAGCTTCTCCGCCAGCACCAGTGTCACCTTCAAGCCGCTAAGCGATGCCGAGATCAGCTACTACATCGACACCTTCCATCCCTTCGACAAGGCAGGAGCCTACGGCATTCAGGAGTGGATAGGCTACGTGGGCGTCACCCGCCTTGAGGGCAGCTACTTCAACGTCATGGGCCTGCCCGTACAGCGCATCTACACCGAGCTGCAGCAGCTAAGCCTCAGCCTTTGAAGGAGAGAAAAGAAAATGGGAAATGAGAAGCTCATTCCTCATTTTTGTGAAAAAAGTTCAGGAAAGTGCGAGATATTTTCCTGAACTTGTCGTATAACAAGTAGAGAGATAAAAACAATGGGTGCTCTGAGTGAGACAGAAATCATAGAAGCCATTCTTCAAGGACGGCATGAGGGGCAGACAGAGATGGTCTGTCGCTTTGCTCAGCGCATTTTCGCCATGATTGCCAGACAGGTAACTGATGTGAGGGACGCTCAGGAACTGACACAGGACACCTTTCTCCGTGCTTTCAGATACATCGACAGCTACGACCCCCAACGTGCTTCGCTCTCCACTTGGCTCTGCCGCATTGCCTACCACCTGACGCTCGACTTCCTGAAACGGAAACGACTCGTGGTTGTCTCGATTGAGGATTATGAGGAAATCAGCAATGAGCAATTGGAATACGGCCTTTCTACAGGACAGGAAGAGAGAATAAAGCAGTTGGAAAAGTTGGTGGATGAACTGTCTGCTGACGAACGGATGCTCCTGACGCTCTACTATTTCGAAGACCGGCCACTCACCGAGATTGCCTACATAATTGGCATTGACGCCAAAGCTCTGGCCAACCGCCTCTACCGAACAAGAAAGAAGCTTTATAAAAGAATGTGTCCGTCGGTTCCCCCCGTCGGAATAAAAGAAAAGAACAATGAACGAAAAAAATAAAGACACAGACCTGCGTGAGGCTCTGCGCCGAAAATATGCCGACACTCCGCAGCTGCCCGCCGACTTCATGGTCAGTATGCAGCAGAAGATGGCCTCCACACCCCAGAAGAGGTCAAAAGTCACTCTCCTATGGATAGCTGTAGCCGCCTGCCTTGTCTTTATCATAGGCGTTGGTGTGACGCTGATGCATACCGACAACTCTGATAAGTCCAACATGATGACAGCTCAGCAATTAGCGACAGCAAAAGAAGCCCGGACTGATGCACTTTCTCACCAGCAAAACGATAGCTTCCTTGTTGGGAAACATCATTCTCAAGCTGAGAAAACGTTGTTTCCATTGAAAGAAAACATTGAAAAGCCGATTCTAAAACAGGTGAAAATAACTCAAGACGAAGCCGCACAACCCACGGAAGATTCTGAAACCATGCGTTCATTGCCCGTTAACGATCCCAATCTGCACTACGCTGCCCATGTTGTGACAGAAGATACCATGCCCTATCAGGCTCCTGGCCGCATGAACGAGTTTATTGCAAAGATGGCAAATTACAATAGCGTGGACTGCAACGTTTGTTCAGACGAGAAGGATACAACGGTTGTCAGTACGGCCTACATCTTCGACGACAAGGAAGAACAGAACCTCTTTCCCCGATTGCTACAGGCTGCCTGCTGGTACGACAGTAAGACGCCAGGCTATTTGCTCAGCTACTCTCACCAACAGTTCTTCTTCTGCCTGAAAGACTTGCGTCTGGGGCTGAAGTATCTGTGGATTGCCGAGCGGGTGAATGGCAAGATTTTGCTCTACTGCAGTCAATCGCCCATTGACACTGAAGTGTCATCAGAATGTTTTCAGAAGTATCGCGATAGACTTACAAATACAAGTACAAACAAAAAAACAACAGAGATATGAGAGCAATGATTATTTTCAGCCTACTGACAATGACAAATGTTGCCACGCAGGCACAGGATGGTAAAGTACGTGTGAAAAGTTCCATCATCATGGGAGCGGCACCTGAGGCCACCATTGACAAGAAGACCAAACTGAAGACTGTAGAGTGGCCTTCCACAGAAAATAACTCATGGCATGAGGACATTGGCTTTGTAGATGGTGTTCCTACCATCGCTGATATCAAAGCAATTTTCCCCGACCTGCCTGTTCCCAGCGAGAAATACCACTATTTTCCCTTGATTTGGGATTTATGTGATGAGCGGATGGGGCAGGAAGACGTGACCGTACTGAACTGCTATTTCCGCATGACCGCCGACGTGGTCAGCAACCTGTGGTTAGGCAACAGCGAGAGCTGTATCCTTGACAAGGAGACTGGTATCATCTATCAGGCACGCAGCACTGTTCCCGAACGTTGCTTCAACAAGGTGTTTGGTGTGAAGGGAAAGGAAGGTACAACGTTCCGATTTAAGATTGTCTTCCCCCGTTTGCCCGAAACGGCCAAGCACTTGTGCATTTATGGTGTCCCCCTGTGGTATATGCGAGGATGGGACGTGACGGAAAACGCCTTGATGATGAGTGAAGAGAGCATGGAGGCGTACGACCCTGTACCACAATTCCATATAGCTCGTTTGTTGAAAGATTCTGTCCACTACGACAAGAACAACCATGAGTCGTGGGCTGTCTACGAGGATGCCCACCTTATCAAACCCACAAAGGAAGAGACGATGGCACTCTGGCGTACCAAAGATGCCACCTATCTGGCCATTTCCACTGAGCAGAACTGGATACGCGAGTATCACGGAAGGGGTGGCAACACCATCCTCCTCGACCAGCAGGGACACCAGTATAAGTGCAAGGGTGTGGTGGGCTATCCTAATGACAAGATTTTCTGGCTCGAAGGCTATCCTGGCGACTACTTTGCCATGGTCCTCATCTTCGAACCGTTGCCGCCTCACGTAGACACCTTCACCTACGTGGTGCCTGAAGGTGAACCTTTTGCAATGTGGGGTGCCAACTGGTCTGGCAAAGTCATCTCCAACCTTAACGTTGAGCAGCTGCGCAAGAACCAGCACCTCTTTGAATATCATCCGCGCACTGTCGTGAGATAGTCAAATATAATAATATGGTTTTCATACATCCGAGACTACCAGCATGGGGCGCAGTGATGCGCCCCGTGCTTTCCGACCTATAACTCCAAACATATTAATAACACAAACTCCTTATGAACAAGAAAACCATCCTTGCTAGTTTTCTTTTTGCCCTTCTCGCCCTTCTTACTGTGGGTGTAGAGGCTAAGCCATTCAAGACCATCAAGACTCCTGAAGCAATGGCCTGCGTAAATGTTCATTATGGTGAACTAAAAGCCAGTGAAGTAATCTTCAGCGACACCGCCACAACCGTAAGCTTCACAATGGAATACCCTGCAGGACAATTGTTCCGTTTCGTCAAAGAAAGCTATCTCATGGACGAGATAGGTAACCGCTATCCCCTGCGTTCAGCACATGGAATCGCTCTCGACACGTGGGTGCAGTCGCCTGAGAACGGTGTAATCTATTTCACAATGCACTTTCAACCCATGCCGAAACAGACGCAGGTGTTCGATTTTATTGAAGGCGACGGTAGCCGTGCGTTCATGTTGTTGGGCATTCACGATAAGAAGTACAACATCCAGGCACCGACCCTTCAGCAACTGACAGCCTCCCATCCTTATGACTTCCCGAAAGACTGGCTGAAGACCGATACTATTACCGTCTGTGGTCGTATTGAGGACTATGACGCTGAGCAGTTTGGCTTTACATCGATGGAGTGTTATTTCGAGGATGTTTTTGAGAAGGATGATGCCACACTGGTACTCGAAATCGCCCCCGATGGCACTTTTTTCAAGAAGTTTCAGGCCAGCTACCCAGTCCGGCAGTGTTTCCACACCAATGGCAGCAAGGTGGGCTTTGACAAACTCCCATTCTTTGCCCTTCCAGGCGAAACCGTCTACATTACTGTTAGTAAGAATGTCAGTGGACAGTACGAATGCATGTATAATAATGGTAGTAGCCGTGATGTGCAGCGGTGGCTTCGTCACTACGACGTGATCTCTGGTATGACTTGGCCGCTCAGCAGGTTTAAAGGTAAGATTGCAGACATCTGTCAGTTGGCAGAAACCGTCTGGCAGAACTTGTTGTACCGTTTGCAGTCATTGATCCTCCGCGACCATTTCAAGCCCATGGAAGTGCAGCTGGCTCTGGCCGACGTGCAGGTCGACTTTGCCTATGCTTTCATGAACTATGTCATGGATCGCGAATATAAACTGATGAAGCAGGAAGAGCGCGACGGTGTGTTCTACACCGAAATCACCGATACAACCGAGTGGAAGGCACTTAGCGATGCCCAGTACTACACGCCCTTGCACCGTATTGACTTCAACAACCCCTTGCTTCTCAGTAGCAGCGATTTCCCCATTCTGATTAACCGCCTGCAATATTCCATGCCTGTACGTGAGCGCCAGTACGCCATGCTGACCGACGAGAACGGCCTTTATGAGTTCAATATGAAGAACGCCAGAAAGAAACTCAACACCGGTCTTGAGGCCTTGGCCGACCTCACAGGTAGCAAACAGGGCAGTCTGGTGGCGCAGATATGTACTTATAAAGATTTTCTCGGCGACTTCAATATGATGCGTAGCAACGATGATGCCATGCCAGCAGTTCTAGCTGATACGACGATGACCGAAGCCGAACGGGAGCAAAGTGCCGAAGACCTCGTTACCCTCAGCAAGATGTATCCCACTTATCTTTCTTCATTCAACGACCCCTATGTCCACCAGAAGACTGAGCAGTTCCATGCCCGCAAGATGGCCCAGACCGAACTATCCTTACCCCTTCCTGATGCGCCGATGGCCGATCTCATCCGCAGTCTCTCTGCCAAGTACCCTGGACGCTACTTGGTCATCGATTTCTGGGGAATGGGGTGTGGCCCTTGTCGTTCTGCTATCCAGAGCAGTAAGCAGAAACGTGCCGAGATTGCCAAGCGCGATGACGTGAAACTTGTTTTCATCGCTGGTGAGCGTACCACTGAAGGAAGCGATGCCTACAAAAACTACGTGGCCGAATGGCTTAGCGACGAAGAGACCGTTTGTGTCACCCATGCCGACTTCACCCGTTTGCAGGAGCTTTTCCGCTTCAATGGTATTCCCCATTATGAGACCATCACACCCGATTGTCGCCGTGTGCGCGATGACCTCCGTCTCAACGGTTTCTATAGCTTTGACAGCGAGATGAAAAGGGTGATGGAACGGCTCAAGTAAAAATATAATTTCACTCCCGATTGCTACAGCTGTGAAGAAAAGAACGGAAAACGGCTTTGTTTTGTCAAAATAATTCATAGAAAAAAGCACTCTCCCGACAGGTACTTCTAGACGAAAGAAAGCGCAGAAAGCAGCTCTTTCATGGTCAGATGCCTGCTGCCAAGGAGGCAGATAGCCACTGCCTGCAAGGAAGTTAGGCTTAGACGCATCGGAAACTAGGCTTAGACGCATCGGAAACTAGGCTTAGACGCATCGGAAACAAGCCACTTTTTCATCGAAACCAAGCCTCTCTTGGGGCATAAAATGCCTGTTTTTGGGGTACTCTGAAGCCTCCCAAAGCACAAACCTTTGATTGTCAACCACTTACAAAATTGCTCATAATTCGCTCATTTGCGACCGACAGACCACTTGCTGAATTCTGAGCGAATCTCAGAAGGGTCATTGTAAAGATTTTTCATAATTGCACAGGCCGACTTTTTTTCTCTCCCTCCTTCACCAGTCATGTCAGTGGTGGTGGCTTTTGAGCAGCTGCTGCACGTAGGGGCGCTCCCAGTCGCGCTGGTGGTAGCGCACGTCGTCGTGCTGCAGCAGGTCGAGGTCTATGCTGACCATGCCTGTTGCCCGCTGGGCGGGGGTGCGGCCCATGGCGGCCTCTATGCCCTTGAGCAGGGTAACCAGCTGAGGAGCCTGGAGGGGGGTGCGGGCGTAGACCAGCTGGTTGAGGTAGAGGGGATGGGCGGCGTTGGGAGTGAAGGACTGGCTCCACAGCTCTTCGGTGAACGTGGGGCTGAGAAGCACCTGGGCGAGACGGCGGCGCGCCTCGCTCAGGTGGGATGGCTGGAGGACGTTGGACCCCAGCAGGATGATGCAGCTATGCATTGCGGGCATTGATGCGGCTCTTGATCTTGTCGACATAGGCGTCGATGGTGGCCACGGCCACGATGTTGACTACGTCGCGAACGGTGGCTCCGAAGTCGATGAAGTGGATGGGCTTGTTGAGACCCATCTGGATGGGGCCGATGATCTCGACGTCGGCATCGAGCATCTGGAGCATCTTGTAGCTGGAGCGGGCCGAGGTGAGGTTGGGGAACACGAGGGTGTTGACATCCTTGCCCAGCAGGCGGGTGAAGGGGTACTGCTCGTCGCGCAGCTCGCGGTTGAGGGCGAAGCCCAGCTGCAGCTCGCCGTCGATGGCCAGGTCGGGGTACTGCTGCTGCATCTGCTCCACGGCATGGCGCACCTTGTGGGCCCCGTCGCTCTGGGAGGAGCCGAAGTTGGAGTGGGACACCATGGCGATGACGGGCTTCTCGTTGAAGAAGCGCACGCTGGTGGCGGCCAGCTTGGCAATGTCGACGAGGGTGGGGGTGTCGGGGTTCTCGTTGACGAGGGTGTCGGCTATGTAGAGGGTGCCCTTGGGCGAGTTGATGATGTGCATGGCTCCGAAGTGCTGGTACTCGGGGCGTATGCCGATGACCTCGTTGACCACCTTGATGGTGTTGGAGTACTTGGTGTAGAGGCCGGTGATGAAGGCGTCGGCCTCGCCGGTCTCGACCATCATCATGCCGAAGTAGTTGCGCTCGAACATCTTGTCGTTGGCCTCCTGGAAGGTGTAGCCGTCGCGCTGGCGCTTCTCGGCCAGGATGCGGGCGTAGCGCTCGCGGCGCTCCTGCTCGCTGGGGTGGCGCAGGTTGACAATCTCGATGCCTTCGAGGTTGAGGTCGAGCTCCTTGGCCATCTTGGCGATGACCTCGTCGTTGCCCAGGAGGATGGGGTGGCAGATGCCTTCGCCCTTGGCCTGGACGGCGGCGCGGAGCATGGTGGGATGGACGGCCTCGGCGAAGACCACGCGCTGAGGATGGGCGGCGGCGGTGGCGTAGAGCTTCTGGGTGAGCTTGGTCTCCTGGCCCAGCAGCACGGAGAGGGAGTTCTTGTATTTGCCCCAGTCGTCGATGGTCTTGCGGGCCACGCCGCTGTCGATGGCGGCCTTGGCTACGGCGGCGCTGACCTCGCTGATGAGACGGGGGTCGACGGGCTTGGGGATGAAGTACTGGCGGCCGAACTTGAGGTTGTTGACCTTGTAGACGTCGTTCACCACGTCGGGCACGGGCAGCTTGGCCAGGTCGGCAATGGCGTGGACGGCGGCCATCTTCATCTCCTCGTTGATGGCGGTGGCATGCACGTCGAGGGCACCGCGGAAGATGTAGGGGAAGCCGATGACGTTGTTGATCTGGTTGGGATAGTCGGTGCGGCCGGTGGACATGAGCACGTCGGGGCGGGCGGCCATGGCGTCCTCATAGGAGATTTCGGGCACGGGGTTGGCCAGGGCGAAGATGATGGGGTCCGGGGCCATGGAGCGCACCATGTCCTGAGAGAGCACATTGCCCTTGGACAGGCCCACGAACACGTCGGCACCGCTGACGGCCTCGGCCAGCGTGTGGACGTCGCGGCGGTCGGTGGCGAAGAAGCGCTTCTGGTCGTTGAGTCCCTCGCGGTCGCTGGTGATCACGCCCCTGGAGTCGAGCATGAGGATGTTCTCCTTCTGGGCACCCAGGGCCATGTAGAGCTTGGTGCAGCTGATGGCGGCGGCTCCGGCACCGTTGACCACGATGCGCACCTTCTTGATGTCCTTGCCCACCACTTCGAGGGCGTTCTTGAGTCCGGCAGCGGAGATGATGGCCGTGCCGTGCTGGTCGTCGTGCATCACGGGGATGTCGAGCGTGCGCTTGAGCCGCTCCTCGATGTAGAAGCACTCGGGGGCTTTGATGTCTTCGAGGTTGATGCCGCCGAAGGTGGGGGCGATGCGCTCTACGGCCTCGCAGAACTTCTCGGGGTCTTTCTCGGCCACCTCGATGTCGAACACGTCGATGCCGCCGTAGATCTTGAACAGCAGGCCCTTGCCCTCCATGACGGGCTTGCCGCTCATGGCGCCGATGTCGCCCAGGCCGAGCACGGCGGTGCCGTTGGAGATCACGGCCACGAGGTTGCCCTTGTCGGTGTAGCGGTAGGCTGCGTCGGGGTTCTCCTGGATTTCCAGACAGGGATAGGCCACGCCGGGCGAATAGGCCAGCGACAGGTCGGTCTGGGTGCGATAAGCCTTGGTGGGCTTCACTTCAATTTTTCCTGGCCGTCCGCTTTCATGATAGGCGAGTGCGGCTTCTTTCGAAATCTTTACCATCTTTTTTTCCTTTGTATATTATTATGTTGGTTTACCTTTTTTACTTTTTTACTTTTTTACTTTTTTACCCTTTTACCTTTTTACCTTTTTACTTTTTTTACCCTTTTACCTTTTTACTTTTTTTACCCTTTTACCTTTTTTACCCTTTTACTTTTTTACTTTTTTACCTTTCCTCATGCCGTCTGATGAGGCCGACGAAGCGTTCGCCGTACTTGCGCTGCTTGTGGTCGCCAATGCCTGAGATGTGGCCGAAGGCTTCCAGCGTGGTGGGCTTCACGGTGGCCATGAGGTGCAGCGTCTTGTCGCTGAACACGATGTAGGGGGGAAAGCCCTCTTCCTCGGCCAGGCGGAGGCGCAGCTTGCGCAGCTCTTCGAAAAGCTGGGGGTCTTCGGTGCCCGAGGTGGGCGACAGACCGGGAATGGCGGGGATGGTGGGGATGCGGAGCGACAGCCTGGGCCTGGACTGCCTGCGATCTTCCTTGACGCTGCGGTCGATGACGCTGAACTGTACCGGCCTGCGGCCGTAGAGCACGTCGTGGCCCGAAGGGGTGATCTTGGCATGCTGCTCCTCGTCGTAGGCTATCTCGATGAGACCCAGCTGGAGCATCTGCAGCAGATAGTCCTGCCAGTCGGCAGCAGAGGTGTCGCTGCCCACGCCGAAGGTCTTCAGGGAGTCGTAGTGCTTGCGCTTCACCTCGGGCGACGGCATGCCCTTCACAATCTCGATGCAGGTAGAGATGCGTATCTGCTCGTTGGTGCGGGCCATGGCGCTGAGGGCCATCTGGGCCAGGCGGGTGCCGTCGAAGCGGCGCGGAGGGTTCAGGCACACGTCGCAGTTGCCGCAGTCGTGGTCGGTGGGCTCGCCGAAGTAGTTGAGCAGGATGCGGCGGCGGCACACGCTGCCCTCGGCATACTGGCGCATGCGGCGCAGCTTCTCGAAGTTGATGTCCTGCTGGCCGCTCTGCCTGGCAAACTCGCTCAGCTGGACAATGTCGGAAAGGGAGTAGAACAGCACCGTGTCGGCAGGGGCACCGTCGCGGCCTGCACGACCTATCTCCTGGTAGAAGCTCTCAATGCTCTTGGGCATGTTGTAGTGGATGACCCACCGCACGTTGCTCTTGTCGATGCCCATGCCGAAGGCCACCGTGGCGCAGACCACCTGTACCTGGTCGTTCTTGAACTGCTCCTGGGTCTCGCTGCGCTCATGGGCCGACAGGGCGGCATGATAGGGCAGGGCCTGGATGCCTGAACGGCGAAGGTCGGCGGCCAGCTGCTCGGTGCTCTTGCGGCTGAGGCAGTAGACGATGCCTGCGTCGTGGGGACGGGCCTTGATGAAGTTGAGGATGAAGCTGAGCTTCTCCTTGGCCTTGTAGCCGCGCTTCACGCTCAGGCTGAGGTTGGGGCGGTCGAAGCTGGAGATGAACGCCGTGGCGTTCTCAATGTGCAGCTGGGTGATAATGTCGCGGCGGGTGATCTTGTCGGCAGTGGCGGTGAGGGCCAGCACGGGCACGTCGGGAAACTGCCGTCGAAGCTCTCCCAGCTGGATGTATTCGGGACGGAAGTCGTGGCCCCACTGGCTGATGCAGTGGGCCTCGTCGATGGCAAACAGCGAGATCCTGATCTGCCGGAGCAGGAAGTCCATCTCGGCCAGGAGCTTCTCAGGAGAGACGTAGAGAAGCTTCAGGTCGCCGCTGGCACATTTGCGGCGGATGATGGTGTCCTGAGTCAAGTCGTTCACGGAGTTAAGGGCCTCGGCCTCGATGCCGTTGGCCTTCAGGGTCTCTACCTGGTCTTTCATGAGACTGATGAGCGGCGAAACGACAATGGCCGTTCCGGGCAGCGACAGGGCGGGAATCTGATAGCAGAGGCTCTTGCCACCGCCCGTGGGCATCAGCACCAGCGCATCGTGGCCGCCGATGACGTGGCGGATGATGGCTTCCTGCTGAGGACGGAACGAGTCGTAGCCGTAATAGCGTTTCAGAATCTCATGAATATCCATGGCTCACAACTTCACTTTCTTCTTGGTGGTCTTGCTCTCGTTCTGCAGACGGTTCAGGGAGGTGACAACATAGGTGAACTTCTGCTTGCCGTCCTGATAGGGCAGGCGGAAGAAGGTGTTGGGCGTGATGCCTGCAATATGGGAAGCGTCGCGAATGTCAATCTTCTCGCCCTTGGCAAAGCGGTAGACAACGTATTTCACGGCCTGATCACGCCAGCTCTTGCCCTTGGGAGCCGTCCAGAACAGCATGTAGCCGTCTTCCGTCCACACGGGCTTCACCTTGCGGGGCTTGCCGGGGGTCTTGCTGTCGATGAAGGTCATCAGGGGCTGAAGGGCAGGGCGGCGCCAGTACTGCTGGCGGAGCATGGTGCCGTAGTTGCCAATGTTGTCGACGGCGGCCTTGGCATACCACAGCACCGTGCCGTCGACGTTCTTCATCTGCTGGTGGAGCAGGTGCTTGGCGGGCTGCTGGTGCTGGTTGGGATTGCGCAGGTCGGCGTTCTTCACGGTGCGCTCAATGTCCTCGCCAATGAACAGCGGCCGCCCAGCCGCATGCTGGTTCCACCACTTGATAAGCGTCTCGTAGTCAGCCGATTTGTGGCCTATCTCCCAGTAAATCTGCGGAACACAGTAGTCCAGCCATCCGTTGTTGATCCAAAGCAGTACGTCGGCATAGAGGTCGTCGTAGTTCTGAAGACCGTTGGTGTCGCTGCCGATGGGCGAGCTCTTCTTGTTGCGGTAGATGCCGAAGGGCGAGATGCCTACCTTGACCCAGGGCTTGGCCTCATGCACGGTCTGGTAGAGCTGCTTGATGAAGAGGTTCACGTTGTGACGGCGCCAGTCGCCACGGTTGGTGATGCCGTTGGGGTACTGACGGTACTGGGCATCGTCGGGAATGGGCACACCGGCCACGGGGTAGGGATAGAAGTAGTCGTCCATGTGAAGGCCGTCGACATCGTAGCGGGTGACAATGTCACGCACCACCTCGCAGATGTAGTTGCGGTTCTCAGGCAGGCCGGGGTTCAGGATGAGCTGTCCGTCGTAGTCGAAGCAGCTCTGCGGGTTCCTCATGGCAACGTGGCTGGTGGCCAGGGCAGTGGTCGTCTTGGTCTTGGCACGGTAGGGATTGATCCAGGCATGAAGCTCCATGCCACGGGCATGGCACTGGTCAATCATCCATTGAAGGGGGTCCCAGTAAGGCTGGGGGGCACGTCCCTGCTGGCCGGTAAGAAAGCGGCTCCAAGGCTCTATCTGGCTGGCATAGAGGGCATCACACTCAGGGCGTACCTGGAAGATGATGGCGTTGACACCGTCTTTCTGAAGCTCGTCGAGCTGATAGATGAGCGTCTGCTGCATGCGCTCGGTGCCGAGGTTCTGGAACTGGCCGTTGACGCATTGTATCCATGCTCCACGGAACTCCCGCTTTTTCTGTGCGCTGGCTGCCAGCGGACAAAGCAGGGCCAGCAGGAAAAGTATTTTCTTCATGTATTCTCTTTAAAATAGGTTCAGTTTGTTCTTCCTGGCCTCGTCGAGCGAGAGCAGCTGCTGTTGCTCTTCGGCGTACTGGTGGCGCAGGGTGGCATATCTCTCGTTCAGGCGGGCTTCCACCTCTCCCTCGGCATTGAGCAGCTGGCTGGCGGCTATGGCATTCTGCGAGGCATCCTTCATCCACAGCACGGGGGCTTCGTAGACAGGGGCTATCTTCAGGGCCACATGCAGTTCGCTGGTGGTGGCTCCTCCAATCATGATGGGAATGTGGAGCCCAGCCTGCTGCAGCTCGGTGGCCACGTTGACCATCTCCTTCAGGCTGGGGGTGATCAGGCCGGAAAGCCCGATGATGTCGACATGCTCCTCAATGGCTTTCCTGACAATCTGCTCGGCTGGTACCATTACGCCCATGTCGATGACTTCATAGTTGTTGCAGGCCATGATCACGGCCACAATGTTCTTGCCAATGTCGTGGACGTCGCCCTTGACGGTGGCCAGAAGCACTTTGCCGGCTTTCTGGGCATTGTCTTTCTGCTGGGCCTCGATGTAGGGCTGCAGGATGCCCACGGCCTGTTTCATGGTGCGGGCCGTCTTTACCACCTGCGGCAGGAACATCTTGCCCTGGCCAAACAGCTGGCCTACTTCGCGCATGCCGTCCATGAGCGGTCCTTCGATAATGTCGACGGCATGGGGATATTTCGTGACTGCCTCTTCAAGGTCGGCCTGCAGGTGGTCGCCAATGCCTTTGAGCAAAGCCAGCTTCAGGCGTTCGTCGACGGGCAGCCCCTCGGCAAAGGCAGAGGTGGCGGCTGTGGGAGCAGCACTCCCCTTGGCCTCTGCGGTTGTCATGCACTCGCTGGCCAGAGTCATCAGACGCTCTGTGGCATCTGCCTTCCGGCAGAGAATGGCATCCTCCAGTATGTCTAACTGCTCCTGCGGAAGGTCGCTATAGAGTACCTTGGTGGCGGGATTGACAATGCCGAAGTCCATACCGGCCTGAATGGCATGGAAGAGGAACACGGCATGCATGGCCTCGCGAATGTAGTTGTTGCCCCGGAAGGAGAACGACAGGTTGCTTACGCCGCCGCTGACATGAGCGCCGGGAAGGTTCTCGCGAATCCACTTCGTGGCACGGATAAAGTCGAGGGCGTAGGCATTATGCTCCTCCATGCCCGTAGCAATAGCCAGGATATTCGGGTCGAAGATAATGTCGAGCGGATTCATACCAACTTGCTCTGTCAGAATGTGATAGGCACGCTCCGCTATTTCAATCCTGCGCTCGTAGGTAGTGGCCTGTCCCTGTTCGTCGAAACACATGACGACAACGGCAGCACCATAGCGCATGACATCAAGGGCATGACGGACGAAGACTTCTTCACCTTCCTTCAGTGAGATGCTGTTTACAATACATTTGCCCTGCACGCACTTCAGTCCGGCTACAATCACCTGCCAGTCGCTGGAGTCGATCATGACGGGAACCCGTGCAATGTCTGGCTCGGCGGCAATGATATTGAGGAAGGTGGTCATCTCGTCACGGGCATTGAGCAGTCCGTCGTCCATGTTGATGTCAATGACCTGTGCGCCGTCGGCCACCTGCTTGCGGGCGATGGCCACGGCTTCGTCGTAGTTCTTCTCCTTGATGAGTCGCAGGAACTTGCGGGAACCTGCCACATTGCACCGTTCGCCAACGTTGACAAAGGGTATCTGAGGGGTCTTCTCAAACAAGTCAAGACCGGAAAGCTGGAGGCAATCGGGGGCGGGCTCAGGCTGGTGAGGCTTCTTGCCGATAGTCAGTGGCACATATCTCTCAATGAAGTCGGGGGTGGTGCCGCAGCAGCCACCTACGATGTTGACCAGTCCTTCATCGATGAACTCGCCAATCTGCGGTGCCATCGAGTCGGGGGTCTCGTCGTAGAGCCCCATCGCATTGGGCAGTCCGGCATTGGGGTGGGAACTGATATAATAAGGTGCCCGATGGGCCAGCTCCTTGAGAAAAGGCTTCATCTGCCTGGCTCCGAAAGAGCAGTTCAGTCCGATGGAGAAAATGGGATAGGAACTCACGGAGGCTAAGAAGGCGTCGAGGGTCTGCCCGGACAGCGTGCGTCCGGCCAGGTCGCTCACGGTGACCGAAAGCATCATAGGCAGTTCAACATTCAGGCGCTTCATGACATGCTGGGCTGCGTCGATGGCTACCTTGGCGTTGAGCGAGTCGAAGATGGTCTCGATGAGCAGTGCGTCGACACCGCCTTCAATGAGTCCTTCAATCTGTTCCTGGTAGGCATCGAAGAGCGTGTCGTAGGTCAGCTCGCGCTTGGCAGGGTCGCTCACGTCGGGCGACATGCTGCATGTCTTGTTCGTGGGGCCAATGGAGCCTGCCACGAAACGGGGCTTGTCCGTAGAGCTGAACTTGTCAGCTGCCTGGCGTGCCAGCCTGGCCCCGGCAAAGTTGAACTCACGGGCAAAGGCTTCCAGATGGTAGTCGGCCTGCGAGATGCGCTGGGCGTTGAACGTGTTGGTGGTGATAATGTCGGCTCCGGCCTTGAGGTAGCGTTGATGGATGTCGCTGATGACGTCGGGACGAGTCAGGCAGAGCATGTCGTTGTTGCCTTTCATGATTCCTTCCATAGCGGTGAAGCGCTCGCCGCGGAAACCATCCTCCGTAAGCCCGTATTGCTGGATGACGGTGCCCATTGCTCCGTCGAGAATGAGCACCCGCTCTTTGATGATGTCGTTAAGTCTGTTCATTTATATATCTTCATAGCACGATCCATTTCGCGCCGGTCTTCCTTCTCTTTCAGGGTCTGTCGCTTGTCGAAGGCCTTCTTACCCTTGCATAGTGCAATGTCCATCTTGGCCCTTCCGTTCTCATCAATGAACACCAGGGTGGGCACGATGGTATAGCCAGTCTGCTTGGTGGCGCTGGCCAGACGTGCTATCTCGCGACGGGTGAGCAGCAGTTTGCGGTCGCGCTTCATCTCATGGTTGTTGTAGGAGCCATAGAAATAGGGACTAATGCTCATTCCCTTGACCCACAGCTCGCCATTAATGATGGTGCAGTAAGTGTCTACCAGGCTGGCTTTTCCCAGTCTGATGCTTTTAATCTCGGTTCCTGTAAGCACGATACCGGCTGTCAGTTCCTCGATGAAGAAATATTCGAATGCAGCCTTCTTGTTCTTTATCTGCACAGGGCTTTTCTTCCTAAGCAGTTCTTGTTCCTTGTTCATTTCACTATTGTTGCAAACTTGTCAATGTGGTCGTCCACGTAGTGGGCAATGCCTGCAGTCCACTCTTCCTCGTTGGTGATAAACTGGTCGTCAAGCTCTTCAAATTCAGGATATTGCTCGTAGAGGGCCATGAACTCATCGTAGGTGCAGTCGCGTTCTATCTCTGCTCCGTATTTATTATATAGGGTATGAGCTTCGTAGATCAGTTTGGAGGGCTCACGCAGTCCCCACAGCTTCAGTGCTTTGGCAAAGGGATTCTTGAAGATGAAGGGGCCGTAGCCGTTGTGGATGAGCTGCACGAAACCGCCATCCATGATTTCCTGATGCAGCGTGTCCCAGGCTAATAGAGTAATCTGTTCACTGTTCATCTGACTCATTGCTTCGCTCGTAAGCTCTTCAGAGTCAAATGATTGTCGCAAAGCTGTAATGAAAACCTGCAAGAATTCATCCATGCCCTCGCTGGCTGCTTTGCTGAGTGCCTGGTCGGCTATTTCTATTTGTTTCATTTGTTGAGGACTCTTGGGTTAGGGTGGGGAAGATGCTATCCTTATCTGCTACGGTATGCTTGGTTGGCCTCGTCTATGACATCTTCTAAGCCGTCGGCCATTTCTTCTGGTATGATAATGGCTGGTTCGTCCATCCAGGAGGTGTCCATTCCTTCTACGTCGTCAGCATTCAGTGAGTCTACGGCAACCCTCACATATTGAATGGGCTTGTTCCGGCGGTGGCATGCAGAAAACAGTAATGACACTGCAATTAATCCCCAAAAAATCTTTCTCATATACGCGTATAAAAATGTGTGTGAAAAATAATGAGTGCAAAAGTAACAATTTTTATTTGAACAACAAAATAATTTTCTGATTTTGGTCAGAGAAAAGTGAATTTCCGTGAAAGCAGAAACACAAAAAATGTTATTTTTCAGTCAAGAGTAAAAAATATTGTTTTTTTTATTGTCATTCAAAAAAATAGTTGTAAATTTACACCCAAATTTTGAACAATAACTAAAATTTAATTTTAAAACTAAGAAAAATGAAAGCATTAAAAGGTTCTTTGATGGGCTTCGGCGCTGCTGCGTTGATGCTCTCTGCCTGTGCTGGTGGTGCTCAGAAAGCCGAGCTGACAAAGTCTGGTCTTGATGCCGCCAAGTTCGACACCGTGATTAACGAGAAGCCCGTGAAGCTCTACACGCTGAAGAATGCCAACGGCATGGAGGTGTGTATCACTAACTTTGGTGCCCGTGTGGTCAGCCTTGTGGTGAACGACAAGGTCGGTAACCCCACTGATGTGGTTTTGGGCTTTGACAACATCGCCCAGTATGCCGACACACTGAACACACCCAGTGACTACGGATCAAGCGTAGGCCGCTATGCCAACCGCATCTGCGACGGTAAGTTCACACTCGACGGCGTGCAGTATCAGCTGCGCCAGAACGACCCCCATGAAGGCGACACCCGCATTCACTGTCTGCATGGTGGCGGCGCAACGGGCTGGATGAACCAGGTGTATGACGTAATAGAGGTGAACGACTCGGTCATTAAACTTCAGATTACGGCTGCCGACGGTGAGAACGGATTCCCCGGAAACGTAGTAGCTACGACAACTTATAAGGTGACGGCTGACAACGTGCTCGACATCGTTTGGGAGGCTACAACCGATAAGCCCACCATCATCAACCAGACTAATCACAACTACTATAATTTGAGTGGTGACCTAGAGAATGCTGCCTACGATCAGGTGCTCTATATCAATGCCGACAACTTTACTGAAGCCGACTTCAGCTATATGCCAACTGGCAAGATTCTGCCTGTGGAGGGAACCCCGATGGACTTCCGCACTCCACACGCTGTGGGCGACAGCATCAAGTCGGAGTACTATCAGACAAAGAATGCTCACGGTTACGACCACAACTGGTGCCTGAACACTGCTGGCGACGACACGCAGGTATGTGCTTCACTTTATAGCCCCAAGAGTGGCATCTTCATGGAGATGTTCACAAACGAGCCTGGCGTGCAGGTCTATAGCGGCAACTTCCAGGGAGTTGACGGTCAGGAGAATATCGTCCGTAAGCTTGGCAAGAAGTATCCTCAGCATGTGAGCGTCTGTCTGGAGAGCCAGAAGTATCCCGACTCGCCCAACCATCCTGAGTGGGCAAGCCCCGTGGTGACTCCCGAGAAGCCTTACTACAGCCACGCTGCTTACAAGTTCTCAATCAAGTAGATCGAAGATTGAAAATTGAAGATTATGTCACAGACTGAAAACGGTAGCAAGGGTTACCTTATTAGCATCGTAATGGTGGCAGTGTTGGGCGGACTCCTGTTCGGCTACGACACTGCCGTCATCTCTGGTGCAGAGAAGGGACTTCAGGCTTTCTTCATGGAAGCTAAGGACTTTGCCTATACTGATGGCTGGCACGGATTTACTTCGGCTTCTGCCCTTATCGGATGTATCATCGGTTCTGCTCTTTCGGGCTTTTTGGCCACCAACTTGGGACGTAAGCGTTCGCTGATTATCGCAGGCTTGCTGTTCTTTGTCTCGGCATTGGGCTCGATGGATCCTGAGTTCCTGTTCTTTGAATATGGTACTCCCACCTACTCGCTGCTCATCATGTTCAACTTCTACCGCGTGATAGGTGGTATTGGTGTAGGCCTTGCTTCGGCCATCTGCCCGATGTACATTGGTGAGGTGGCTCCCTCTAACATAAGAGGTATGCTTGTCTCATGGAACCAGTTCGCCATTATCTTTGGTCAGCTGGTGGTCTATTTTGTCAACTTCTTCATCCTGGGCGACCATATCCAGCCGCTCGTTGAGGAGATGGGTAAGGGCATTGCTGCCATCAATCCTGCTGCACAGTGGACGGTGACGACTGGCTGGCGCTATATGTTCGGTTCTGAGGCTGTGCCCGCAGGACTCTTCGCCCTGCTCATCTGCTTCGTGCCTGAAACCCCGCGTTACCTCGTGTCTATTGGCCGCGATGATGTGGCTTCACGTATTCTGGCTAAGATCAATGGCGAGAGCAAGGCAGCTCAGATTCTGCAGGACATCAAGGACACGATGGTGGTGAAGACCGAGAAACTGATGACCTATGGTTTCGTATGTATCTTCGTAGGTATCATGCTCAGTGTGTTCCAGCAGGCTGTGGGTATCAATGCTGTGCTCTACTATGCACCGCGTATCTTCGGTGACATGGGTATGGATGATCCAATGATGTTGACGGTGTTTATGGGCATTATCAATATCTCGTTCACACTTGTTGCTGTGTTTACAGTTGAGAAGTGGGGCCGCAAGCCGCTGCTCATTTCAGGTTCGCTGGGTATGGCTTTGGGCGCATTCGGTGTGGCAGTTACCTTTGGTAATGAAAGCCTTGCATTATTAACAGCTGCCTCGCTGTTGGTCTACTCGGCATCGTTCATGTTCTCATGGGGCCCCATCACCTGGGTGCTTATCGCCGAGATATTCCCCAACACCATTCGTGGTGGAGCCGTAGCTATTGCCGTAGCTTTCCAGTGGATTTTCAACTTTATCGTCTCTTCAACCTTCGTGCCTATGTTCAATATGCACCTGACTGAAGGCGATGACTTCGGTCACTGGTTCACCTACGGTCTCTACGGTATCATCTGCGTCATTGCAGCCCTCTTTGTATGGAAGATGGTGCCCGAGACCAAGGGTAAGACCCTTGAAGACATGACCGCTATGTGGAAGAACAGAATGAATAAATAACTAATTACTAACAAAAATAACAAACAATGAACTGGAGTTCACATGAATTTATCTGGCTCGACTGGGTGGTGCTCATCGTCGGCCTGTTAGGAGTGGTGGCAGCCGTATGGTATGCCATCTGGAAAGACAAGAAAGCCCAGCAGG
>CAMZBS010000031.1 GCA_947304695.1 uncultured Prevotella sp.
GCATCGCCCTTAGGGGTGAAGGTGAGCTTGTCCTTGACAGGATTGTCGAGCTTGATAACGTAGGTGGCACTGGCGGGATTGGCATCACGGGCGGGAAAAACATAGTCGGTCTCTCCGTAGTCCTTGCCTGCCAGCTCTGCGAGATAAATGGGCTTTCCGTCGGCATTGCCGTAGCCGTAGATGGTCACTTCGTCAATTGTGACATCAGCGGGCAACACGATGGTATAAGTCTTGTTGCTGGAAAACTTGATGGTGCTGGCATTGCCCGTAGCTGGTGTGCCAGATGTGCCATTTATTTTGAGACCACCTGCAAAAGTCCAGTTGCCGTATGAAGTCATGCCGCTCACCTCCAGTTCGGTGGCAGCGACGGGTTCGCCGCCCATCATCTGGCCACCCTCGTTCTGCTTTTCGGTAATCTCAGCAACAAGCGAGTTGAGGTAGACCTCAAGGTTGGTGTAGCCCTCGTCGTTGAGCAGATTGCCGTCGGCAGCTTTCTTCGGATCCAGCCCGTGAGCTGTTTCCCATTCGTCGGGCATGCCGTCGCCGTCTGTGTCGGTGAGTGCTGCGGTGCTGTTGAGTGTAGGCCAGGCATTCCACGTGCTGCCTGCGCCGACAGGTTTGTTGTCATCCTGTGTGTTGATGAAACCGCTGCTGAGCCCGGCACCTGTATGCGAAGCTTTGCCCTGACGGGTGTCGCTGATGATCATTTCGTCGAACTCGTCACGATGAAGTGAGGCACCTACGTAGTCGAGCACACGCTCATAAGCCTGCTGAGCCGTATGGGTCGTTGTATAGACAAAGTGCATTGGGGCATTGAGCTTGATGCTGTCGCGGGTGGCCTGCGTCCATGTGCCGTCGCAGTCGGAGGCATTGACCTGGTTGATGATGCCAATCGTCCAGTTGTCGTTGGTCACATCGGAGTATTTCGAGTTCACGTTGCCCGTGACGTAGTACTTGCCCCAGAGGTGCAGGGCAGGGGCGTAGGCAGGATATTGGGCTACATAGCTGTTGGTGCGCACACCGATGCCTGCGATGCGCTTTCCCTTGATGTCGGTGGGAGATCCGGGACCTGGCTTGTAGTAGTTGTTGACGATGTTGACGGTCATGCCCTCGCCGCCGTAACAGCCGTTGCTGCCGAAGTTGTAGATTACGTTGTTGCGCATGTCCATCCGCTCGTCGAGCTGCGTGGTGGGACGCGGGCCAAGTCGCGGAGTGCGGCTGGTGTGGTGGGCAATGAGGTTGTGGTGGAACGAGGCTCCGCTGCCGCCCCAGTTGCCGCCGTAGCCGTGGGCACCTTTGGAGTGACCGCTGTTCACCAGACTCTGTGCCACAAGACACCACTGCACGGTGGTGTTCTTATTGCCCAGAACGGAGAGACATTCATCGATGGACCAGGACACGGAGCAGTGGTCAATCATCCAGTCCTGCTTGTCGAATCCGCCAAAGCCGTCCCATCCGTCGGCACCGTCTTTCTTCACGTTCTTGTTGCCCAGACGGAAGCGCATGTAGCGCACAATCACGTTGTTGCCAGTGATGTTCACCGGATAGTCGGCTACGCAGATGCCGTCACCGGGAGCCGTCTGTCCGGCAATGGTGGTGTTGGAGGGAATAGTGAGTTCAGATTCCAAGTGGATGGTACCGCTCACATCGAACACAATGGTCTTGGTGCCCTGCTGCTGCAGACACCAGCGTAGCGATTGATAGCCGCTGTCGTCCAGCTTCTTGACGTGCAGCACCTTGCCTCCGCGTCCACCGGTGACATAGCGGCCGAAGCCCTCGGCTCCGGGAAAGGCAGGAGTAGGCTCCTGGGCAGAGGTTTGCAAGAATGTGGCACCAGTCAGAGCCAGTGCCGCCAACAGAATCTTAGTAGTATGCTTCATTGTTTTGTAGTGTTTGATTTTTTGATTTGTAGTTATTGCTGCAAAGGTACGTCTTTTTTTCAAGAAAAACAAATAAAAACAGACAAAAAAGAACTGAGGCTCAGTAACGATGCAACTGAGCCTCAGTTAAACAACAACTGAGCCTCAGTTGCGACACAACTAAGGCTCAGCTTTTCAAGTTGTAACTATACGTTTACTTCACAAAGAGCTTCTTGCCTTCAACGATGACAAGACCCTTGTAGTCGTTGTTGACACGCACACCAGCCAGGTTGTAGCGAACAGCGTTCTTGGCGTTAGCAGTCTGGACGTTGTGGATGCCAGAAGATTCGACGGGGTCAATCTCGATGCTTGACACAAAGATGTTGCCCGTGCCAGAGTACTTCTGGAAGGTGTAGGTACCACCAGTCAGACCGAACTCGATGACGTTGGCACCCTCGGCAGTGATGTCGTCAGTACCATAGGTAGTGCCGCTCACGTTGACGTAGCACTTGCGGTCGATTTTCGACTCGTCGTCATGGTTGAGCGTCTTGCAGGAGTTCTTCGAGCAGACAACCTTCACGTTGACAGAGTCACCCTCAGCCACCTGGAAGGTGATGTTGGTGTTGTTCATCTTGATATAGATTTCCTGACCGTCAATCTGATATTCAGCATCTTTGATGACAGCGAATTCAACGTTCTTCACGAAGAAATCGGCCTTGTCGGCGCTGATGGCACCATTCTCAACCTTGTAGACTTCACCAGTGGTAGAAGTGGCAGTAGCCTCCTCGTCGAGCACAACGTCGCCGGCAATCACAGCGATGGTCTTCTTCTCCTTGATGGGATTCAACACGTAGACATCCTTTAAGGCGCTCTTCGAGGTGAACGTAGCGTATGTGCCATTGACAATCTGAGAGTAAGCAGAAACGGTAGCGCTCTCAGTGAGCGTCACGGTGCTGCCCTCAACGGCCTCACCACCATTTACTGCGTAGAAGTTCTTGGCACCTTCGTAGGGAGAGGTGATGGTTACGTTAGCACCCTCGGACTCAATCACAGGAGCGTCGAACGAGAAGTTCACGTTTGCCTCGTTGTCGGCACCTTCGCAGATGTAGTCGGCATTGGCCTTTCCGTCGCCGTCGAAGTCATAGTAAGCCTGGAACTTAACGGTCTGGTTGGCATAGCACTTGATGGGCTCTGTGTAGACAGGGCTATTCTCGTTAGGTGTAGAACCGTCGGTGGTGTAGGTGGCAATGGTGTTGTCGGCACCTACCTTGACGGTCTTACAGATGACCTCACGATAGTAGAGACCGTTCTCGAAAGTCTGGGGACCAACCTTGATTGAAGGTGTTCCCTCAGCTTCCTGAGCCTCAACGATTATGTAGCTGAGGAACATGTCACCGTTGTACGAGCCGATGTAGAGGATGTCCTCTGTGCCCCAGTCGTTGGGAACGGTGAACTCAAGCTTGAATCCAGATGCGGTT
Organism: uncultured Prevotella sp.; assembly: GCA_947304695.1. The sequence continues at coordinate 3,338 of CAMZBS010000031.1, forward strand.
GTCTCAGCAAAGTCGGCAGTGGGGCCAGGGTTCAGGGCATCTGAAAGGTCAGCCTTCTTTGAGAGCTTGGGATAGCGGGCATCCTTACCCGTCTTGTTGTTGCCCTGCAGGAAGAAGATGATCTTCGAACCAGCGGTGGGTCTCATGGCAATCATGTCCTGCGTGTTCTTCAGACGCAGTGAGTTCAGGTGAGCGCCGTATTCGCCATACTTTGCAACGATGTCTTCTGTAACATACAGAGGTGTTCCGTCAGGTCCAAGAGCATCCACTACGGACAGGTCTACAGTGCCTTTGTTTGTAGCGACTGAGCCGCCGGTAACATCCAGGAAGTAGTTGTCGCCGAAGAGACCACCCTTTACGCGTGATCCAGTACCATTGTTTGTGTAGTCGTCACAAACAAGCACATAACTGTGCTTACACACCTCGATGTCGTTTACTGAAGCTGCGTTCACAGTACCAGCAAAGCCCATCAGGGCCAAAGCTAAAGTAAAAATTTTTTTCATAAACAAATCATTTAGTTAATAAAAAAGGGTTAATGTTTTCTTGTGTTGTATCCTCCCCCGCATTCAGTGGATGCAGGGGAGGATGCCCATATTGTTACTCTTTTGTGAGATAGGTTTGGCAGGGGGTATCTCCGTAGTGAACCACGGTGATGCCTTCCTCCTTACCGTTTACGGCAACGCCAATCAGGATCTTTGAGTTGGTCTTGTTGCCCTTGTCGTCTTTCACCACCCTCAGAATTTCAAACTTGCCGGTTTGTGCCGAGTACGTATATTCATACATGGGGGTTTCCTCTGTGTTCGACTCGTCTACCCAGACACCTTCGGTGGTTCCCTGGCTCATCTTGACGATGACAGAGTCGGCCTTCACAAAGTCGAGACTCTCCACAAAGCCTTGTACCTCTTCGCCATAGGCATTTTTCTTGGTGCCTGAAGCACGCACCCATTTCGTAGCGGTCAGGGCATCGGGGTGGCTGATTTCCTGCGACTTCGAGTAGTTGCTCACCCACGAAGGATTGTCCGTGTCGGTGTCTTCATACTCATTAGCATCGCTGCAGGAGGTGAGGCTGGCTCCCATCAGGAATGCCAGCGCTACCATCGATGATATTTTGAATAGCTTCATAATTCTCATTTTAAATTATCAGTTTCTCAATTTGCAGGTTTTTTACGCCATCTTGAGGCACCCACGTTATTGTTGTAAATATCGTTGTCGGTGTTCTTGAAGTAGAGGTTCACGTTGTATTCGCTTGCTGTTCCGTCAAGTGCATCTGCGCGGTGCATGTTCTGGTCTGAAGCAGAGGTTGCAACGTGTGGGGGACAAGGCTGAATCATTAAGTCGGTGGCCGATATGTTGGCAACCTGTACATCCAGTGTACCGTTCAGTGTGGCATGATTGGCGGTGACCAGAAGCTGGAATCCGTTCTCTTCTGAAGTCCATCGGTTGGCACTGAACACACAGGGAGGATTGGTACCTGACAAGTCGTTGTTGGTCGACCAGTTGTTCTCAAAATTCAGCGTCACGTGTGCTCTGCCCTTTTCTGCACCCAGGTTCTGAGTGTCTTCAATCTGCGAGCCCCACATCTGCAGTACACGCTGGTCGGCAGGCTGCTTACAGAGCACGAAGAGATTGTTCTTCACGTTGTAGACAGAGCCGTCGGGCATACCAACCATCTTGATAAGAGCACCGTTGGCACGTGTGTTGAAATTGATGAACGTGTTGTTGGCAATCGTGATGTTCCATGAGCCAGCCTCCCAGTTCATGGCGGTCTGCTCCTTGATGAGGGTAGGATAGGGGCTGTCGTAGAATGTGTTCTCAACAATCTTCATGTCGCCATAGAGATTGGATGCAGCATTCTGGGCCGAACCGTCGATGAAGCAGTAACCGCCTGCAGCGCTGTTGTAGAATCCGCAGTCGTAGATGAGGTTGTTCTTGATGAGCACGTGGTTCCATATCTTGTAGTTCTTGCCCTGTTCACGGATGAAGCCGCGAACCATGCGCTTGAAGGTGCAGTTCTCGATAACCAGTGAGTCGAGGGTCACTGCCATACCGTTGGAGTACATGTTGAAGAAGTAGTTTCCTGCTGCTGTACCCAGTCCGGCCTCGGTATCACCATAGTTGAATGCCTTGGGATTATCGAAGTCGATGTCGTAGAAGGCGAGCTTCTTCATATAGATTTCACCGCCCTCACCAGCTTCAGGCTGTCGGCCGAACATGAAGCAGGTGTAGGGACCCTGCCACTGTTCACCGTTGGTGGCTTGCTCATAGATTGCCGAGTTCTTGCCGAGACCGCAAAGCACTCTTGCACGCTTGCCTTGGGCTACGTCGTCGGGATTGGTACGCAGTACGAAGCCCTTACAGGTGATGTCGTTGCCGTCAAGATAGTAGGTCTTTCCGCCCTCCAGCAGGAAGGTCTGGCCTTCGGCGTAGTCAGCATTTGAGATGAAGTCGTAGAGGGTGGGGCTGATGGGTGCAGCATCATAATCGTTGGCAAGGGCGAACACATCGGCACGGCCTTCGTCACGATTGGGGATGGGCAGGCTTTCGGCTTGGGCCATCAGCTCGTCGTGACTCAGCAGGATGGGTGCGCCTGGCGTACCGTCGGAACGCTGGGTCACCGTGTTGTACTTCGCATCAACGGGAACAGTAATCAGCGGGTCGATGACATCAATCACGTATGTAGAGTTCTTGGATAGACCGGTAATTACGACGTAGCCGCGTGTATAGTCTTCCTCCTGAATCTCATACTTCTTCCACTTCTCGTCAACCGATGCGTTGGGATTGTTGGGCGACGGTGTAACGGTCAAGTACTTGTAGCCGAAGTTACCGTTTTCATCAATGTTGAAGTGCTCGTAGTAGGCGGCAAGCTTCTCCTGGTCTTCCTCTGTCTTGAGGTCCAGACCCACATCGTTGATGGTCCTGTGCAGATAGACATGCATGGTTTCCTCGGTGGTCTCTGCCTGGTTCACATAAATCACATTGGGAGTGGGGTAGCGTGGCGATGTGGGAATATTCAGATACTCTGACCACTGACGGCCACCTCCGTGTCCGTACCATTTGGACGCATGTGAAAAGTCGTTCACGTTGTCGTCTTTTTTCGACAGTGTGCGGATGGCAAAGCGATAGTCGGTGGAGTATTGCAGATCCTTGATGAGCAGTTCCAGAACGTCGGGACCCAGGATGGTGTCGACAAGCAGGTCGCTGGTGCCTTGAATCCTTGCCCATGCATCTTCACCACCGCTGACCTTGGGTTGCAGGGCCATCTGAACCTGATAACCGGCACAGTCCTTGATGCCATACCAGTAGAGGTGGATGGTGTTACCGTTGGGATAGTTGCCGTCCAGTCCGCAGTTGTACTGGTAGTCTGATCCTTTCGCACGGTTGTCGTCGGTAATGAACATGGTCATAAACTCTCTGTTGGTATTGGTTGACGAACCATTGTCGTCATCCTTGCACGACACCATCAGGAACGAAGTGCCGCCAAGCAGGAGTAGCATGATACTATTCAATATTTTTTTCATACGTTTGGCTTCTTTGTTTATTGATAACCGTAATAGTTCTTATAGGCACCGGCAGAACGCTGGATGGCCAAGTTGGGATAGGGGAGGATGTACCTCAAGACGGGCAGCTGGTCGGACGTGGGAATGGTCGACGGGAATGGTATCGGTGCGCCGTCCTTGTAGAGGTAGAGGTTGCCACCGTCGTCGCAGCGTACATAGCCGTAGAATGAGTACTTGCAGTAGTTGTTTGGCAGACCAGCCTCCTGGTCGCCCCAACGGTAGAATTTAGCTTGCTGCCAAGTGTAGCCACCATTGAAGCCCGTGGTGATTTGTGAGGTCAGCGGGTCTGAGTCAGCACGCTCGTAGGCATTGTAAATGCGCATGCTGGGCAGCGACTGGTTGGGATAGGCCTGCAACACATTGGCCGAAGCATCGATGATGTAACCGTACATCTGATCCTTGAAGCGACGCAGACCTACGGGCTTCACTTCATTGAGATAGAAGGGGTGATAATAGATGGTGGTCGGCAGGCGGCTGATGTTGTACAGGTTGTCGTCGTGCTTGTTGATGGCACTCTCGAACTCAATGGGACTACCGGCGTTGCGGTAACCTGTAGCGTGGTATCTCAGGAAGCTGTAGACAACCTCTTCAGCGTAGGTGTTTGTGCGCACCAAGTCGCGCCAACGGCTGTTCTCACCGGCAAACTCCCACTTGCGCTCATTCATCACAGCTTTCTGGAAGGACTGCTCATCGGCCTGTGCGGCGGTGATAAAGTCTGGGTCACCGTCGTCGAAGGCGCGGCTGTGAACCATCTTCAGACGCTCCACGGCCTCAGTGGTGGGACCACCATTCAGTGCGTTGGCTGCTTCGGCATACATGAGCAGTACGTCGGCATAGCGCATGTACGGGTAGTTGATGCCGGTTGCTCCTTCAGTGATATTGCCCAGTGCGGAACCCTCTGAAGTCCAGAGCTTTGACCATTTGTTGTTGTGAACGGTGTAGTCGTTGCGAATCAGTATGGTGTCGCCATCGTTTCTGTTGTTCGGCTCATAGTACCACATGCCGTTGATGAACTCACGGCGGTTGTCATTGGGACGGAACAGGAAACGGTAGAATGCGCTCAGTCGGGCGTTGCCGTTGCAGGCTCCCCACACACCGAATGTCTTGCCCTCATAGGCTTTGTAGGTGGGACCCTGAAGGTAGCCGGTGTTGCCATTAGCCTCTTTGGCGAACGGAATCTCGAAAATCACGTCGTCGTCGTTGACAACCTTGTAGTTGCATTCGTTGACAAATACGTCCTGATAGGACAGTTTCAGCGAGTGTGTGCCTGCCTGGAAGACAGAGTCGGCATAGTCGCGGGCAATGGTGTAGAAGTCCTTCCAGTTGTCGGGGCGCTTCATGTAGCCATAGCTCCTGGCGTCTTCCTTGTTGGGACGCAGCGAATAGCCGCCTGCGGTCAGTGCAATGCGGGCAATCAGGGCTTGGGCAAACTCTTTGCTGCAGCGTTCTGAGGTGACCGTGTTGACTGTGGTTGACAACATGTAGGGAGCAATGCCCTTCAAATCGTCAATGATAGCCTTCTGGATATCCTCTCTGTCGGCAATGGGAATCACGAATCCCGAGCTAAGCTCAGAAGCAGGCTGCATCGTGAACGGAACGTCGCCGAACATCACCACCAGATCGTGATAGGCCATTGCGCGGAGGCATTTGGCCTCACCAATCCACTGCATGAACTCCGAGTCGCTGGTGTCGTAAAGGGAACTGTTCTCTGCGGAATGTATGAACTTGTTGGCATACTCAATCAGGTTGTAGGCAGCAGTCCAGAAAGAGTAGATTTCACCACCCTGATCGTCGCAGTCGAAGCGTGCGTAGGTGTTGTGTGCGTGGGCGCTGGCATTGCTGGCCATCATGTCCACGTCGCTGTTCAGGATGAAGGTGCGCTGATAGGCATTGCCATACAGGTTGTTGACCAGTGCCTGGGCGTAGACACCGTTCAGCGCACGGACTACCTCCGTCTTCTGGCTGAAGACGAACTCCTCCGTATAAGAGGACGGCGCGTCAACGTCCAGATAGTCGTTGCAGGAGGCAAGGGCCAGTGCAGCCATTCCTGTCAATAGTATATTCTTGATTTTCATATATTTGCTGATGTTAGAATGTGATGTTAGTACCGAATACGAAACTGCGGTTACGCGGATAGCGGTTGTAGTCCATACCGCAGGTCAGACCTGTCTGGATGTCCACCTCGGGATCATAGCCCGAATAACCGGTGATGATGAAGAGGTTCGTTGTCGACACATAGAAGCGGGCCTTCGAGATGCCCCATTTCTTGACAAGATCCTTAGGCAGCGTGTAGCCGATGGTGATGTCGTTGCAACGCACGAAAGAGCCGTCTTCAATAAAGTAGGAGTGGGTAATCTTCTTCGTCACATCCGTAGGATTCCAAAGACTTCTGTTTGCATTGGCGGGCATGTAGATCAGTTCAGGGCTATTGTCAATGTGCTTCAGCATATAGAGCACATCGCCCTGGGTGCCGGTAAGGCTGCCGTCAAGATCGTTGTAGAGCCAACCGTCGGCAAATTCGGAAAGAACATTGTAGAACTTCTTGTCTTTGTCTTTACCGTTTCCTTCAGATGCCGATAGCGTGTAGGCAGTGGCATTGTTGATGTCGAAGTCGAACATGTAGGTGAAGTTGGCCGTAAAGTCAAAGTCTTTCCACTGACCGCTCAGACCAAAGCCACCCTGGAACTTCGGGTTGGTGTTACCGATAACAGTACGGTCGTTCTCAGTGATGCGACCATCGCCATCCAGATCCTTGAACTTGATCTTGCCGGGTTGAGTAGCCTTGCCGCTGTTCGAGTCGCCAGAGATGTCGTTGATCACGGTCACATAGCCATCCTCGCGCGGAGCCATGTTGTTCTTGGTGCCGTTGTCCAGCGAGCTTGATCCCCAAGGGATTGCCCGATAGTTGTCATTGCCGTCGAAGTAGAACTCGTCGAAGCCGTAGAGACCGTCATAGACGAAGCCGTAGATTAGGCCTACCTCGTCGCCTACACGCAGGCAGTAGTCGTTGTAGCTTGACTTCCAGCGGTTGTTCTGGTCCCACACCACATTGTCGGTACCGTTCAGCTTGTCAATCTTCATCTTGTTGTGGCCGAAGGTGAGGTTGGCGCTCAGCACATAGTCCTTGCCCTGGAGAATGTCGCCGCTGATGCTCAGTTCAACACCCTTGTTGGTGACCTTACCGATGTTCTGCATCTGAGAGACATAGCCGATGACTGAGGGCACGTCGGACTTGTAGAGCAGGTCGCGGGTGGTGTTCCAGTAGACCTCGGGCGTGATGGTCACGCGGCCGTGGAACAGCTGGATGTCGGCAGCAAGGTTGCGGGTGATGGTGGTCTCCCACTTGATGTTGTGGTTGGCAAACTGCGAGCCGCTGTTGTTGCCGTAGTACTGCTCACCCAGTGCGGTAATCTCGCCGAAGCCGGGGCCGCCCGTAGAGTTGATGGCATACAGCTCGCGCCAGAGGTCGGAGTTGATGCGGTTGTTACCTGCCAGACCGAATGCGGCGCGAATCTTCAACTGGTTAATCCACTTGATATTCTTCATGAACGGCTCTTCCGTCATGACCCATGCACCGGAAATTGAGGGGAAGTAACCCCACTGGTGGCCGGGTGCAAACTTGGTGCTGCCGTCGGCACGCATCGTGGCCGAAACGAGATATTTGTGGTCGAAGTTGTAGCTGGCCTGACCGAAGAATGAGGCGGTGCGGTCGGGCGTGGAGAGACTTGTCGTCGATTCGTAAGGCGTACCGAATCCCATGTTGTTCCAGGCTTCCTTTGCCGTGAAGGCACGCGGGAAGTAGCGGTTGGTCATCTTGCCGTAGCGTTCCTGAGTCTCATAGATTTCCTGACCGAGCAGGAACGACAGGTTGTGTACATCCTTCAGCGTCATGTTGTAGGAGGCCGTGTTGGTCCACACATAGTTCAGACGCTTGGTGTTCTCAATGGTGGCCACCGGCTGGTTGTTGTTGCTTTTGCCCGTGCTGGTCAGCGCTCCGTAGAAGCGGTTCTTGTCAGTCCACTGCAGACCGATGGTGGCTTCTGAGCGCAGGCTCAGGTTCTTGATGGGCTTCCAGTTCACAGCAACACTATTAGTATAGGTATACATGTGCCTGATCTGCTGGTTGATGGCAATGTCGTTCTTCGGGTTGGTATAGTTGAAAATCTCCTCCTCATCGGGGTCGGCATATCTGGAGTCCACATAGCCGAATTCGCGAAGACCGTTGGTAGGACGATATTGCAGCACGTCGATAATGCCGCCCGTGCCGACGTTTTCGCCACCGGCACCCTCGTCGCGGCGGAACGTGAACTTAGGATTGAACTGGATGGAGAGGTTCTTGTTTACCTTGATGTCGGTCTTGAAGTTGATGTTTGTACGGCGCACACCGGAACCGAGGATGATACCCTTGTCTTCACTCTGGGTCAGCGACAGGTTGAACTTCACGCTTTCCGAACCGCCACCAATGGTTACGTTGGTAGAGTAGTTCACAGGCGTCTCACCCATCACCTCGTCCTGCCAGTCGTGAGAGGTCAGCGTTGAGTACATGTCAAGGTCGTAGGGGTTGCCGAAGTTGGCACGGAAGAACTTCGCGTTGGAAGAGCGCATGCCGTTCACTGCGTGCCACTGATACTGATAGTCGACAAACTCCTGAGCGTTCATCAGGTCGAGCTTCTTCGACAGGTGGCTGATGCTCAGGTTGCCATTGAACGACACCTGGATCTTGCCTTCCTTGGCCGACTTTGTGGTTACCACCACAACACCGTTGCCACCCTTGGCACCATAGATGGCGGTCAGGGAGGCGTCTTTCAGCACGTCGATAGAGGCAATGTCCGTGGGGGGAATATCATTGATGTTGGGCACCTGGAAGCCGTCAACGATATACAGCGGCTCGTTGGACTGGGTCACCGAGGTGCCTCCACGTACGCGGATGTTAACGTCGGCACCGGGCTGACCGTCAATGGTTGTTACCTGCACACCTGAAATCTTGCCTTGCAAGGCCACAGCGGCAGAGGTGACGGGCACGGCCTCCAGTTTCTTACCCGAAATGGAACCTACCGAACCGGTCAGGTCTTTACGGGCCTTGCTGGTATAGCCCACGACCACCACATCTTCGAGCATGGCATTGTCGTCTTCGAGCGTAATCTTCATGTCGCCCGAAGCGGTGACTTCCTGAGGCTTCATGCCCACGTAGGAGATGACTACTGTCTTGCTCTTCTGTGTCTTCAGTGTGAAGTTACCGTCGAAATCGGTGACGGCCGCGTTTTTCGCGTTGCCTTTTTCCACAACAGTGGCACCGATGACGGGCTCTCCCGTTGAGTCCAGAACCTGTCCTTTCGCCGTTACCTGTGCCAGCACTTCTGGAGGTGCAAGCACGAAGAACGCGGCTAAAAGGCAAAGCTTACACAATAATTTCATTGCGTCTTTCATACTTTGTTCTTTTTGTTAGTAATTTTATTAGTTTGTTGATAGTTTAGCTCATTTCGCAGTTTTCGTTTGCAAAGATAATATAAAAACTTTAATAATCGGTGATAAATCTTAGATTTTTTTTATTAAAAGTTCACGAAAACGTTTTCGTATTGGGACAGTGCCACGATAATGGTTTGCGAACACTCTTTTCAGTCCTCGCACACGCCGATGCATCTTAATGACAATCATGACAACGTTTGCATCGAATGAGAATGTTAACAGGCTGAATTTCAGCTCGTTGAACACCGAGACCCAAAAAGCGTAGAGCCTGTTACCGCTTGTATAGCGCGGTAGCAGGCTCTACTTTCTGTTCAGTTTGCTCTATGTTTTAGTAAACGGATTTCTTTCCGTTGACAATGTAGAGCCCCTTCTTGGCATTCTTTACACGGATGCCTTGCAGGTTGTAGATGGCGTTGTCGATGACGACGGGCTGCTGGAGGGTGCTGATGCCTGTGCTGATGCTGGCTTCAACGGCTTCGCCCAGGCCGCCCATCTCATTGGCACCGCGAAGAGCCCATTTTGCTGAGGTGTCGTCGACGGTGTAGGTGGTCTCGGTCGTGAAGTCAACGACGCTGCCGTTCTTCACTACTGCCCAGCAGTAGGCATATTTGCTGTTGTCCCAGCTCAGCGTGTTGCCAGTGAGTGTCACGTTGGTGGGAGCCGGAGCCTGCTCGGTGGCAAGCGTGGGTTCCCATTCGCCATACATCTTACTCATGTCGCTGGCTTCAAGAGCCTCCTCGGCTGTGAGCACGGGGTCGTTGGGATGGTCACCGCCGAAGACCTTCTTGCGGCCGCTCAGGTCAACAGGTGAGCCAGTAGAAGTCATCGAGTTGTACTCAGCGAAGCGTGCAGGCCAGCCGCCACTCATCTCGTTCCAGCCAATGGCCGAGGGAACGACGTTCATCTTGGTGTCGATGTAGAGAGCAATCGGCGTGCCGCTGCCCCAAGGACGGCCAAGCGTGTAGTTGCCGTCGACACCGCTGCCTTCACCATTGATGGTGCAGCCCTTGAGCACCCATCCAACCTTTGCAGGCTTGGAGGGAACGGCCAGATAACCGCCTGCAATTTGGTGGAAATCAACACCGTTGAAGTAGATGTCGCCCTTGCCGCAGATGTAATCTGTGCGTCCGCGAATGACACCGCCTTCGAAGTAGTACAGGCCGTAGTCGTTGTTTGACACCCATGTGTCCTGATAGCCCACCAGCTTCACGTTCTTGTAGATGTTCTTCGTGCCCTTGTCCTGGATGGCGATGTTGCGTCCGCGAGAATCGTTCATGCCGCTCTTGACGGTCAGATCCTGCCAGTAAAGACCTTCGACCTTGGAACCAATCTGAATCACATCGCTCTTGCCAATGCCGTCGTAGACACTGGCGGTGCCGAACTGTCCGGCAAATACCTTGCTGTTGTCGATGGCGTTGGTGATGATGACACCGTCGATGCTCTCACCGATGAACGACACATTGGAGCCCGTCAGGTCGGTGATGGGGCTGGGATAGGTGTTGCCGTCATCGCAGTTGATGGTGGCTGTGGTGCTGAGCGGCAGCTGATAGGTGCCGTTCTTCAGGAAGATGCGCATGCGCTTGTTCTTGTCGGTGCGGTTGTTGGCGGTCTTGATGGCGGCCACCAGTCCGTCGACATCGCTGACAACGACGTCGTAGACGCCCTTTTCAATCTCAGGACGAGTCATGGTGGTAAAGGTCAGGCTCACGGCCTCGCCAATCATGTTGTCGGTCAGGTCGCCAATGCTGTTGGCAGGCAGCAGGAACTGATACTCAGTGCTGTACTCCAGGCCCTTGTATTCAAAGGTGACGGTCTTGCCGCTCACGCTTCCCTTGGTGGGATTCTGGGTGTTGCTGTTCACGGCGGTGTTGTTGATGTAGGCTGTGGCATCAGCTGCAAGCTTCACGCGCTCGTCGAACGTAAGCACAATCTTTCCCGTTGCCGATGTGCCGGTGGCACCGTCGGCAGGAATGCTTGACATCAGCACAGGAGCCTTTCCGTCGTCAATGAGCTTGGGCGTGCCGGTGATGAAGAACATGGCCAGCGTGTTGCCGTCGTTGGCCGATGCGGAACCGTCGACCTGAGAGGTCTTGTCGGCAATCATGCGGATGTACAGTTCCTTCTGGTTGTTGGCCTCAGCAGGCAGTTTTCCGTCGAACGATGCAGGCGACTTGGCACCATTCATCGTAATGCTGCCAGCCTTCGTCCAGTCAGTGCCGTTGGTCGAGAATTCCACGTTGTATGTCTGATAGGCATTGTAGTTGTAGAGCATCTGGAACTGCACGTTGATGTTGGTGAAGGCTTCGGCGTTGACCTTGGTCTGCCAGTGCCAGTGGCCCACATCGCCGTTGCTGTCGCCGGTACGCCAGTTCACGGCTGCGCCCTTGAAGCTCTCATAGCCTCCGGCAGCAACTGTCGACTTATCCAGCCAGCCGCTGGTCTCGCCCGTCTCGGTGTTCATCAGGGTCAGCACGTCGCCGTCGTTGTCCTGTGCTGCGAAATCAGCCTTGCGGCCATCTCCGCCCTTGGTGTAGAAGTCCCAGCCGGCAATGATGTCGGCTTCGGCATACATGGCCGTGAGCTGAACGTCTTCATTCATCTGGATGGTCTTCGAGCTGGAAGTCTCGCCGTCGCTCCAGTTGGTGAAGGTCACCAGACCGTCATACTGGTTGGCGGTGAGCTGTACGCCCTGTCCTTCCTCGTACATCCACTTGCCGTCGACAATCGTGGGGGCAGGATTGATGGTCACCATATAGTCATTGGTGCCGTCGACGGTCAGTGCCAGTTCGTAGGTGTTCACCTTCTGGAAATTGGCAGTGAGCTGGGCATCGGCATCCATCGTGTACTTGAACTTGGCCTCTTCGCTGACGACTGTTCCTTCATTGTCAGTCCAGTTCACGAAGTCATAGCCGAAGTTCTCAATGGCCGTGAGCTGCACTTCGCTACCAGCCTCATATTCGTCGGCCTTGGGATAGATGTTCACCGTGCCGCCCTCTTCGGGAGCTGCCGTTGCTGCCAGGCTGAACATTTCGACGGCTACGGTCTCGCCGTTGACGATACCGCTGATGGTCACCTTGCCGATGCAGATGTTCTTGTTGTTGGCGGTCTTTGAAATGTAGAAACGGAAGGTGAAGGTCTCGCAGGCATCAGCTGTGATAGTCTCGCTGTGCATCAGCTTGGCGGTGCCGCTTCCTCCGTATTCGGCCGTACCGTTGGCACCGTTGTTGCGCAGCAGGTTGGCTTTCGGTTCAACCTCGGTGATGCTGCTTTCCACGCCGTCAACGGTGTAGCTCCATGAGTAGGTGGCTCCATCGGTGCCAACCTTCACGGCAGCATAGTCAACCTGTGTGGGCTTGAAAGTCACGCCCTTGGCGGCCTTTACGCGGTATTCAACCAGCACCTCCTCAACGTTTCCGGCATTTGAGGTGGCGGGGGTGTATTTCACCATGTTGGTGTCAAAGTACTTGGCGCTCTCTACGGTAAGTCCTGAGCCCGTGCTGACCGTAGCTCCCAGGATGGCTCCTTCAATACCTTCGCTCAAGGCACCATTTGCTTCGTTGCCCACTTCCCAGAAGATGCTGCCAGCCACATTGTCGAACTTCTTGCCGTCGCCCTGACTCTGTACCACAGGCAGCGTAACGGTCAAGAAACCAGTGACATAGCCTGCATCGTCGCCAAAGACAATATCGATGGTCTCGGCAGAGCCTGCCATCGTATAGCTAACGGAAGTGCCGGGGGTGTAGTCTGACTGGCCGTCAATCGTGGTGGCCGTCTTGCCGCTCTCGCCGAATGTGCCGTAGGCAGTCATGGAGATGGAGGCACCCTTACAAGAAGGTATGGTCAGCTTTGTGCCGCCATTCACTTGGGTCCATTCGTCCTTGTTGTAGCTGAACTTGCCTGCGGTGGCGTCGATGTCCATCTTCACGTCGATGAACTGATCGCCGATGGTGGCCTGTGCCACTTCAAAGCCTGTCTTGCCTTGCAGGTTGAACTTCTGGCTGCCAGCACTGACGCTGAGCGGGAATTTCAGCGTGACGGTCTCCGTGCGGTCGCCCAACGTAACGGTGTTCTCGGTGAATACCGGTGTCAGTTGCAGATCGCTGGCAGGAAGCGTGATGGTTGAGCCAACGGCATAGCTTTCGGTGCCGTCGGTCCAGGCTGTCAGCGTGTAACCTTCCTTAAAGAGCGTGGTGTTTGTAGGAATGGTGTATTCGTCGCCAGCTGCGAACTGACCACCTGCGGGCAGTACGTCGCCCTCACATTCGGCATCGCCCTTTGAATAGGCAACCTCTACTGCTGTGGCCTCAATGGCTTTTACACCGATGTAGGGCAGGTAGCTGGGATAGCTCACGATCAGCGTGGTGGCAGCACCGGTGTACTTCACCGACACAATGTTGTCGGCATTGCCGCTGTTCCAGCAGCCGTTTTCCTTTGTCATAGTGCCTGTGGCTACGGTGGCTCCCGTCTCGTCCTTTACGGTGATGGTGCCTGCTCCGTAGTTGCAGTTGCCGAGGTCAATCTGTACGGGGCCTTCCACCTTGAAAGTGGCCTCAGTGTTAACCCATCCGTGATCATTCCAGTAGGTACCCTTCAGCGAAACGTTGGCCTGGGCGGCACCGTAGGCCACCTGCGACAGCGAACCGTCTTCGCCCACGACAACACCCAGCTCTACAGCCTGCTGGTCTACCCTCTGCTCGGCAGTCAGGATCTCCACCAGGTCGATGCTGAAGTTGCGGAACGTGAACTCGGCAGGCTCTTCGCCCGTGGGAGCAGGATAGGTGGCCACCACGTTTGAGATGTAGCTGATGCCTTTGGCCACGATGTCGATGGTAGCAGCCGAACCGTTGTAGGTGGCAGCCTTACCAGCAGCTTCCTCACCGCCGATGGTGGTGCCGACAGCCTCACCATAGGAGCGGAATGTGACGTTCATGCCTTTGTAGGCAGGTATGGTCAGGATGGTGCCGTCGTTGCACTGGGCCCACTCGTCGCCGCGTCCGTCGTTGTTTATTTTTCCGTTGGTCGCGTCGATATCCATCTTCACGTCGATAACGTTCTCGCCGATGGTGGCTTGCGTAACGAGGATGGTCTTCTTGCCCTGTGCGTTCAGCTTGCCAGCACCGTTACTTTCGCCAAACTGCCAAGTCAGCGTGGTCTCAGCTGTGCGCTGGTCGAAACTGACGGCATTGTCGGTGAACACCGGGGTGAGCGTCAGGTCGCCGCTGATCGTTACCTCGTCGCCAGCCTTGTATTGCTTGCTGGCTGCGTCAGTCCAGGCTGTGAGTGTCTTTCCTTCCTTGTAAAGTGTGGTGTTGGCGGGAATGGTCATCTTGCTGCCTGTTTCATAGGTCTTTGTGGCAGGAGCTGTGCCTTCTGCATCGCCTGCGTTGTAGGTCACGGTGTAGGTGGTTACTTCTGCGGGAAGATCGGACGGAGAGATGGCCTCAACGGCAAAATAGCCTACATAGTCACAATTGCTGAAATTGAGCGTCGTAGGCTCGTTGGTGCGATAGTAGGCAACGGTCACAAGGTCAGGATTGCTGGCTGACCACGTGTTGTTTGCCTTGTTGTTCAGTTTGGCAACTTGCTGGCCTTCGCTGTTGGTCACAATGACTTCGCTGCCGAAGTTGCTGTTGCCATAGGAGATTTTCACGGTGCCTTGTACGGGAACACTGGCCGTGAATCCTGCCCAGCCATACTGGGTTCCGTGCCACTTACCGTTAAACACGATTGATGCACCGGCCTTGTCGATACGGCTCAGCGTACCGTCGGCTGCAACAGCAATGCCAGTTGAAACAACATCCCATTGGCTGGCACCTTCTGGGATGAGCGCGGTACTGGTCAGGTCGGCTTTGATGTCCTGCCAGTCAGCAGACCCTTTCTCGCCTGCTTTGATGGCACCTACGGCTATGCCGCCGAAGAGCATCATCAACAGACTCAGCAAAGAGTACTTTAGTAATTTTTGTTTCATGAGTTGATTTTGTTTTTGTTATTAATAATTGGTAAAATGATGTGCAAAAGTAAGATTATAGGTTGACAACCTTTCGGCTTACCCTTGTGCCGTCGGTCTTGTGCTCGACGATGATGTAAGTTCCGCGCTGAGGCTGCTTGATGCGCTGGCCCTGCAGGTTGTAGTACGTGGTGCTGACAGTAGTGGAGGTCATCGAGGCAATGTCGATTCCGGCAGGCTGCTTGCAGACAGGATAGTATTCGTCTACAGCGTTTTCGGCTTCGGCATTCCCGGCTTTCATGATGTCTTCAACCAGGGAGTTCAGATAGACTTCCAGATTGGTGTACCACTTCTTCTCCGTGTCGATGGTATAGGTTTTCCCGTCGGCAGCACTGTTAGGATTCAGACCGTTGGCCAGCTCCCACTCATCGGGCATACCGTCCTTGTCGGTGTCGAAGCCCGCAGGACGTGAGGCTGTGGGGAAGTCAGCTTCGGTATAGCCCTGGGCGTCAGCCACTTTGTCTATACGGCCTAAGCGTCCAGTAACCGATCCTCTGTATGTGGCTGTACCGGTCTCTGTCTCTTCGGCATATCGTTCGTCGACATTGTCGCGGTGGAGCGATGCACCCGCATAGCTGAGCACTTTCTCGAAAGCCTTCTCGGCCGAATGGGTGGTCACGTCGCCAGTGGGAGCGGTCTCATCCATGCGGATGCGGACAAAGTCTGTGCCGCCTTGCGACAGGTATTCCACCGTATTGCCATAATAATGGTTGGGGTCGGCAATGTAATGCTCATTGTTGTACGTGAGTGTGCCGTTGTCGTAGATTACCTTTTCCCATCCGGCAGCTTTGCCGTCAATAAGGTTGCCGTCAAGGTGATAGCGGCTGCAGAGTCCCCAGAAGGTCTGGTCATTGCCTGCATTTCCATTAGCTGCTATGGTGACCTGCGTGAGATGGGTTATGTTAGCCGAAGGTCCGCTCTTGAAGTAGTTCTTCACCATGTTAATCTGACCGCCGCCTGGGCCACCGTAGCAACCGTCGGCGTTGTAGACCACGCAGTTGCGGAAGTCCACGTTCTCAGCTTGCAGGGTATTAGGCCATTTGTATTCGTTGTAGAGCTTGTTCGACGTGTAGCCTTGCCAGTTATAGCGGGCACCGTTGAAACGGGGGGAGCGGTTGTTCACGTGCAGGATCATGTTGTGATGGAACGATGCCAGTTTTCCTCCCCAGATGCCACCGTAGCCGTGGGCACCCTTGCCGTGTCCAGCTTCGTTCAGGCTTTCGCCGATGGTACACCACTGCATGGTGAAGTTGTTGTTGTCGTAGAACGAAGCCACTTCATCAATACTCCAGGAGAAAGAGCAATGGTCGAGCATCATCAGCGTCTTCTGTCGCTGCCACAGGGCATCGGCTCCGTCGTTAAGGTCTTTCTCCTCACCGCGCCGGATACGGATGAAGCGAATGATGTTGTTGGCTCCCGGACGTACGGTATAATAGCGGATGGTGATGCCGGGATAAGGGGCTGTCTGTCCGGCAATGGTCACGTTGTCCTTGATAGTGAGATCGCTCTTCAGGGCAATGACACCTGCCACATCGAAGACCACAATGCGGTTCTTTGAGCTGACGGCTTCTCGTAATGAGCCTGAACCTGAATCGTTCAGGTTGGTCACGTGAACAACCGTTCCGCCGCGTCCGCCTGTAGCGTAGCGGCCGTGTCCTTCAGCTCCAGGAAAAGCAGGAGCTTGTGCTTGTGCAGTCATTGCAAGGACTGCGAGAGCAAGAGTTGTCAGTAGTTTCTTCATTTTTGTTTTGTAGTTGTTCTGTAGTTGTTTTGTAGTTGCTGATTGAAGCTGTGTCAGAACCGCAGTCTGCATTGCGTTACTGCATGCGGTTCAGGCCTTCCCAGCGCACGTTCCACTGTCCGTCTTTGGGGAAACCGGGGTTCAGTCCGACCTTGCACTCATCCCATCCGGCACACATCATAGCCACAGCTGTGAGCAGGGCACCGTTACCGGGCAGGTAGAGCCGTAGGCGGTCGGCGGTCTGGTAGTTGTGACCGTTCTTCAGATAGGTGTTCTTCTGCGTGTCGATGAGCAGGGCCTGTAGGGCGGTTTCGGGCTGACCGAGACGTGCGGCTGCCATAGCGGTCATACCGTAGTCCCATCCCCAGGTGGTCTGCCAGTTCCAGTTCTTCATCACCCAGTCAAGGGTCTTATTCATCTTCTCCTTATTATATAAAGAGGTGTAAGGCAGCAGGCCGCAGGCACCCAGAACGGCGGGGTGGTCGTTGCGGCACTTTGCAGCAAAACTTTCGGTGCCTTCAGATTTTACGGAAACGCCTGAGGCTACAGCATCGAAGGGGTCGAAGCTCTTCAAGCCGGTGGTGTTCCCTTTGGGCAGTCCTGCCGTATAGATGCCGTTGGCTTCGGGCAGCGCAGAGATGTTTCCGATGATCTTGTCCCAAAGAGCCACACGCTCCTTGCCCTGACGCTCGCGCCATTGCTGGGCAATGCTGAGACCATACTGCCAGTAAGCCAGTTCAAAGGGGTGGTTGAAGCTGAAGTCCTTCGACATGCTCTCCTGCATGGCGGTAGCTCCTTGCAGGAAGTACTTCTTCGTCTTGTTGTCGTAGCTTACGAAGTCGGCCATAAACTCAGCCGTTTCTTCTACCTGTTGGGCATACTTTTTCAGTGTCTCAGCAGTAGGGGTGGCGCGATACATTTCCTCGGCCATGTAGATGTAATGGGGCTGCTGCCAAACGAGGAACGAACCAGTGTTCGATGGGGCCTCGCCTGCCTGGGGGTCGGTCATCTTCATCCACCGAATACCCTTGAACCCCTGGCGATTGGCGATTTTCTTGGCTTCGGGATAGGCAACATTGTTGTACCAGTCAAGTACCTGCTCCACCACCTGGGGACGGTTCCAAAGAGCGAAGTCGACCATGTGCCACCACGTCATCTCCAAGTGCGGACGACCGAACCAGGAGTTGTAGGTCAGTCCCGTCTCTTGTGGCGGTAGTGCGTTGGCACAGTTCACCTGTGTCAGGTATTGTGACAAAACCACGCGACGCTCCAGTTCCTTTGCCCTGATGTCCGTACACAGGCCAAAGTCTACGATGGCTCCTTGCTGCCACCAGCGATTCCAAGCTTTTAGGACGGAGCGGAGAGCCTGGTCGAAGACAAACTGCTGGGCGTTTTTTGTGGGGCGTTGGGTGTATTCAGCCTTGAAGGCAAGTACATCGGAGTTCGTGGAAAGAGCAAAATAGTGGCGGTCGCATTCCTGTAGCTTAGCTTCGCCCTGCCAGTTAAGAGTGAGGAAGTAGCGGGTGCTGTCGAGCTGGTGCTCGATGACGGCAAAGTTTGCGCCTCTGTCGATGATGCGTGAAGTGTGCCGTTCAGGCTTTGACCAGTCGGCAGCTGCATCGGCATGCTTGCCAGTGGGGTAGGGGAAACGGATGGCAACCGTTGCGCGTCCGTTTTTCAGCAGGCTGGACTTGATGCTGTAGACAGTGGCATCCTTGTTCTGAAGAGCAGCTGTGGTGACATCGACGGTAGCACCACCTACAGCGAACTGCGACTCGATGACACCGTCGTAGAGCTTCAGTTCCTGATGGATGCCGGTCAGTTCCTTGAGTTCAGTCTTTTTGCCGGATGCGTCTTTCAGTTCCAGTCCGATGATGCCCAGGTTCAGACGGTGCGGATTCACGCGGAAATACTCTGTGGCCTGCTTGTGGCGGCCGTCGTCTGCCTTCTTGTATTCCACAGCATACGTTTCCTTGTGGCCGTGTCCCAGGTCGAAAGCCTTCTCCGACTCGGAAGGGGTCAGGTGGTTGATGTTTTCGAACTTGTGCCACCCCCAGTCGGACATAGCGGTCAGAGGCACACCTGCCTCGTAGTCAAAAGGGTAGCTTTGCAGGCCAGTCACGTCTACAGTTGTGGCAAAGTGCCCATTACCTACGGTGAGCGAGGCTAACGGGTCGGCCTTGGTGATGACGGGATTGTTGCGCGACACTACAGCCAGACGGTCAATGGGTTGCGAAACGTTCTCTGTTGTATAGCCCATCTGTTCCATTTCGAGCGATGCCCAGATGAACGGCCCTATGCCTTTCGCGTCATTGTCGCGGATAGGTTCGCTCAGATAGTATTCATAGGAACCGTCGCGACGTGTGTTCTCCTTAGCTTTAGCCTTAGGATTGATACTCTTCAGGGCTGCTTCTACCTGCGGACTGATGCCCGGGCCCAAGCCTGCTACGGAGCAGCAGTTGGTCAGCGAAATGGTGCTGTCGGCATTCACGCGGATGAAGTTGTTGATAATGCCGCGATATGCCTTTATGCCAGCTTCACGATACTTGGTGCCCAGATAGCCCTTGCGGTAGGCTTTCAGAAGCACGTAGGCGAACATTGACGAGGCGGTGGACTCCAGATAGTTGCCTTCCCGGCCTGGAGAGTCCATGACCTGATACCACACACCTGTGTTCTTATCCTGCCATTTGATGA
Organism: uncultured Prevotella sp.; assembly: GCA_947304695.1. Next base: position 22,803 of record CAMZBS010000031.1, read on the forward strand.
CGGCATCAAGGTCTTTCCTGAGCAGCTCGATAAGCTCACCTCGGCGCGGATAATCCTCGGGAACGGCATCGAGCACTTCAATCAGTGCCATCGTGTACCAGCCCTGGGCACGTCCCCAGCAGTGCTGACTGAGGCCGGTTGTCTTGTCGGCCCAGAACATGTTCCTGTTTTCATCGTAGGCGTGACGGTTCAATCCTGTCACGGGATCAAGCGTGCGTTCGTAGGTAATCTTCAACTGATTGACGGCATCGTCATAGATGGCGGTGATGGGGTCGGCGTTCTTTTTACCTTTCCCCCCCTTTACCTTTTCCGTGATGGGAGCGGTGAGGCAGCGGTAGGGCAGTCCCATGAAGATACCGTCGAGCCAAACCTGATAAGCGTAGATGGCTTTGTGCCAGTAGACCTTGTCGGCCACAGTGCGTGGCTGGTCTTGCAACTGCTTCATGAGCATCTGCATGGCTTTCAGGTTCTTGGGCTCTGGCCAGTTCTGGTACATGCGGGTGACGAAATGGCCCGTACGGATGTTATCCAGGTTATAGTCCAGGATGTTATAGCCGCGAATCTCTCCCTGTTCGTTGATCATGGTGTCGGTGTAGAGCTTGCAGTAGTCCAGGATCTGCTGGCCGCCGTAGCGCAGGTAGGTGTCGAGCATGCCTTCCAGCTCGTTGCCCATCACGTAGCTCCACTTTGGTCTTGAGGCGAAGTCCAGCATGTACGACTCCGGCACGCGTTTCATTTCCGAATAGGTCATCCACTCCGAATAGTGCTTGTAGGGCATTTCCGTCAGGGCAAGTCCGCCATTGATGTAAAGGTTCTCGAAGTGCACATCACGCGTCTTCCCGCTCTTGAAGTTGCCTTGCTTCACTCCGTTGAAACGGCAGTTGCGTATATTGATGTCATATACAAAGGTGTCTTCGTTCAGTCCGATAATCTGTACGCCATACTTCGATTTCTCGCAGGTCACGTTTTCCACGTTCACATTTCTTACGATTGGGTAGTTGCCCCGGCAGCAGATTTCGTTGTGCTCGTAGTCCAGGTTGATTTTGACCACCGATTCAGCACACTGTCCCACCTTGATGTCCTTCATGTTGATGTTCTCTATGATGCCGCCTCTGCACGAATTGGTCTTGATGCGAAGCACACGCTCCAGATCGGGTGAGTCCATCGTGCAGTCGTGGGCAAAGACATTCTTGCAGCCTCCTGAGATTTCCGATCCGATGACCACACCTCCGTGGCCGTTCTTCATTTCGCAGTTGCGGATGATGATGTTCTGTGAGGGCATGTTGCGCTCACGGCCGTCTCGGTTACGTCCGCTCTTGATGGCAATGCAGTCGTCGCCCGTATTGAAGAAACAGT
>CAMZBS010000032.1 GCA_947304695.1 uncultured Prevotella sp.
GCTCATTTGCGACCGACTGACCATTTGATGAATTCTGAGCGAATCTCAGAAGGGTCATTGTAAAGATTTTTCATAATAGTGCATGAAATAAACATGAGGAATGATAAATTCCGCTTGTTTTTATGCTTTCATCACTTTCTCATAGTACACCTTGCCGTTTTCCGAGATGATGGCCACGACATAGACACCTGATGGGAGGCTGCTCACGTCGATGCCCTGACTGGGATATCCGTTCTGGGAAAGCTTCACGATGCCGTCGCCCGACAGAATCTTCACCGTCTTGATGTGCTCCGTGTCACCATTGATGTAGAGCATACTGCGCAGCGGCTTGGGATAGATGGTGTAGGTTCCGTTTGCAAACACGGAGGCAATGCCGGTGTTGTCGCTGATGTGAAGCGACATGGGACTCAGGCAGCTTCCTTCCTGTTGTCCCTGGAAACTGATGGTCTCGCTCACGGGATGTTCCTCGCCTGTGGCGTTCTCCCAGGCTTTGAATGTCATTTGCTCGTTGGCCGACAGCGTGCCGTGGATGGTTAGGAAGACCACATCGCCTACCCATTTGCCCACGCCGCGACACTCGTCATTGCAGAAGGCACCAATGGTATAGGCTCCGCTCACGGTGGGGGTGCCGTCCTTGTAGAGTCGGCCTATCAGGGTGGTGTTGTCGGGATAGCGGTGGATGTCGTAGCCCCACTGGGCACCCAGTCTTGGCTGTTCCATGATACGGCTTTGACGCTCGACGGGGAACACACGCTGCACGGGATAGGTGAATGCGGTTGGCTCAGCAGCGTAGTACAGGTAGCCCTCACCGGGATTCAGACGCTCCAGCGTGCCCTTCCACTGACCATCGGAATAGGTTGAGAAGTCGTCCATGCTCTTCACCACATCGTTCTCAGCCGGGGTGATGCCAGCCAGGGCGGCAGCGAGGTCGTTGCCGCTAATGGGCACGTAGCCTATCCAATTCCACCCCTTCTGCAAGGTCAGCGTGGTGCTCTCCGGCTTGCTGCCAAAGCCCGTCCAGGTGTGGCTGGCAGCCTCGGTAACCTTCAGCTTGTAGCCTTCGGCGGGACTGATGGTGTTCAGTGCGCCTGTCAGTCCGTGGGCGGGGTCGTTAACCAGTTCGCTGGTCTGGCCAACAAAGCGCTCGGTGATGCCTTCGATGGGCTGCAGGAAGATGCGGGCATCCTGATGGTAGGGCTCCGAGAGGTTCATCGACACCCAGTTCCATCCCGGCTGCAGGTTGAGCTGCAGGTCGGTGCGGTCGGCAATGCACACACGGTAGAGCTGTGAGGGCGCAGAGAAGCACGCTCCGTTCGATACGGCCACGTAGTAGACACCGTCTTCCTCGGGCGTGAAAGCCTGCCCGTTGGCTCCAGGCACCATGCGACCGTCTTGATAGAACCACTGGTTGCCTTTGGCTGCGGAAGATACCAGTGTGTGGGTGCCTTCGATGCTGACCTGCGGCTCGTCGAGTACGGGCAGTACGGTCAGGTTCAGCACGTAGAGGCTGTCGCACATGTACTCGTTCTCCTTTGAGAAACGGTAGGTGCCGGTCTTGCTGTACTCCACGCCGCCAAACAGGCAGGTCTCACCTTGACAGATGCTCACATTGAGCGTGTCGGCATCGGGCTTCACGAGCACATTCTTCATGCTCAGTGTAAACGCCTTGCTGAACGACAGCCCGCCTGCATCGGTAGTAGAGAGGCGAATTTGGTAGCAGGTGTCTGCGGCGCACTTGAACTGCTGGCGGGCCTGCAGCTGGGTGCCGCTGATCTGGAACAGGTCGTTGTGGATGGCACCGTCGCCCTCGGCCAGTGCGTAGGTGAAGGTGCCGTCCGGCTCGATGTCCTCGGAGGACAGCTCAGCAATGAAGCCGCCAACGGCAATGTCGTCCTGGAAGATGCTGTCGCTCAGGGCGATGTCCGTCGGGGCTGCGTTTACGTTGATGATCAGGTCGGGCTGTTCCTTCAGCGGTTCGCGGTTGCCCGTGTTGTCTACGGCCACGGAGTAGAAGCTGTACTGATGGCCCGGCTCGGCTGTGAAGTCAATGACGGTGTCAACAGGACAGGTGGCCACCTCTTCGTAGATGCCGAAGTTGTTGGCCTGATAGAGCTGCACGCTGCGCAGTCCGCTGCCTCCCTCATCGTCGGCGGCCTGGAATGTCAGGTGATAGAGGTTGGCGTTCTTCGAGTCCTGACGGGCTTTTATCCGGCTGGTGGGGTTGCCTGCATCGATGGTGTTTGTCCAGCGGTTGGTGGGGATGGTGTCGTTTTGGTCGAACACGATGCTGGCCACGATGCTCAGCGTGTCGCCCGTCCTGAGACCTTCGTGCGGCTTCAGACGGAAAGTGACGAAGCCTTCGCCCACGTGGGTGGAGTCGTTCACGGGCAGCATGCCGCGATCCACCTGCCACGGGTGCAGTCCCGTTTCGGGGTCGATGGAACTGAAACGCCAGAAGGCCTGCTGCCTATCGGCATCAATGCCTGCCGTAAGGTCAACGAATATGTGCATCGAGTCGCGCAGGTCGAGGCGGGTCTGATAGGCTGTCGGTGCATCGTCGATGTTCCACGACCTGTTGGCGAAGCCGTAATTGCCGAGCGAGAAGCCCTTCATCGACTGCTTGTCGGCAAACGGGAAACTCACGTCGACCTTCTGGGCACTGGCTCCGGCAAACTCCGGGTCGTTCTCGAACCACACGGTGTAGTTCAGCACATCGTTGATGCTCACCCATCTTACGGAGTCGTAGCCTTGGGGACCAATCAGTTCGTTGGGGTCGTAGGAGAGCAACGTGGATACTGTTTGGGTAGAGCCGATTTCCTTGGCCGTACCCTCCTTCCCGTCGTTCTTGGACTGGTCGCCCTGATTGCATGGATTCTTGGTGCTTTGGGCACCTGCCATCATTGCTATGCAGAGCAATGTAACCATTATAATTATTCTTCTCATATCATCGCAATTTTAGTTTCAAATACTATGATCATTGCCACACCTTGTTATAATTTGGCGTAAGTGGTGCGTTGATGTTCTCGACGGTTTTTACATAATTGCGAACACCTTCTGCGGTCTTTTTAGCAACTTTCTTAGCACCGTCTGCCGTACTGTTCACCAAATTCTTGCTGCTTTGGACAATTCCTTGCTTGTCATGAGCACCCATAGCCTTTAATCCATCGGCAGCATACGCAGCTGTTCCAATGAGCGTATTGATAATGGCATTCTTCAGATTTCCCCAGAAGGTAATGTTTTCTCCGTCGATGGCTTGGTTACCGGTACTTGTTACTATGTCGGAAGTGAAGTCCTTGACGGCATTCCACCCTACTTTTTTCCAGAAACTAAGCCCTTCCGACAAGCCGATTTTCGAGCTGATGAAATTGGCCACACCGGTAACGACCGTGTTGAATGCGATTTTACCTAAATTCTTGAAAACATTTTTTACAGACCACTTCCAGCAATCAATGGACCACCAGGATTCTATAGCGCCAAATCCGGTGGCAACGCCACCTCCCAACCACGGATTCACACCTGTGGTAAACGTAATTACTCCATTCTTGAAGGTGTCCCATACATGGCGTCCGCGATGTCCAACAACATTTGCCGGACTAAAGGTGCCGTTTTTGTAATATGCACTCCAAGCGCTAACGTTGGCCATTACTAACGTGGCGAGGACAAGAGTAGCGGTGATGACTTCTGTTCCATTCGGGTCGGCGAATACAACAGGATTGTTCATGGTGTAGGCATAGTCGTTCATGCCGTTGATATACATCAGCGGGTCTTTCTGCATGAAGCGTCCCAATGCGGGATTCATGGTTCGTGCCCGATAGTAGTACATTCCTGTGGCATAGTTGTATTCACGTCCGCAGAACAGACGGTCGTTACCCACGGAAGAGCGTTCCATCGGCTGTCCCTGGGCATCGTAGAAGGTGGGTGTGCCGTAGACATCGTAGTCCATGTATTCCACCACTTCGCCCTGCTCGTCAGTAAGGCACATCACGGAGTTCAGATGGTTGGTGTGGAAATAGTATTCCTCACTGCCTTTGACGGTCTTCAGCAGTTCGTCGACGGCATTGCCGTAGATGAACGCTGTGACCTCGCCGCCTTCCACTTCCTCGACGATTACATCGCCCATGTAGTAGCAGTAGCAACTGCCCTTTATGATGCGGCGACCCAGTGCGTCGTAGACCGAAGTGGTCTGACCGTCGACACCCACTTCCCTGTTACCCAGGTCGTAGCTGTAGGTGTGCTGGCCGTCGCTGACGAGGTTGCCGTTGTCATCATACTTAGGAGCAATGTTCTGCCCGCCGCTCACGGCGGTAAAGGCATTCACGTTGTTTGCCGTGTAGTGGGTGGCGATACCGTTTTCCAGCGTCTTGATGCGGTTGCCCACCTTGTCGAACTCATAGCCTTTGCTGACTTTGGTGCCGCGCAGGAACGAGGTGAGCTGGTTGGCCAGATCATATTCATAGGTCTCGGTGCGTTCGTTGTCTGAAAGATTGCGTTGCTGGGTAATATTGCCCATTGCATCGTAGATCAGTTCAAGCCCCATAATCAGTGATGGCTGCTATCCTCCAGCGTTTCCTTTTGCTGCCTTGATGGATGTAATCCAGCCGTTCTCGTTGTAACCGTAGTCGGTGGCAATGCCGTTGGCGTAGGTCTGGCGGGTTTTCATTCCCTGCGAGTTGTAGTCCATGCGCACCACCTCATTACCATCCTGCAGAATGCTGGCAATGAGACTGCGAGCATTCAGTCGTTGCTCTACTCTCATTCCATGCGGGTAGGTAATGGTACGTTTGTTGGCGGCCAGGTCGTAGGAATAAAGGGTTGAGCCCCTTCCGACTCCCCCCGTAGGGGAGAGCGTTTCACTGAGGATGCGGCCCGCCTTGTCGTAGGTGAAGCTGACGGTAGCATCCTTGTTGACAGCGGTGAGCATCTGGCTCATGGCATCGTAGGTGTAGCGGTCGGACGTACCGTCGGCGTAGGTGCGGCTGAGCAGGTTGCCGAGTGCGTCGTAGGCATACCTGGTCTCGCGTCCTGCCCTGTCCTTCGATGTGGTGATGCGGCCCAGCTCGTCGTAGGCATACTGCATGCTGAGACCGTCGGCAAAGGTGATGGCGGTGTTGCGGTCAAGCATGTCGTAGGTGTAGGCGGTGGCATTGCCCTTGGCATCGGTTGCTTTCACCAGATTACCGTTGCCGTCGTACTCAAACTTCGTTGTGGCTCCCAAGGCATCGGTTTCGGTCAGTTTCTCATTGCGTGAGCTGTAAGTATAGCTGATGTCCGAGCCATTGGGCAGGGTTACCTTTGTCATGTTCGAGTTGGCGTCATACTCACATACAATGCTGGTTCCCGACGGATAGGCGATGCTGGTAGGACGGTTCAGCGCGTCGTAGGTGCCGGTAGTCACATTGCCCTCGGCATCCGTCACCGAAAGCGAGTTGCCATTGGCATCGTATGTGAATTTGGCAATCAAGCCTATGTTGTCTGACAGCTGAACGGGGCGGTCCATCCGATCGTAGAAGAACTGAATCACATTGCCATTGGGCTGGAACAAAGCAGTCCGGTTGCCGTTGACATCATATTCGTAGGTTGTGGTTTCTCCTTCGGCGTTGGTCTCGGAGAGCAGGTTGCCCTTCCAGTCGTACACGAACCGCTCAGTGTTGCCCAAGGGGTCGGTGACGCTGGTCATGTTGCCCTTGCCGTCGTAGGTGAAGGAAACGACACCACCCTTCGGATCGGTGATGGTGAGCATGTTGTATTCGGCATCGTAGGTGTAGGCACTGATCTGGTTCTTGGCATTCTTGACGCGCACCACGTTGCCCATCTTGTCGTAGCTCAGGGTCGAGGTGTTGCCCAATGGGTCGGTCTGTATGGTGAGTTGCCCGTTCTTGTTGTAGGCGTAGGTGACGGTGTTGCCCAGGGCATCGGTTGCGCTGGTGTTTTGGCCGTACTGGTTGTAGCCGAAAGAAACGGTATAGCCTGCGGCGTCGGTGACACGTCGCAGTGTGCCGTCGGCATTGTATTCGTTTACCGTCACGTTGTCGTTGCCATCGGTGATGGTGAGCGGCCATCCGTACTCATTGTAAGTATAAGCGGTGCCGATGTTCAATGGCCCGTTGAAGGCAGTCATATTGCCCTTGTTGTCGTAGGTAAACTGGAAGGTGTTGCCGTTTTTGTCCTGCATGGATGTCACTTGGTTGAAGGTGTCGTAGGTGTAACGTTCCGTGTTGCCCAAGGCATCGGTAAGCGAGAGCATGTTACCCCGCTCATCGTAGGTGTAGGACGTCACGTTCCCGTTGGCATCAGTCACCCGAACCAGATTGTCGTCGTTGTCATATTCCAGCCTGCCCTCCGATCCGCAGCAGGCTCCAGCCCTTTCCACAGCACGTCCCTTCTCGTCCCAGCGGTAGTAAGAATACAGATTGGTGGGTGTGGTGTAGTCGATGAACACAGTGCGGTCTTCCTCGTAGCGTATGCTCTTGTCGCTGACATCGGTCTTCATGCGTGAGCACATGCCGTTGACGTTGTAGGCCATGAGTGTCTTGTTTCCATTCGCATCGGTCATTTCGTTGATACGGTCGAAACGATCATAGTCGTATATAAAATTGTTGCCCATGACATCGGTGCGTTTCTTCAGACGGTGCAGACCGTCGTACTCGTAGCTGACGCTGCCTTCGACGAAGGAGGCTGTGGCCTTGGTAAGCAGACCGTCGGTATAGGTCAGCGTGATGCTGTGGCCGAAACGGTCCTCAATCTTGGTGAGCAGCGAGTCAGTATAGGTCAGCGTAGTCTGGTTGCCATTTCGATCGGTGATGGCAGTGACCTTGCCGTACTTCATGTTGCCGAAGCGGTATTTGGTACCGTCTTTTTCTGTGAGTACAAACTGGTCGTTTTCTAATGTCAGTACACTGAACACACCCTTGGGAGCCTCATAGTCATCGCCGAAGCGTACGTAGGTGTCGCTGCGACCGTTGCCACATTCAATGGTCACGTCTCCTGCTGTATTGAGGCGATAGCGCATTTCATAGCTTAGCGAGAACCCCAATCCGTAGCCGTAGTCGGCCGATGCCTTTGAGCTATTGTAATAGAACTGCAATGACATCGGTTGCAACGTGTTTTGCGACAACAGATCCGTACGGCTGAAGAAGAGCACGCCATTGTAGGCGTTCACCGAAAGCCCACTTGGCCCCTTGATATTGGGATGAATGACATTCTGCGCCGTAGCTGCGGAGAAACTACAGCACACAAGCCAGAATAGTATGATTTTATGCTTGATATTCATAGTTATTGAATAATATAAAATGTAATTTGACTTCCACCGGATGTCTGATACATGAACAAGTTGATGCTTCGTTGCGTGCCTGGGGCAATAGTCTTGAAGCCCCGCTCATTGTATTCACCGTCGATGGGCAGTGAAATCGATGACTGATGCTTCTCCAGTCCCTCAATTGTGGTGGCTAAGTAACCTTGGTCAATGGCTATGACAAAGTCCTTTATCTCACAGTCGGTGTTGCCACCGTTGGCATAGGTCGCAGTGATGGGCACATAGCTGTTCTGGCGTACCACGAAGGGCGCTTCGACCTTTGCGGAGAGAGGAACGGACACACCGGGCACGACCTTGAATCCCTGCGGGAGTGTGGCCTGGGTGCCGTCGGGCAGCTCGGACACGATGTCGTAGGTGCCTGTCTCAGCATTCCGCAGGTTGAACGTCACCCGCGAAACGGTCATGCCTTTCATGGTCACCATCTCAGCGGGAATCACTGTCTGGTCCATCTTCAGGCGGAAGTCCATGATGCTGTCAAAGAGGGCACCGCTGACATTGGTAGAGACCCAGCCGTCCGTACCACCTTCGGTAACGCTCAGCTTGGTGGCTCCGAAATGGATTTCGTTGGCTGTGAGGCTCATCGGTACTTCGGCAGTTTGCTGACCGTCATCGCTGAGGCTGAACACATTGCCTGTGCTGCCTACTATAGAGGCATTGTCCTGTGCCAGGATGTAGTAGTTGCCAGCCTGCACTTTTGGAATCAGCACTTCCAGCCCTGTCTCACTGACGGCAGTTGCCATAAAGTCGTAGCGGGCCGTGTTGGGCACCTGCTCAAAGGCAGCATAGAGACTTGGCGTAACGTCGGCGGGATGTTCCAGGGTGAAGCCCACCGTCTTGCCCTCATAGCCGTCAGGAATATCGAGCTTGTAGTAGCCCGCCGTATTGACCTGTGCCGTACTGCCCAGACTGACGGTGTTGAACGCGAGGCGGCAGGGTGACTTCATCACGCCTGTGTTGTTGTCGTAGTCGGCCTCGCTCACGGTATGGGTGCTGTTGGTCTTCACGATGACGTAATAGTTGCCTTCGGGCATGTTGGTAATGCGGCCCGTGGCACTGCGGGTAATGGCGTTGCCCGGGTCGATGCTTACGTTGCCGGAAACTACGCCCACCATTACGTCGTTCACGTCCCACTTACTGTCTTCCGACAGATAGATGGCATCGCTGAGATTGGCAGCTGCGCCATACTCACCGTTGTTCTCAATCTGATAGGTAATGGTGACGTTCTCACCGGCCTTAATGGTTGGCGATGCCGTGACGTGGGCTATCTGTAGGTCGGCAGGTGTCTCAGCCGAACCGGTGATGAACACGGGAATAGACCGGGTGTTGTTGTTCTCGTCCTCCTCTAAGAGGGCATCGCCTGCATCGGTCACAACGAAGAGCATGTAGTTGCCATTCGCATCGACGGGAATGTTCATTGTCATCTCAGCGGTGTATTCGGCTCCCACTTGCAGCGTGCCCACATGGGTCTTGCTGCCCAGACGAATGGCAGTCTGCGTGTTGAGTACTGCACTCGACGACAGGTAGAACACATCGGCCCATTTGTCGGTGCGGGTGGTGTTCTTGCCGATGTTGCCGATGGTGGCACACACCTTCAGGGGCTGTCCTGAAACGAGGTCGCCGTCGGTGTTGACCTCCGTGACGGTGAGGTCGGGCAGTGGCGACTGCACTACATTGACGGGAATGGCTTTGACATTGTTGTCCTTGCTGCTCTCCGACAGCTTCTTATGAACGTCGGTCTGAACAAGCACATACCAGTTGCCCGCCATCTTGTCGGGAATGTTGAGTGTGGCCTGCTGATTAGCGGTTGCTCCCTGGGCCAGGGCACTGGTCTGGAGGGATGCCAGCAGCAGATCCTTGCTGTCTTGCTTGTCGTCGGCAGAAAGGTAGACATTCGTGGTGGTAGCTCCGGCATCCCAGTCGCCCGCATTGCTGACGGTGAATGTCAGTGGCACATCGACCGATGTCATCACCGTGTCGCTGAGCGCATAGTCGGTTACCAGCAGGTCGGCCAGGTTGCCGGTGACGAACACCTTGGTGCTTTCATGATTGTCGGAGGTGTTGTACTCACGCAAGGTGTTGCTCCTGTCGACAAAGAGGTGCAGATACCACTCGCCGCCCTGAACATCGGGCACGGTGAACGTCAGCGAGATGTTGGTGGCGCGGTTGGTCTTCAGACCTGATGCTGAACCCGTCTGCCGGGTGATGGTACACTTGGTGGCCTCCTCGAAATCGAACTTATAGTTACTGCTGTTCTTCGACAGGAACAATTCCTGGGTCAGCTCGCCCTGCGGCAGGTCGGTGTCACCGTTGTTCTGGGCAATATAGGTCAGAGTGACCGTGCTGCCCGGTGCCAGGTTGGCAGGCACCTTCACGTCGGAGAGGTGCAGATTGGCTCCACGCTCCGTGTTCAGTACAGGCTCGGTGGTGTACTTGCACCATGAACGCACCACGTTTGAGGCGTTGTTCTGTCGGTCGGCCTCAGTAATGATGCCGCCAGCATTGGTCACCACGTAGAGATAGCGCAGGCCGTCCAGCTTGTCATCCTTTGGAATGGTGATGAGCGCACGGCGGGTCTTCTCCTGTCCGGCGGCAATCCATACCGTGTCCTTCACCGTTGCAATCATGGTGCCGCCGGTGGCCGTCTGGTTCACGGTGGCATAGATGTCGTCGGAGAGTATGGCATTGGCAATGTCGGCTTCACCAGTGTTCCGGACTTTCCAGGTGAAAGCCACCTGGGCTCCCGTCTTCAGCGTGTCGGCTGAGACGCTGACCAACTGGGCTGTCAGGTCGGGCTGTACGAAGCGCACCGGGCCGTACATCATGACATGACTGGCCTCGTCGCCCTGCTGGACAATGTGGCCTTGTTCACAGGTCTTTACATAGATGTAATAAGTGCCGGTCTGCAGGTTTTTCAGGTTGTCAGACCTCACTAGAACGTTGCTGCTGTAGTTGTCCTTGTAGGTGTACTCCTCAGGGGGAATCTGTGCTGAGACATCTTTCCCCGCAGGCCGCTCAAAGCCTCCTTGCTGCTCACAGGTGGCAAGCACGTGAGCCGATGCATCGAGGCCGGTGTTTTTCTTTGAGATATAGACCACGTCAGTCCAATGGGGATTATTGATGTTGCCTGAGAAGAATTCAACGTTATCAGAACGGTTGGACACCCATGAAGCGTATGGTACACCTGCCCCACGATTGACAACCGAGTAATTCAGGTTGAACTCTGCCGACGAGATGGTCTTGGGAGCGATTATCTCGGTGGGCACCAGGTTGGCAGTGGGGCAAAGCCGTACTTCATGTTGTTCGGAAACGCCCCAGTTGTTTGCGGTCTGAGCCAGTTCGCGGGCATCATTGTCGGCATGCACATGAATCCATGTGTCGCCACTCCAGTGGTAAGGCATAACGAAGGCGTAGGTCAGAGTGATGGTCTCACCGGGTTCTATCTCCTTGCCAGAATTTTTTCTGCCGACACTTCCCAATTCGGCTTCATCGCGACTGGAAGAATGGGACACATAGTAGTTGATGTCGAAATGGCCCGTTGGGCGGGTGCCGATGTTACGAATGGCCACTGTGACGGCCACCTTCTTGCCCGAATACCACTCTGTGGACTGGCGCAGTCCGGCGGCGGTGATGGGCGACGGACGCCAGCACTCCTCCCAGGAGTCAATCTGATTGCCGTCCTCGTCGTACAGGATGCCTGCGGGCGGGTCGAGTGGAGGCAGCACACGGGCTGTGACGGAAGTAATCTGCAGGTCGGGGAGGTTGGGCACGCCAATCTCTATTTTCTTGTAGAAGAAGTTGTCGCTGCGAGTAGCCGTCTCACCATGTTCGGCCACCTTATTGTAGGCTGCTGCCGTGGTGGCATAGAGATAGTCGTAGCCGGAACCGTCGGTGGTGGGCGTATAGGGATTGACCACGCTGCCGCCAACAGTTGCCCACTCAATGTCCTTGACACTGTACATGTCGGTGGTGACCATCAGGTAATAGTTGCCATGAATGTTGTTGGGAAGCGTGACCTCGGCACTGTTATTGTAGCTCCCGCCGCTTTCCAGTGCCGTGACGTTTCTAACTGTGGCCAGCAGACGTGCCTTGTTGTCGGAACTGCCCGCCTGCTCTGTGCCGCCGTAGGCATCGGCCACAAGCCACACATAGTCGTTCCATTCCTGACCGGCAGTAGAACCTACACCGTCGTTGCGTACTGTCCACTGCACAGTGGCTTTTTCACCGGCGGTAAGCTCGGAGCAGTCCACTGAACTGACATGCAGGTCGGGCAGGCTGCGCACGGTGAACATCATGGTGTCGCTGGCCATTGTCTGACTCTCGTTGCGGGCCACAACCACCCACTTATAGGAGTTGCCATCCTGACAGAAATCGCGTGTGGTGAACTGCAGGCTGGCAGTGCCTTCGGCCACAGGTATGGAGGGCGGCTGGTTGACGACATTCCACAGATAAACATCGTAGACGGCGTTCTGGATGCTGTTCCACGAGAGCGTCACCGTGGTGTTCTCAACCAAAGCACCGTCTTCGGGCATCAGGTTGCCAAACAATCCCACCAGTGAGGGCGTGACGGTGATGGTGTAGTTGAATTCGCAGAAGGTGACTCCTTCGCGCGTACCTTTTATATGATAGACAAGGTCGCAGTTGCCCACACCTTCGTTGACGATGGTCATGCCCGGTATGGTTCGCACACCGGAGGTGAGATAGCCCGATGCTGCGTCGGGTGTGTTTGTGAGCGTCCATGAGAACGTCAGGTCTGCACTGATGGGTGAGAAATCCACCTCGGTCGTCTTCTCGCCTGAGTACACGAGCTGGCTGCTCATCTTCTCTATCTGTGCGGGATTGAACGAAACACCCCATAGCTTCAGGTCGACACCTTCGCAGCTGAGGTTCTTGCCCAAGAGCGTGAAGGATTCGACGAAGCTTTTGTCAATCGTTTCTCCCTGCTCACCGAAGCACAGGGCGGGGTTGCGTCCTGTGCCGCTTTTCGTGAACGACAGGGTGTCGGAACCAGCCGACAGTTCGGACTGCAGGCTGCGCAACAGTGCCTTGTAATCGTCGGTGAGCGGACAGCTGTATTCGTGGTCGGCCTTGACGTCGACTTTCACATCGCCCGTCACGCTGCCTGCGCCCATGAATTGCAGCAGGGCATCGGCTGTGGTGAAATAGCGCACGCCCTTTTCTTCGTCGGAGAGATAGAACATGCCTTCGACGCGCCACGAACTCTCATCGTTGATGAGTACCGTCTGTTCGGCCAGATCGGTGTCCTGTTCGCCCCGTGCGGTCATCCTCACCGTGTAATAGCCTGAATGGGCGTAGGTGTGTAGCGGGTGTTTTTCAGTGCTGGTGGTACCGTCGCCGAAGTCCCACACATAGCTCACGGAGTTGGCCGATGAGAGGTTAGTGAACTTCACGCGGCCCTGTAGCTTGTCGTAGGAGAACTTGGCGTAGAGCCCATCCTCAGAAATCTTCTCCACGTAGATGTAACCGCTGCGCACCGTAACGGGAGTCTGACTGCCATCGGTGCCATGAGACACACCGTGGGTGAGCAGAACGGGATAGTTGAAGCCCATTGTGGCCGTATCGGGAATGGTGACCGGCACCTCGAACATCTTACCGTTGTTGTCGGTGAAGGCTTCTTCGCCCAAGAGCGTGAAGCGGTAGTTGTTGTTGCCCAGATTCCTCACCGTCATCTCATGACCGGAGGTACGACCCGAGAGCGACACGTTGTCTGTCTGGACAGTGAAGCCACGGGGGAACTGCACATCGACCACCATTCCTCTGACTGGGGTTGTGTTCTCCAAGTAGATGGGATAGATGATGGTCTGTCCACACACGGCGTTCTCGGTCATGCCGTAGATGTTCACATGGTCTGTTCCGGGTTGGTTGGGTTCGTTGGGGTTGTTGGGATCGTAGTTGTAAACGTAGTTGGCCGTGAGGGTGATGTCGTTCTCAGGCATGACGAAGTTGTAGCTGCTGCTTGTGGAAACGATGCTGTCGCCCATTGTCCAGCTGACGAACGTGTACCACTGGTAGGTCTTTGCCTGTAGGGATACAACAGTGCTTTCCTGATAGGAGTTGCCGCTTTCCACATTGAAATAGCCTGCACCTTCGGGATTGCAGTTCAGGAATACCTTGTGGTAGAGCTGCGCCTCGCTGGGTTCTCCGGGACTGCCAGGACTGTAGGCGAAGTGGGCCACCAGTGTGGGGCTGCCTTCTTTCATCACATACTGGAAGACATTGGAGGTGGAGATGACCTCGCCGTTCTCCGTCCAGCTGACAAAGTTGAAGTCGGTGTTGGAACGGGCTTCGACCGTGACGGTAGAGCCTACTTCGTATTTGTTGCCGCTGTATGTGGTACGCAGGTAGCCGCCATCGGCAGGAGTCACCGACAGGAAGAGTGTGGAGTAGACGGGCAGGTTGGGCTCGTCGGGCTCTCCCGGACTGTTGGGGTCATAGGTGTATCGGGCAACCAGCTTGACGTTGCGGGCAGGCATCGTATAGGTGAAGTATGCCTCGGTGGATACCACCTTGCCGTCCTGCTCCCAGGCTGCGAACTTGAAGCCGCTGTTGGTATAGGCACGCAAATTGACGGTCGTTCCTTCTGAGTACGACGTGGTTGTGCCTATGTTGAAGCTGCCAGCTTCCGTCGGCGTGGCCTGCAGGGTCAGGGTGTGGTACACACCTGGCTCTGCAGGGCTGGTCGGATTGTATTGCCCCCACATACCGACACTCGCTATGAGTGCCAATATGGAAAGGATATATTTGAAACCTCGCATAGTTATTGACTATTTACGGATTTACAATTTTCGCATGGGCTGAGCTCGCCTGTTACTGGCGTACCACTTTCTTTCCGTTTTGGACAAAGACGCCCTTGGTGGCCTTGACAACACGCTGGCCCTTGAGGTTGTAGACAGGAGCGGCAGCAGTTTTTTCATTCTTCACACAGAAATCTTCACTGATAGAAGTGGTCTCATTGCTGTTCACCTTGAAGGTCAGCACGAAGCGGGTGGTGTTGTTGCCGTTGGTGGCATCGCTGTGGAAGGTGTAGTCCTGTTCGCTCAGGTTCACGGTCTTGCCCGTCTGGGCGTCGTACAGGTAGATGTCGCCTTCGGCACGGCTTGCAGTGATGGTGTAGAAACCAGCCTGTCCGACGTAGTAGGCCAGACGTACCTGCCCGTTGTCTAACGGACGCTCGTTGATGGCGTAGCCGTTGCCTTCGGCATCGAGTGTGAAGAGCTGGGGAACGGCACTTTCGAAGCTCATGAACTTCGAAGCGTCACATTCCAACTCATAGCTGAGCGAAGCCTCGCTATTGACCACCACACGGGTCTCGTCGGAGAGTTCGTCACCAAGCAGCTGCAGGTCGAAGAAGAAGCGGTTGGCCTGGGTCTGTGAGCGATAGGCGCGGGCTGCCATGTGGTTGATCTCGGCAGTCAGCTGGCGGCCTTCCTTGTGGAACACAATGTTGTCGACAGCAGCAGGCTTCTGGACGAAGAACGACTGCATGGGGCGCAGTGCAAACTCATCGTCGGCAATGGAGTAAGCCTTGTAGGTGCTGCCCGTCCACACGGTGATGGGGGCGCTGAAGTCCATGTAATAGATGTCATAGTAACAAGGATAGGGATTGCCCACGTAGTTCCAGTTCTTGTTGGCCGACACTTCGCTTACATAGGCCGACAGCGAACGGGTCACGTCGCTGGTGGTGAGCAGCTGCTGGCCTCCGGCGGCATTGGCGGGGAAGGTAATCTCGCAAGCCTTGTTGCAATGGAAGATGTAGCCCTGACCACCATTGAGTTTGCCGGTGTCAACGTTCTTCCAGCTGGCACCGGTGCCGTTGGCAGCACGGTTCTGGCCGTCGTAGTAACGGAACACGTAAGAGGCTTCGTTGCTCACCTGGATGTCGGCAAGGGCAACGTCGTAGAGCGGAGTGAGGAAGTACCACTTGTTGGCATCCGCTGAGAAGCGCGTGGCAGCCTTGTTGGCCGTCATAGCGTCGCAGCTGTTCACCAGCGCGCCGGGGTTGCTCTCGTTGACAAACAATTGGAACTGGCCTACGGACATTGGGGCACTGCCGCCCACGGTGAGCTGTCCGCCAAAGTAGAGGTCAATGTCGGGCGTGCCGTTCATGCGGCGGTTGTTGGCCAGGGAGAGCAGAGACGAGATTTTCCAGTAGTCGATGTCGTCGCCCTCGACGATGGAGCCGAACTGATACCAGTAGCTGTCGAGCTTGTAGTTGACTACGGCAAACGAAGGCACCTTCAGCGTGAGCGTGCTCTTGCCAGGACAGTTGCCGCTGAAGGGGTCGGAATAGACAGCGGGCGGTGTGGCCGACCGTGAGACAATGGTCTGCAGTGAGGGGCAGTTGTAGAAAGTACTGTAGTATTGCTCCACGTAAGAAGGTAGCTCAACATATTTCAGGTTGGAGCAGTATTGGAAGGCACTATTGCCCAGCTTGGTGAGCTTCACCGGCAGGAACAGGCTGTCGAGTCCCGTCGTAGCAAAGGCGTAGTTGCCAATCTCTTCCAGACCGGCAGGCAGGTCAATGCTCCGCAGCTCAGGGCAACGGCTGAAGGCGTCGTTGCCTATGACTTTCAGGTTCTGGGGTAGTTCTATCTCGCTGAGACTGGAGCAATTGTAGCATACTTCGTCTTTAATGGTAGTCAGGGCTTCAGAGAAATGAATCCTGGTCAGGTTGGTGCATCCCTGGAACACTTCGCAGTCGCCTCGGCTGTCGCCAAAGTCGGTGACGGTGTTGGGCATGATGAACTCAGTCAGTGATTGGCAGCCATAGAAAGCCTGGTAGCCAATGAATTGCAGGCTTGATGCCTGGCCAAAGGTCACGGAACGGACGGGGGTGCTGATGAAAGCCCCATAGTCAATGGAGGTGACGGAGTTGGGAATGGTGATGTCGGTGATGCGCGTGCCACGGAAGGCGTAGTAGCCGATGGAGGTGATACCCTCGGGCAGTTTCACGCTCCTCACGGTCGTCATGCCGTCGAACGCACTGTTGGGGAGGGCTGCAAAGGAAGCCTCGCTCAGGTCGATGGCCACGAGGTTGGTCATCTGTTTGATGGTGACCCAGTCGGCAGAATTCATGGCACCCTTCACCTTGAGCATCTCGACGTCGCTCAGCACGTTGACAAGATAGAGCACCTCCACGCCCAGCGTTCCTGCCTGCGACAGGTCGGCCTCAATCCATGTGTCGGAAAGCTCAATGTCCTTGATTTGGGAAAAGAGGTTTGCTTCGACCTCGCCCATGATGTCCTGCCATTCCGCCGTGTAGGTGCCCGGCTCCAACACCACGGAGTATTTCGTGAATGTGGCTACGTGGTGAAGTTCCTCGTATGCGGTGCCGTTGACCACAAAGCGCAGCGTATGTTCAGAATTGTAGCTGCTCGAGAAATCGTTGTCGTAGCCCATTCGGCAGGTGAACGACAGCTTTGAAGGCTTGTCGATGGTGAACGTCGTTGAGAAGACCGACGTGCTGTTGCGGTGGTTGTAGTTCGTGTTCTGGATATATCCGTCCTCGATGGTCCAGGGCCACGCGCTGTTGTTGTTGAACGTCAGGGGCTTTGAGTTGGCCGTCAGCACGGCATTCTCTATCGATGAGAATGTTTTCACCCGTACGTTCTTGACGTTACTAAAATAAGAGGTGGATG
Source organism: uncultured Prevotella sp. (assembly GCA_947304695.1). The sequence continues at coordinate 16,969 of CAMZBS010000032.1, forward strand.
CGTAATTGTCGTTCGAGCTGCGGAACACAATCAGATGCTGACCTGGGTCAAGATATAGGCGTATCGTTTTGTATTTGTAGTCCTTGTAGCTGTAGTGGTAGATGGAGTCTGTTGCCACGCCGTCTACATAGAGGTACAAGGCACCATAGCTGTTGTAGCATCGCCAGTCGAACGACACTTCCGTGCGGAGCGTCGAGGTGTACTGCATGGAGAGGACGGAGGCAGAGCTTTCGATTCCGATGTTGCCGTTCTTCACAGCGTCGCCGTCGATAGTCCAGGGATAGGTGTCGTCGTTCTTGAACGAGACAGGCACGTCGGCTTGGGTCACGATGGCATTGGTAATAGAGTCGGCGGTGAAGCCAGGAGCACGCAGCACGGCCTGGCTCTGTCGCTGCGACGATAACGACTCGACCGTCTCAGCGAGACGACTGGCAGCTGTTGCGGCACCCACTATTGTAAGGGCCGTCAACGCAATCATAGTAAGCTTCTTCATAAGTTTTATTTTTTAGTTATTGTTATTTCTGTCTGATTAACCTATTCTTTCCTTTTTTTCCTTGTCCTGGGCTGGCACGCCTTCTATGAACATTTGGCGCAGCCCCTGCTCGTATGCCCGGAGGGCATCATGACCCTTGTGGGTGATGCGGCACACGGTGTGGGACAGTCGGCCCAGTCCCGTCTTGGTCACTTCCAGGTAACCAGCATCTTGTAGCGTTTTGATCTGAACACTGATGTTGCCTCGTGTGCTGTCGGTAATTTCGCACAGATACATGAAGTCGGCACTCTCGAGGCTGTCGAGTGCCACCATGATTTTCAGCCGCAACTCGTTGTGGAGCAGCGGATTGATGACGGCAAACTTAAATGTACTCATAGTTCTTGACGTATTGTTTGAATAAATGTCCGGGTATGATAAGGGCGACAATGGCAACCAAGGCTGCCACAAACAGCTGCCACGGCCACAACTCGTCCTGAAAGAAAAGACAGACAAACGAAAGGACGGTGCCGATGATGCCGCACATCGTCTTGGGACGGTAGTGCAGGATGATGCCCGTCATGAAACAGCCCAGGCTGATGAGCAGTGCCTGGAAGGTGCAGTAGATCTTCTCGAAGACTTCGGCAAAGCCCATCGTGGCACCGCCCAGGAAACTAACAAAGCCCACATAGATCCACATCGTCATGATGAAGCTTGAGTCGACCGTGCGGCGTCCAGTGCGCTCATAGTCTTTCTTGATGAAGTACATCATCAGCGGGGCACCCACCAGAGGGATGCCCATCCATATCCAGCTGCACCAGTTGGAGTCCCACAGCAGCAGAGCGGCAAACTCCACGAGCAGGAAGAAAGCCGTGGGATAGCCCCAGGCAAGAAACAGGTTTTCACCCGTTAGCTTCTTGTTGCTCATGACTTCGCCACGAATGCTGGTAATGATGTCAAGTTCTTGGTTTGTAGTCATCATAGTCTGTCAAGTGTTTCTGCTTCAAATGATGGCACAAATATATGGTTTATTTTTTAAACAATCAAGTTTTGTGTCTTTTTATTAAATTTTATTAACAGACGGAACACTTGTTGCAGTGTTGCAGTGTTGCAGTGTTTCAGTTCCAAAACAGGTTACACGAAAGTTAAGAATTAAATCTATATTTATATATATAGATATATATAAAAATATAGGAGTATTTTTGGGAATGGACTAAGCATTTTTGGAACTGCAACACTGCAACAACTGCAACAAGATGTGTCCAAGTGCGCTGTGGACACGACTAATGAGCACGTAGATGCATCGGCGTTTTTATTACCTAATTATAGATACGTGCGCGTGAGACAGAGGAATTGCGGTTACTCCCTGAAGCTGATGACCACGTGGGGGAACCCCATAGCCAGGAGTAGCTTGCGCACCTGGGCTTCAGCATTCTCGCGGGCGGTGGCCAGGTTCTGGGGCGTCAGAGCCTGGGCTTTCATCAGCTGTTGGGCACGCTGGTACATGGCTTCGCGGTCTTCGGCCTTCCAGCGGCCTGACTCGTGGAAAGCACGGGTGCGGGCTTCGTCGATGAAATGCTCGTCGAGCAGGGTGACAGGGGGCAGCGTGACGTGAAGGGTGTCGCCACGGGTGGCGAACCAGTCGTCGCCCAGCTGGCTCATGTCGATGCCCAGACGGAGCGTGCCATAATAGATACGCGAAAGATGGTCGTCGGAGAACAAACCCCATCGGGTGGTGTCGACCAGCTCCTCGTCGGTTACGGCAAGGAACTCCCACTGGCCGATGTCGCGAATGGACTGAATCTTTTCGGGTGTCAGGTCAATGCGGTCGCTGTGCTCAATGGAGATGAGCTGGCCTGCACTCTTCAGCAGGAACCAGACGGCAAGCACTATCAGAGCCAGAAGTGCCAGCAGCAGGAGTACGATGGAACGGATGGGGGACTGTCTTTTCATGACTCTTTGGGGTTGTTTTCTATCAGCGACTTGAGGTCGGAGGGGTTGAAGTCGTCGCTGAAGGTGATGGTGATGTTCTCTTCCTTGAAGCCCATCTGACGGATGAGGGGGATGAGCAGGCGGGCTGCGCTCTCACGGGCCTGATTGACGATGCCCAGCTGGGGGATGCTCTGAAGGATGGCCTCGCGCCCCTGTAGCTCGAAGTCGGCCAGTTCACGGTCGCTGAAATGGGCTCGCAGGAGCGACACATATTCACGCACGTTCTTCTGGTCTATCTTGGTGCTGGTGAGCATCACCTTGGGGCTGGGTAGGGTCACGGTAATGAGGTCGCCGCTGCGGCTGATGTTTGACTCGGAGAACTGGCTGAAGTCAATGTAGGCTTTCAGCGTGGCATCCATCGGGATGGCCACCTTGCGGTCGCCCAGCGGCAGGCGCAGGCTGTACTCCTGGCCTTGCAGACTGCCCCGCAGGCGCACCACGTCCTCGTAGGTCACAATCTTGTGGACAAGGAACTCGGTGGTGTAGAGCCGCGAGCATTTCTGAATCTGCATGATCAGAACGGGGACGGTGTCGGGCTGGACATTCTCCTTGCTGCCGGAGCCGCAGGAGTGGCATCCTGACAGCAGCGTCGTTGCCAGGATGATGCATAAGAACCAGAATGTTTTCTTTCTCCTCATAAATGTTGAATATGTTGCAAAAGTACGAAAAAAAAGGCATTCGGATAAAAAAAGTGGATTTTTTTTTGCATCGGAATTAAACTTTTTCATTACCTTTGCGTCAGAATATTAGTTGCAACTCAAAAAAAGTGATAAAACGGAAGTTTAACAACTAAAAAAGTAACTAATATGAAGAAGATAGCAATGGCCATAGCAGCAGCTCTGATGATGAGCATCAGCACAATGGCACAGAACGAGGAAAAAAAGGGAGAACCCCGACAGTTCAACAAGACGGAAATGATCCAGCAGCGTACCGATGCAACGGTGAAGCGTTACGGACTGAACGAAGAACAGGCAGCAAAGCTGTTGGAGTTGAACACAAAGTACGCTGACAAGATGGGCCCCATGAGAGGAGGTCCCCGCGGACAGCAAGGCGGACGTGGCTTTGGAGGCCGTCAGAGAATGGGACAAGGCCAGGGACAAGGACCGAGAATGCACCGTCAGGCTCCCGACAGTCTGAGAAACAATGCACCGCGCATGAACCGAGAGGAAATGCAGAAGAGCATGGAGGAATATGACACCCAGCTGAAGGCAATCTTCACTCCGGAGCAGTATGAGACCTATCAGGCCGACCAGAAGAAAATGCGCGAGGCAAGAGGCAACCGGGGAGGATTCGGTGACAGACAAAGACCCACACAGAGACAATGATAATAAATAATAAGAGTAATTTTTTCATAGTGATTTAGGTTAACATAGTGTTTTTGAAAAAAGGCAAGCGTGCCTTCCAACATTTAATAGGCTGACTTTTATTGGTAAAAGGAAAGTATTAGGATATAAATGCGCCTGCTATGTGAATAGCGGGCGTTTTTTATGTCGTGATTTTTTTGCACATATCGGAAGAAATGTGTACCTTTGTACACTGTTATGAAACGGATATTACCACTCCTGCTGGCCTCTGGCATCATGATGCTGGGAGCTGCCGCTTGCAAGGAAAAGAAGCAAAGCGAAGATATTATCACCACCAAGTATGAGCCCGAAAAGCCACAGGCCCCCATCAGAATGAGCGTGGACAAGCGCCAGACGGACGTGCAGTGGCTGGGAAGGTCGTATGTGGTCTGTGTGGAGCGCGTGCCTGTAGACTCGCTGCCGATGGTGACCGACGAGACGGGACAGAAGTACCACGACAATATGGTGAAGCTGGCCGTCAGACGGGCTGACAGCACGGTGTTCTTTCAGAAAACGTTTGTGAAAGGCTCGTTCAGCAGCTATCTGGACGATGACTACCGGCATCGCGGCATACTGGAGAACATTGTGTTCCATGAGGTGGACGACAACGAGTTGGAGTTCTCGGTCATCATCAGCCATCCTGATGCCGACGATGAGTTTATTCCCCTGGAGATGAACATCAATGCCCAGGGCGGCATTCAGATAAAACTGGGCGACCTCATTGATGAGCGTGAGGAGGAGGAAGAAGAATAGTTTCCCAAGCTTTACACAAGTCGGTCATCTGGCCGAAAATCATGTTGGCCCCTTCCTGAAGAAGACATTCGTCGGGTAGGGGGCCTGTGTTGACGGCAATGGTGAAGATGCGGGCCGCCACACCAGCACGGACTCCCAAGGGTGCATTCTCAATGACGATGGCTTCCCAGGGCTGCAGGTGCCCGGCCTTTTCCAGCCCCATGAGATAGGGGTCGGGGTTGGGCTTGCCCTGCTTCACGTCGTAGGCCGTGGTGATGTGGCTGACGTCCAGGTACTGCCCGAAGTCGCTCAGCAGACGGTCAATCAGGGGGCGCTGTCCGCTACCCGTGACCACGCCTATCTGCAGGCCGCCATCGTGAATCTTTTCCATCAGTTCGGGAATGCCCGGCATCACCTTCGTCTCGGGCATCAGGTGGAACTGGCGCGTCTTCTCATCGTACATAAGCTGGGCTTCGGCCTCGTCGATGTCGCGTCCCTGCTGCCTTTTCACCATCATGCGAATGGTGTCAACACCACGGGCACCTTCTGTGGCGTAGGCGTCGGCCTCGGTCATGTGGATGCCGAAGGTGGCCATGGACCGCTGCCAGGCTACTGCATGGTTGGGCATAGAGTCGTAGAGCACGCCGTCCATATCGAAAAGCACGGCTTTGGGGCGCAGTGCCTCAAAACCGTGCTTGTTCAGATAATCAGAAACCTCATTTCTCATTTTCAAGTCTCTCCTTGATGGCCTTCGACTCAGCCTCGTAGCCGGGCTTGTCGAGCAGGGCAAACATGTTCTTCTTGTAGGCTTCCACACCAGGCTGGTTGAAGGGGTTCACGCCCAGCACATTGCCGCTGATGCCGCAGCCAATCTCGAAGAAATAGATGAGCTGGCCGATGTAGAACTCGTTGAGCTTGGGAACCGAGATGCGGATGTTGGGCACGCCACCGTCGACATGGGCCAGACGGGTGCCCAGCTCGGCCATCTTGTTTACCTCGTCCACACGCTTGCCAGCCAGGAAGTTCAGACCGTCGAGGTTCTCTTCGTCCTCGGGGAACAGCAGCTTCTTCTCAGGCTCCTCAATCGAGATGACCGTCTCAAAGATGGTGCGCTCGCCATCCTGAATCCACTGGCCCATAGAGTGCAGGTCGGTGGTGAAGTCAACGCTGGCGGGGAAGATGCCCTTCTTGTCCTTGCCCTCCGACTCTCCATAGAGCTGCTTCCACCACTCAGAGACGAAGTGCAGCTTGGGCTGGTAGTTCACCATGATCTCAATCTTCTTGCCGTTCTGATAGAGGGCGTTGCGCACGGCAGCATACTGGGCAGCGAGGTTCTCCTCGAAGGCTACGTCCTTGCCGCAGGCTTTCTCCATCTGCTGGGCACCTTCTACCAGGGCCTTGATGTCGAATCCGGCACAGGCAATGGGCAGCAGACCCACGGGAGTGAGCACCGAGAAGCGGCCACCCACGTTGTCGGGGATGATGAAGCTCTTGTAGCCCTCCTTGTCGGCGCAGGTGC
>CAMZBS010000033.1 GCA_947304695.1 uncultured Prevotella sp.
ATCAGTGAAAACATTGACTTGGCAGAGCGATACGGCAACTGCGTGACCTGTAGTCCAGTTTTGGAAACACTCGTAATAATGAAAAACGATGGTACGATGAACTTCCCCAACCGCAGCGACGCAATGCTGGCACGCGCTCCCCAGACTTTCCGACTGAGTGAACTGCTGAGTGCCCACGAGCTGGCATTGGCTAATGGCAGGCACGACTTCCCAGACTCCTGCACGCTGATGGGCTATTACGGCTACGACATAACAACGCTCGTGGATTCCGATGAGAACATCAAGATAACCACACCGACAGATCTGCTGGTGGCGAGGAACATATTGCTTACAAGAGGTGAGGAACTATCTGACGAAGTATGAACAAAATCTTAGCCGAGGACATAAGGCTGCTGGCTGGACAATATGGCGGTGTTAGTGAACTACGTGGAAAGACTGTCATGATAACCGGCGCAACAGGCTTGATTGGTTCCTGCCTGGTGCGTTTCCTGCTGCTGCTTAACAGCGAATATCATGCAGGCATACGTGTCATTGCCGTGGTGAGAAACGAGGCAAAGGCCATCAGCATGTTTGGGCCGTCTGACAATACGCTACGCTATTACGTTCACGATTTCATGGACGTTTCCTGTTTCCAACCAAATGTCAGTGCCGACTACATCGTACACCTGGCAGCTCCTACGGCTTCGCGCTTCTTTGCCGACCATCCTGCCGCAACCATGCTCACCGTTGTTGATGGCACAAGGGCGATGCTCGACTATGCCAGACGTTGTCGGGTTAAGGCTGTGGTGTTTGCCTCGTCGTTAGAGGTCTATGGTACGGTCGTCGACGACAGCTGCCCCCTGACGGAATCCATGCTGGGCTACGTAGACACTGCCCACCCGCGTAGCAGCTACCCGGTGGCAAAGCGTGCTGCCGAGGCTCTCTGTCATGCATACGCTCATGAATATGGTGTGCCAGTTCGCATAGCGCGCCTTGCCCAGACCTTCGGTGCAGGCATAGCCGACGACGACAACCGTGTGTTTGCCCAGTTTGCGCGTGCAGTGGTCACTGGCAGCGACATCACATTGCACACCAATGGCACGCTGCGCCGGTGCTATTGTTACACCACCGATGCGGTCGATGCCATCTTGTGCTTGCTGATAAAAGGCAGCGACGGCGAGGTCTATAATGTGGCAAACGAGGACACCTACACCTCCATTATGGAAATGGCGCAGATGCTGTGCGACTCGTTCATGCCTGACAAGCACCCTGTAGTGGTATTGCGTCAGGACATGGGCTACTCGCCTGCCACCAAACTGCGGCTCAATGCCGCCAAGCTACGCTCGTTGGGCTGGAAGCCGCGCTATGACTTGCCAGAAATGTTTGCCCGCCTCATTGCGTCAATGAGAGTTAATCTCACGCATGGTGAACCTTAATGACCTTAATGACAAATGACCACTTTGACACCTCAACGTTGTCATGATTGTCATTAAGGTCATTTGTCATTAAGGATCTCGGAAACATTGTCATTTGCTCACTATAATAAAAATAAAATTTTATTATAGTGGATGATTTTGACAATCCGTTTTCCTTAATGACCTTAATGACAAATGACAATCGTGACAATGTCGTTGCCCGGCATGCTGCGGAAAATGCATCGAAAGGTGGGGTGGTTTGGGGCACGGGCCGCTTGGATGCATCGGCGTGCGATGGAGGGTGAAAATCGCAAAATTAGCATTTTTTTTGACTGTAGAATCGTTATTTTTCCGAAATTAGAATGATTATGTGAGAATTAATTAATAAATTTGTAGCCTATACAAATAAAGTCTAATTTTGCAAACAGAATAAAGAGGATCGAATATGAGCATAAATGAATTACAACAGCAATCTACGAGGCTGTGACAGGTAAGACAATTATTGAGTAAAACCAAAGCATTATGTACACACCACCATTCAACATAACAGCGAGAATGCTGCATCAGATTGCAGACATTTCAGAGCAATTGGGCCTACATCGAACATTGGCTAACCACGGAAGGTGGCTATACAAAGGGCGACCAGAGTACCATTGTAATTGCTACAGGTGATGAAGGAACAAAAACACTTCTGACAGCAGACAACTTTCTGGCAGACATCACTGACCCATGATTCGTGTCCCTTTAGTACTATCACGGGGGAATCATGGGAATTTTAAAAAAAGAACCGCTAAGTTGTTGACTGCCAACCTCTTAGCGATTCTTGCTGTCGGGATTACTGGACTCGAACCAGCGACCTCGCGCCCCCCAGACGTGTGCGCTACCAACTGCGCTAAATCCCGATCCTTGCTTGCGGGGGTGTTCCCTGCATTTGCGGATGCAAAGGTACGATGTTTTTGCGAAATGACCAAATTTTTTCGTAAGTTTTTTTGTTATGAGGCAAAAATATGCTATCTTTGCGGTCGAAATGGTGGGAACAGACGTTCCTTTGCCATCAAATAAGAACAAAAACTTAACGATTTGCAATGACAACATATACCATAACGTCGCCCCAAAGGCTTGACGTAACGGTGAAGCTGCCTGCTTCGAAAAGCATCTCGAACAGGGCGCTGATTATCCATGCGCTGTCAGGAAACAGCGAGATGCCACGCAATCTGAGCGACTGCGACGATACCGAGGTGCTGGTACAGGCTTTCCGCGACATGCCCGACGTGATTGACATCAAGGCTGCTGGTACGGCCATGCGTTTCATGACGGCCTTTCTGGCTGCAACGCCCTGTGGCGAACATGTGCTGACGGGTACGGAGCGCATGAAGCACCGGCCCATCAAGGTGCTTGTCGACGCGCTACGCCAGTTGGGAGCATCAATAGAATATGTGGACAATGACGGATTCCCGCCTCTGCGTGTCAGGGGACAGAAACTGGAAGGCGGTACACTTGAGATTTCGGGCAATGTCAGTTCGCAGTACATCTCAGCCCTCCTGATGGTGGGTCCGGCTCTTAAGAAAGGACTTGAACTGCATCTCACGGGCGATATTATCTCACGACCTTACATAGATCTGACACTCTGGACCATGCGCGAGTTTGGCGCTGATGCCGAGTGGACTTCGATAGACACGATTACGGTGAAGCCAAAGCCATACACCTCTCGCGCGTACCTTATAGAAAATGACTGGAGCGCGGCCAGCTACTGGTATGAGATGGTGGCACTGAGCGACCAGGAAGATGCCGAGGTTCGTCTGGAAGGGCTGATGGACGGCTCGAAGCAAGGCGACTCGTCGGTGCGCTACATCTTCAGCCTGCTGGGCGTGAAGACCATCTTCGAGTCGAAGGAACCGGGCGTTCCCACTACGGTGATGCTGCGCAAGAGCGGTCACCGTGTGCCCAGACTGGAGTATGACTTCCTGAACTCGCCTGATCTGGCTCAGACCTTTGTCGTGACCTGTGCGCTGCTGGGCGTGAAGTTCCGCTTCACGGGCCTGCAGACGCTGAAAATAAAGGAGACCGACCGCATAGAAGCGATGAAGCGCGAGATGCGGAGGTTGGGCTACGTGGTGCGCGACGTTGACGGTCAGGAACTGGTGTGGGACGGAGAACGCTGTGAGCCGGAGCCGGTGCCGGTAATCGACACATACGAAGACCATCGTATGGCCCTGTCGTTTGCCCCGGCATCTTTCATCCAGACGCTGTGCATCAATAATCCGCAGGTGGTCACGAAGTCCTATCCCCGTTTCTGGGACGACTTGCGGCAGGCAGGCTTCAACATTGTCTCTTACACCTGATTCTTGCATGAGTTTTGCGCTGATTTGCATTGGAATGCTGGTAGGCTTGGGAGTGGTCGCTGCCGTTGCCACGTGGCTGTCTGGCGGTGACGACGAACCGATCGTAACGGGTCACGACTGCGCTTCGTGTGCCAGTGCCGATGACGGTTCCTGCAAGCTGGCCTGCCTGCTGGAAGAGAAAAAACGCCGTGAAGGCAATAATCAGGATGGTGACTCCGTTTAATCTATAACATGCGTAGAACAATATCAAAGATTATGCTGCTGACCATCATCGGCCTGATGATGGTGGGCTGTTCTACGCACAAAAACACGTCACGCAGCCGTTTCTGGCAGTCGTTCACGGCAAAATACAATACCTATCACAATGGTGCAATGGCCTTCAAGGACGGTACCGCGGAAAAGGAGAAGGGCAATAAGGACAACTATACCGAGATGCTGCCCCTCTACACCGTGGGCAACAAGCAGAGCCGCAGTTTGGGCAAGGGTAACTTCGACCGTGCCATTGAGAAGAGCGAGAAGGCCATCAAGCAGCATAGCATCAAGGTGAAGCCGGAGTGGAACAAGAGCCGCCGCAAGACCGACAAGGACAAGGAGTGGCTGGGACGCAAGGAGTACAACCCCTTCCTCTGGAAAGCCTGGCGACTGCTGGGCATGTCGCAGTTTCAGAAAGGTGACTTCGATGAGGCTTTGGCCACCTTCTCCTACATGTCACGGCTCTATCAGACGCAGCCCATGCAACTAGGCATTGCCCGCTCGTGGCTGGCCCGCTGCTACATGGAGCTGGACTGGCTCTATGATGCAGAAGACGTGATTCGCAAGACGGGACGCGACTCCATCCACTACAAAGCCCAGAACGAGTGGGACTACACCTACGCCAACTACTACGTCAAGACTGGCGACTATGAGAAGGCCGTGCCCTATCTGCGCAAGGCCATCAAGCATGAGCGCCGCAAGACCCAGAGAGCCCGCATGTGGTATCTGTTGGCACAGATTGAGACGGAACTGGGTCACCGTCAGGAAGCCTATCGCGCCTACCAGAAGGTGGTGCGCCAGAATCCCCCCTACATTCTTGAGTTCAATGCGCGCATTGCCCAGACCGAGGTGATGGCCCAGAGCAATGCCAAACAGATGATTGGCAAGCTAAAGCGCATGGCCCGCAACGAAAACAACAAGGACTATCTGGATCAGGTCTACTATGCTATTGGTAACATCTACCTGGCTCAGGCCGACACCACGAAAGCCATTGCAGCCTATGAGACCGGCAACGAGAAAGCCACACGCAGCGGTATTGAGAAAGGTGTGCTGCTACTGAAACTGGGTGACTTGTACTGGGAAATGGAGAAATACAGCGACGCACAGCGATGCTACGGTGTGGCCATCGGACTGCTTGACAAAGACCGTCCCGACTATGAGGAACTGTCGAACCGTTCAAAGGTGCTCGACGAGCTGGTGCCCTACACTGATGCCGTCCATCTGCAGGACTCGCTCCAGGAACTGGCCAAGATGTCGGAGGAAGACCGCAACAAGGCCATTGATTTCGTGATTGAGGAGCTGAAGAAGAAGGAGAAGGAAGAGCGCGACAAGGCCCGTGAGGCCGAGGTGGAGGCTGCCTTGCAGAAACAGGAGGCTCAGGGCATGGGCAACCGCAACCAGACCAACCTGCCGCAGACACCGACGATGGCTGGCAATCAGCAGAGCGGAGAATGGTACTTCTATAACACAATGGCTGTAAACCAAGGTAAGCAGCAGTTCCAGAGACTGTGGGGCAAACGTGAGAACACTGACGACTGGCAGCGCAGCAACCGCACGGTAGTGCCACCCAATGCGGACATGACTTCGCCGGATGCCGACGAAGAAGTGACCGACTCGTTGGAAATGGCCGTCGACGGCGAACTGCCTGCTGACAGCCTGGCTGGTGGTGAGGAAAAAGCAGAGACCGACAGTGCTTCACTCGACCCCCACAACCGCGAGTATTATCTGGCACAGATACCGTTTACCGAAGAACAGGTAGAGGCTTCGAACCTGATTATCATGGACGGACTGTTCCATTCGGGTGTTATCTTCAAGGACAAACTGGACAATCTGCGGCTGTCTGAGAAGCAGCTGTTGCGCATCACCAACCAATATCCCACCTTCACCCAGATGGACGAAGTATGGTATCACCTCTTCCTGCTCTACTCCAGACTGGGTGACACCGAAACGGCCAATGCATGCCTGTCGCACATGCAGGCCGACTACCCCGAAAGCGAACTGACCATTCTTCTTAGCGACCCGAATTTCTTTGAGAATGCCCGTTTCGGTGCTCATATAGAAGACTCGCTCTATGCCGCCACCTATGATGCCTTCAAGGACAGCCGCTATGATGAGATCAAGGTCAACGCCAAGCTCTCTGCTGAACGGTTCCCACTGGGTGAGAACCGGCCTAAGTTCCTGTTCATTGAAGGTCTGAGCCGACTGAACGAAGGCGATGCTCCCGGCTGTGTGGAGCTGCTCAAACAGGTGGTGGAGAAATATCCGCAAAGCGAAGTGACCGAACTGGCCGGTATGATTATCAAGGGCGTGCAGGAAGGCCGTACCCTCTACGGCGGCAGCTTCGACCTGGACGACATCTGGTCACGTCGCGACTTCTCACTGCAACAGGACTCAACGTCGACCGATACGCTGTCGGCTGAGCGCAACACCAACTTCCTCTTCATTCTGGCCTACCAGCCCGACTCATTGGACTACCGGCCGGGCCGCACCCCGACAGAGAACGAGCACCAGCTGCTCTATGAAGTGGCACGATATAACTTCTCGAACTTCCCCGTGCGCAACTTCGACATCTCCATTGAGCGCCAGCAGGGCATTGACCGCATGACCATCAGCGGCTTCCTCAACTTTGACGAAGCCCTGCAGTATGCCCGACAGATCTATGCCGACGAATCGATGAAGCCCTATCTGCGCCCATGCCGTAGTCTGGTCATCAGCCAGCACAACCTGTCGCTCATCGGCACACGCTACAGCTACCGTGACTACGACGAGTTCTATGAGCGCACCTTCCAGCCCCTGCAGATCAGCGAGGAAGAGCTGTTGCAGATTCCCGAGGCCATTGAGCATGAGAAGGAAAAGGAAGGCGAACCCGTACAGCCTGCCGACGATGATGAGTTCGGACCCGTGCAACGTCAGCGCAACAACAACGTGGACGACTTCGACGAGGACTTTTTCTAACTAACTAAAATACCGACGATAATGACTAACGGACAATTGCTTTGGGTAGACGACGAGATGGAGCTGCTGAAGGCACACATCTTATTTCTGGAGAAAAAAGGCTATGAAGTCACAACGGCCTCTAACGGCACCGATGCCATTGACCTCTGTAGCGAACGCTCGTTTGATCTGGTGCTGCTCGACGAGCAGATGCCGGGACTCTCAGGACTGGAAACCTTGCAGCGCATCAAAGAGCTACAGCCCACACTGCCCGTAGTCATGGTGACCAAGAGCGAGGAAGAGAACATCATGGAACAGGCCATCGGACAGAAGATTGCCGACTATCTCATCAAGCCTGTGAACCCCAACCAGATTCTGTTGACGCTGAAGAAGAACATTCACCGCCGCGAAATAGAGACCGAGGTGACGCAGAGCCAGTACCAGCAGAACTTCCAGCAGATAGCCATGCAGATCATGGACTGCCGCACCTGGCAGGACTGGCAGCAGGTGTACAAGCGCCTGGTACACTGGGAACTGGAACTGTCCTCGACCGACTCGCAGATGACCGACATGCTACAGATGCAGAAGGAGGAGGCCAACCTGGGCTTTGCCAAGTTTGTGAAGAACAACTACCTGGACTGGGTGGCATCGCTTTCGCCCACTGCCCCCGATATGGACCGGCCCATGATGTCGCCGGAAATCTTCAAGAAGAAACTGTTCCCCCTGCTCAATGAGGGCCAGAAGGTGTTCCTTGTGGTGCTCGATAATTTCCGCTATGACCAGTGGCGCATGCTCAGCCGTGAGATAGGCGACCAGTTCGATATTGACGAAGACCTCTATTATGCCATCCTGCCCACAGCCACGCAATATGCCCGTAACGCCATCTTCTCGGGCCTGATGCCCAACAAGATAGCCGAGATGTTTCCCGACCTGTGGGTCGACGAGGACGAGGAGGAGGGCAAGAACCTGAACGAAGAACCGCTCGTCAGGACCCAGTTGGAGCGTTTCCGCCGCAGGAACACGTTCAGCTATCACAAGGTGAACAACTCGCAGGATGCCGACCGCCTGATGCAACAGCTGAACACGCTGTTGAAGACCGACATCAACGTGGTGGTGTTCAACTTCATCGACATGCTCTCCCACGCGCGTACTGAGTCGAAGATGGTGCGCGAACTGGCCAACAACGAGTCGGCCTACCGCTCAATCACGCTGTCGTGGTTCCGTCATTCGGTCATTGCCGACTTCTTCCGCCAGCTGGCCCAGACTGACTACAAGGTCATTGTGACCACCGACCACGGCTCCATCCGCTGCACCAAGCCCGTGAAGATTGTGGGCGATCGCAACACCAACACCAACCTGCGCTACAAGCTGGGTAAGAACCTGGGCTATGACTCGAAGGACCTTTTCGTCATCCGTGACCCGCGCCAGGCACAGCTGCCGTCGCCCAACCTCTCGACCAGCTATGTCTTTGCCACGGGCGATTCGTTCTTTGCCTATCCCAACAACTACAACTACTACGTCAGCTACTATAAGGACACGTTCCAGCACGGTGGCATCTCGATGGAGGAAATGATGATTCCCATCATCACGCTCACTGGCAAGAAACGCTGACCGTGACGAAATGAAAACGAAAAGAACATGGAAAAGAAATCATTCTGTAAATTAGGTCTGATAGCAGCCCTCTGCCTGTTGCTGGCCATTCCCGCCAGTTCGGCCACCGTCTTCCGCAAGGTGCTGAATCCCCGGCAGTGTTTCATTGTCGTTTCCAAGAAACAGCTCCATCTGAGCGTCTACGAAGTGGTGGGCAGTGACACGCTGCTCACGGCCCGCTACCCTGTTTGTCTGAGCAAGAACAAGGGCAACAAGCAGCGTAAGGGCGACATGCGTACGCCTGAATCGCCCAAGGGGAAGCCCTTTTCTATTACCCAGATTCAGGACGCTTCGGCTTGGGTTCACGATTTCCACGACGGACGCGGTAGCATCAAGGCTTACGGACATTGGTTCCTGCGGCTGCTCACGCCCGGCCATTCAGGCATTGGCATCCACGGCAGTACCAACAATGAGAAGACAGTTCCCGGTCGTGCCAGCGAAGGCTGCATCCGCTTGCTCGACAAGGACATCATCGACCTGAAGGAACGTTACGCCTTTGTGGGCATGAAAGTCATTATCCAGCCTGAGGAGGAAGGCCCGCTGCCTTTCGAGAAATAGAACGGTAACCGCTAATTTGAAAAAACTATGGAAATCAGAATACAAGACTTAGCCCATATCCGTGAGGCCGCACGGGAGTTTGTTCAGCAGATAGACGGCCGCACGGTGTTTGCCTTCTACGGCAAGATGGGAGCCGGAAAGACCACCTTCATCAAGGCCGTCTGCGAAGAGCTGGGCGTCAGCGACGTCATCACATCGCCTACCTTTGCCATCGTCAACGAATATGCCATCGGTTCCTGGCCCTTTGCCCCCAGCCCTCAGCCCTCAGCCATCTATCACTTTGATTTCTACCGCATCAAGAAACTGGAGGAAGTCTACGACATGGGCTATGAGGACTACTTCTACAGCGGTGCGCTCTGCTTCATCGAATGGCCTGAACTCATCGAGGAACTCCTGCCCGACGATGCTGTGCGGGTGACCATTAGCGAGCAGACAGACGGTAGTCGTACCGTTGCCTTATCGTAGGTCTAACCCATTGCTTATCAGTACCTTATAGTTGAGCCTCAGTTGCGTTGCAGCTGAGGCTCAATTGTGGCACAACTAAGGCTCAGCTGTCATGTTACTGAGCTGTAGTTGCAAAACCCAGGAATATGGCTGTGTTTTCTTATTATCTCGACACCGTCATTTTACGCCCTTCCTGAATGTAGATTCCGGCTGAAGGACGCTCCACCCGGCGACCCTGCAGGTCGTAGATGTGGGCTTCGGCAGGATTTGTTTCAACAGTACGGATGCCCGATGAACCATTTGTCTCGTCGGCCAACAGGCGCACATTGTCTATATAAAGCAGCGTGTTGTTGGCAGCACCAACGCTGGCCGAAGTGCGGAAACCAAGCGAGATGGTCACCGTTTGGGCTTGTTCCAGTTCGAAATCGAAGTACATCTGTTGCCAGGTGGCGTTCTCTGAAGGATAACGGTAGTCGGTCTTCGTCCCGATCTTGATGCCGATGAGCGAAGAGTTGGTGTTGCCTGTGGCAGTAATGGTCTTGCCGATGTTGGCAGTCTGGTTCGGACACTCATAGCGGGCATCAAGCAACAGGCGGTATTTCCCCGGTTCCAAGGCCACAGGCTGCGTAATGGCGTTTGCCCCCGTGTCCCACGAGTTGAGCACCGTGAGCACGCGGTTACCACACTCCTCGTCGAAAATGGGGCGCGAACAGCGGGCTGAGTAGTTGCCCACATTCGACGGACTGACACAATACTGCGTCATGCTGTAGGGCATGGAGTACATGCGGGCAAAGTTGGAACCGCTGGTCAGACCGTTGCCTGACCTCCAACCCTTCACAGGCAGGATGTTGGGCCACTTTGAATTGTTGGGGCTTACGGTGTTCACATAGCAGGGATTGTAGACAACACTGCCCAGGGTGACATTGCCGTCGGCTTTGCCGTAGGTCTCGTCCTCTTCGAACGAGGCATTCACAAGCTTCTCCTTGGTGATGTCCTTGTAGCCTGTCGTGCGGTCTTCTTCTTTTTTTTCAGGAAACCCGGCTGCTTCCTCGACCAGAAGCTCGCCTCCACGGATTGAAATCTTCAGTACCTTGTTGCTCAGTTCCACCTTCTTTGACAGCGTCCTGCCGCCATCCGCAGCCGTCACTGTGATGGTGTTTTTGCCCTTTACGTTGTTGAGAAGGTAGATCACGGTAGAATCCTGCTTTTCCTGTATGGCTGTAACACCCTCGCCCTCGATGAAGAACTTCAGTGTGTTGATGACTGAATGGTTCTCTTCAGCGGCAAAAGTGGCTGAAGAACCTGCCGTAGTAACGATAGTCTCTACGTTAAAGACAGGAAAGCCCAGATGGGTGCTAACACCACTGAGCCTGCACTTCTGGTCGCAGGCAAAGTTGCTGAGCAGCAGATAGCCCGTGCTGTCGGGGTCGAAGGCAATCACTCCGTTCCAACCGTCGGTAGCTTGGAGCTGGCATACTTGCTGGTTGAGCCACATGGTCTCGTCGGCCGACACCTTGCTGTAGTAGATGGCGTAGCGTTTGCCTGCCACCTCATCCTTTTTCACCTGTCGGCTCTGGTCGGAATAAAGGGTATAGAGCTTCGCGGTCATGATTGAATTGTTGTTGGCCTTTTCACCGAAAGCCACCTGTGAGGTGGATGAAACGATGCCCAGTTCATCGTCGATGTTTGCCCAACTGCCTTTGATCTTGGTAAACGTCGAGCCTGTGAGCTGCTGTGAAGTAGTGCAATGACACCGTATGTCAGGTTCTTCTGTAAACACGGTTCGCTGGGTCTTCGTCAGTTCGTCGACGCTGATGGCCATCAGTCCGCCCTTCTCGGCAGTGATGGTGGCATTTTGGTTCGCGCGAACATAATCAATATAAATCACTGCGTTGCCAGGCGTAGAGTAAATGGCAAAGCGGTTGTTCAGCGTGCCGTCGTTGGTGTTCAGCTCGCCGTTCATCACATAACTGTTGCCACGCAGGTCGTAGATGCCCGATATGATGGGTGTGGCGTTGGTGCCTTTGCCCTGCACCTCATACCACCCCAGGAAGTTGCCTGTATTGTTAGCGCGGAAGGGCACGATGATTTTGTTCTTGTCTACCGAGTTGGCGGCTATATAGCCCGTGTAGCTCTGCAACCCCTGGCTCCAGGAGAAGCAGGTGAAGCGGGAGTCGGTGGCGGCGCGGACGATGTTCTGCGAGGAGAAAACTTTTGCCAGCGAATAGGTACGGTTGAAGTCGGCCCATGGGGTGGGAGGGAGCGAAGCTGTAGAGAGCACTTCATGCATGAGCCAGGTCATCATCACGCGATGGGCCTCGACGCCCATGCGGCGGGCTCCCACGTCGGGGCGCAACAGCCAGGAACCATCGGTCGTGGTGGCCTGTCGCGCCTTGATCATCTTGTAGGCCAGATTCTCCAGCATCAAGGCATGCGGGTCGCGCAGGAAGCAGGCGTTGGTAGAATAGCTGGTAATCTGGTCGTAGAGGAACAGGCTCCAGTCGTTGCCGTTGGGCATAGCCAGCTCACCGTCGGCCAGTGCCAGCCAGTAGAGCACCTCCTGCATCACCTTGTCATTGTTGTGCATCAGGGCGTTGGTCTTCCATTTCTCTTCACCGTAGAGCCCCTGCTGGAACAGCTTGAGTGCCAGGGCAGCCTCGCCCAGTTCCTGGATGACCACGTTCTGATAGGAGGTATGGAAGTAGTTATGGTTCTGTAGCGTGAAGTCATCGTAGAGGTTCTGGCCTTTGTAAAGGGCTTTCACTGTCTTGTTGTCATAGTCCGGGTCAATGACGGTTGCATCTGTGGCATCGTCCTTCTGCGAGTAGCTGTTGATGGCGAACTCGCGCAGACGGGCAAACCAGCGGGGTGCCAGTGCGTCGTTGGGGAAAAGTCCCAGTGTAGCAGCCAGCACATCGGCCTCCCATCCGTTCTCCTCGGCCTTTGTGTCGCCTGCATAGCCCGTGGGAATGGTGCGCCCCAGTTCATAGTTGCATTCGGCTTTCAGCAGTTTGTAGATATAGTCCTTCTGCTTCTCGCTTAGCTTCTCCCATTGGAAGAAAGCCGAATAGGCCACCGACATGGCCCACAGTGAACTCTCCCAGACGGCATCGCTCGTAGAAGTGGAGCCCCAGTAGTTGTTGCCGGCGCACACCTTCAGCTTGTTGGCTTTATGGGTGGAGTAGGCAAAGACCAGGCTCTTCATGGCCATGTCCTCAATCTTCTCCCATGTTACGCCGTCGGGCAGTGTCACCTTGCCTTTTCCGTATTTCACCAGGAAGGCACAGATCATCGACAGGTCGGCATTGGGACGCACACCGCGCTCGTCGTTGCCCATGGTGTTCTCACCCTTGAAGCATCCACAAAGTTCCCCCACGCTATTGGGTGCAACGGCCTCTTGGAAGTCGTTTTTCAGGTAGGTGGCAAAGTTGGCCAGCATCTGTAGCAGGTCGTCCTTCATCTGGCTCTCAGCAACAAACTCACCGTTCACAACGCCCTCAGTAGGGCTTTCCACGTCCTGTTCTGTGGCTGCCTGCACCCACATGATGCTTGCACAGAGTGCAAGTAGTGTCAGCATTCTTTTCATCGTTCGATTTGTTTTATTTATAGTTTATGGCCGCAAAGTTACGTTTTTTTTTGGAATATTACGCAAATTGCACTAACTTTGCACGGAAAAAACAAAGAAAAGGAGATATAGAAGATGGATTCACAGGTTGTATATACCTTTAAGGAGGCGCTGCAGGCTTTCCTTGCCTCGATGGGCGGCGAACAGCGACTGCTTGAGAAACTGGTGAATATGGAAGCACAGCAGCCCGATGCCATGACAGAGGCTCAGATGGCGCGCATGTTGTCTCACCTGCACCAGCTGATGCCCGAAGGCGAACTGAAAGTAGGCGTAGGGCCTCAGGTTGTCGAGGTGCGTCCGCAGGTGCTGGAGTGCGATGTGGTGCGTTTCCAGAACAACAAGGAGAAATGGGTGGCCCTGGTGGGTCTGCTCAATGGCTATCCATACGAGATTTTCACGGGTTTGCAGGATGATGACGAAGGTATCATGATTCCGAAGTCGGTGTCGCGTGGAAAGATTGTGAAGCAGACTAATCCCGATGGTACCAAGCGCTATGACTTCCAGTTTACCAACACCCGTGGCTATAAGATCACGGTTGAAGGACTTTCGGAACGCTTCAATCCCGAATACTGGAATTACGCCAAGCTCATTTCCGGTGTGCTGCGCTATCGCATGCCCATTGAGCATGTCATCAAACTGGTAGCTTCACTACAGCTGCAGAGCGAGAACATCAACACCTGGAAGAATGGCGTGGAGCGCGCACTGAAGAAATACCTGCCAGCAGGAACAGACGTGGAAGATTTGTCAACGGAAGAATGATGATCCTGCAGTCCAGTCAGATATTCATAGAGCAGCTGCGGTTGCGAGCCTGTCACGGTGTGATGGATCAAGAGCGTAGGGTGGGTGCCGAGTTTCTGGTTACCGTGCGCGTACATTATAATATTATAAAGACTCTGGAGAGCGACGATGTGGCTGATACAGTGAACTATGCCGAGGTCTGTCGGCTGGTGGAACAAGAGATGGCACAGCCGTCATCGTTGCTGGAGCATGTGGCAGGCCGCATTGGTCAGGCCATCTTCAACCGCTATCCGCAAGCTACCGCCATCGACCTGAAACTGACGAAGGAGAATCCGCCGATGGGGGCTCACTGCGGTGGTGCAGGGGTCGAGGTACATTTAATAAATGATAAAACAAAAGGCTGAATGATGCCTTTTTCGTAAAATATCTGTAATTTTGCAGAGTCATTATACGTATGTCGAAAAAGATTGTTGCCTTATTGCTCATGATGTTTGCCTTTACGGTGGCTTTTGCTGCCGCAAAGAATAAATTCGTGCTGGTAATCGATGCCGGACACGGCGGCAAGGATCCCGGCACCATGACCAAGACGGCAAAGGAAAAGAACATTGCACTGGGCGTGGCATTGGCTTTTGGCAGCTATGTGGAGCAGAACTGCCCCGACGTGCGGGTCATCTATACGCGAAAGACCGATGTCTTCATTCCGCTGCATGAGCGTGCCGACATTGCCAACCGCAACAAAGCCGATGCTTTCATATCCATTCATGTGAACTCCGTAGCCAGCAAGAAGCCCATCACCGGTATGGAAACCTATACCATGGGTCTGCAGCGTAGCGACGAGAAGCTCAGTGCGGCCCAGCGGGAGAACGAGGTTATCATGATAGAGCAGGACTACAAGCAGCATTATTCAGGCTATGACCCACGCTCACCGGAAAGCATGCTCATCTTCGATGTCATCAACGAAAAGAACATGGCGGCCAGTGTTGAATTGGCACAGCTCATCCAGAAACGCACCTGTAGTACGGCTCACCGGCCCAACAAGGGCGTGAAACAGGATGCCTTCCTGGTGTTGCGTGAAACATCGATGCCTGCCTGCCTGATAGAGCTGGGCTATATCACGACAGCTTCCGAGGAGAAATATCTGCTGAACAAGTCGAACGTCGACCTGATGGGACGTGGCATCTATCAGGCTTTTGTGGAATACAAGAACCGACGTACGGGAAAGACCGCAGCACCGGCGGTAGCTGTTAAGGCAGAGAAGCCCGCTACTGTCACTGAAGAAGAACAGCCAGCTTCTGTTCCTGCTGCTATATCGGAGCCAGACAACGAAAAACGTACAGAACAGGAACAGCCTGCCACACAGATCACACCATTGCTGACTCCCGTTTCCGCGAACGACGCAGAGTCAACCATCTTCAAGGTGCAAATCCTGACCAGCGACCGCAAACTGTCTCCTTCAGACAAAAGACTGAAGGGCGTCAAGGATGTGGACTGTTATAAGGAAAAAGGTATCTGGAAATATACCGTGGGAGTGTCTTCCAACTATAGTGAGATAGCACGCATACGCAAAAGCGTGCTGAAGAGTTTTCCCGAAGCATTCATCATTGCCTTCCGGGGGAATGAGAAGGTGGATGCGGGTGCTGCCTATCAGGAATATATCAAGAACAGAAAAAACAAGTAAAGAAATAACTGCCGTATGAAGTTTTTAACGAATGAAGTGAAAATAGCTGTTGTGGCCATTGTGGCCATCGTGGTGTTGTTTTTCGGACTGCAATATCTGAAAGGTCTTACCATGTTCTCAACCGACGACCATTATTACGCCAGTTTCAGCGACATCAGTGGACTGTCGTCATCAAGTCCGGTGTATGCCAATGGCTATCGAGTGGGTGTGGTTGAAGGCATAGACTATGACTTTGACAATCCCGACAACATTGTGGCTGTCATGAGCATCAATCCCAAACTGCGTCTGCCCAAGGGAACAAGGGCAGAGATTAGTAGTGACCTGCTGGGAAACGTGAAACTGGAGCTGAAGTTCGGTCCCAACCCCGTTGACGTGCTGACTTTAGGCGACACTATACACGGCGGCATAGAGAAAGGCATGATGGGCAAGGCTGGCGACATGATTCCCCATGTGGAGTCGTTGCTGTTCAAGCTGGACTCAATCCTTTCCAATGTGAATGCCCTGCTGGCCGATCCTTCACTGGGCAACGCCCTGCATAATGTGGATGCCATCACGGCCAACCTGACAACCACGGCTAACGAGCTGCATCATCTTACGGCATCACTCAACAAGCAGATGCCGAACATGATGGACAAGGCCAATGGCGTGCTGACAAATACAGAGACGCTGACCAAGCAACTGAGTGAAATCGACGTGGCTTCGACCATGAGCAAGGTTGATGCAACACTGGCCAATGTGCAGCAAATGACCTCTACCCTGAACAGCAATGAGGGAACGCTTGGACTCCTGATGCACGATCCTGGTCTGTACAACAATCTGAATGCCACAATGCATGATGCCGACCAGCTGATGATCGACCTTAAAGCCCACCCGAAGCGCTATGTACACTTCTCGGTATTTGGCAAAAAAGACAAGTAATTTTATTTTTGTCTAAATAACAAATTGCTGACAGTCCTTATTGATAATTTTATAACTATTTGGAAAACAAGAAGTTCGAAGTTTGCAAGCGGTATTTTACGTCATAGACCGTGAAACAACATAACCATCGTAGTATAAGAAAGTTACGGTGTTTGTACAAACGATGTCGAAAATATCCGCATTTGCATAATTGAAAAAAAATGACGAACTTTGCATTCGAATTACAGAAGTGTAAATCAAAACAAGTCCAATCTTGTACCTAATCAAATAAGTACTAACGCCAGATGCAACAGAGTCATAAGGCGCTTTGGGACAACTGCCTCAAATTGATTCGGCAGAACGTTTCGGAGCAGACATATAAAACGTGGTTCGAGCCCATTGTCTTCGAGTCTTACAACGAGACTGAGAAGACAGTGCTGGTGCAGCTTCCAAGCCCGTATATCTACGAGTACTTGGAGCAGCACTACGTGAAGATGATGGGCTGGGCACTGGCACAGAGCTTCAAGACCAGGGTGCGTCTGTCTTATCGCATGACTGTCGATAAGGAGCATAACATTCAGCAGAAGATTGAGCCTGAGGAACAGGCTGATATTGAGGAACCGCAGGCTACCACGCGAGGCAACAAGGCACCCACGGTACTGGATGCTGCCTTGCCGCAGGGGCTGAACCCACAACTGGATCCCAAGAAGACTTTTGAGAACTTCATTGAGGGTGATTCCAACAAGCTCCCCCGCACGGTGGGACTCTCCATTGCAGAACATCCGGGCAAGTCCACCTTCAATCCCTTCTTTATCTTTGGCCCGTCAGGCTGCGGAAAGACACATCTCATCAATGCCATTGGCGTGCATTGCAAGCATACGTATCCGCAGAAGCGTGTACTTTATGTCTCTGCACGTCTCTTTCAGGTGCAGTACACTGATGCTGTGCGTCAGAATAGGACGAATGATTTCATCAATTTCTATCAGACCATCGACGTGCTGATTGTTGACGATGTGCAGGAGTGGGCCACCTCACCAGGCACGCTGAACACGTTCTTCCACATCTTCGACCATCTGTTCCGTCTGGGCAAGCAGATTATTTTGGCCAGCGACCGTCCGCCAGTAGACCTCGACGGTGTCAAGGACCGGCTGCTTACGCGTTTCTCCTGTGGTCTCATAGCCGAACTGGAAAAGCCCAATGTGCAGTTGTGCATCGACATTCTTAACTCCAAATGCCGTCGTGACGGCCTGAAGATTCCTGCCGATGTCATTTCCTTCATTGCAAGTACTGCTAACGGTTCCGTCCGTGATCTGGAAGGCGTGCTCAATTCGCTCATGGCTTACAGCATTGTCTACAACACGAACATCGACATGCGACTGGCTGAGCGTGTGATCAAGCGTGCTGTGAAGGTCGATAACCATCCGCTCACAATCGACGACATCCTGGAGAAGGTGTGTCAGCACTACAATGTCAGTCCGCAGAACGTCTATGGCAAGAGCCGTAAGCGTGACTATGTGCAGGTGCGTCAGATTTCAATGTATCTGGCTCAGAAATACACCAAGATGCCTGCATCGCGTATCGGACAGCTTATTGGCGGTCGTGATCACAGTACGGTACTGCACAGCTGCGCCACGATCGAGAAGCGCCTGAAAATCGACAGGGCATTTGTCGATGAGCTCCTCAGCATTGAGAACTCGTTTAAGCTGAAGAGCTGAACGCCCCTCCACTCCTTTTTTCATGGAAGAGACGGCATAATATGGCTGTTGTGAAGCATTTGTGAAGTCAAATTGTAGGCGATTCCGAATTTTTTGTGTAATTTTGTCGCAAAATTTCAGGAATACAATGACTAAACTCTCAAACATCATCCTTTTGCTCACCGTTGCTGCCGCTTCGCTGCGTGCAGGTAGTCTGGACGACATTCGCCAGGCATTGGAGCAGTCTTCCCTGTCGCAAGTTCAGGAGAAAGTCTATGTTCATACGGACAACACGTGCTATTTCGTGGGGGACACTTTGTGGTACAAAGCATACGTGGTGCGGGCCGACAACCTTCATCCCACTGACATGAGCCGCATTCTTTACGTGGAGCTGCTGTCGCCAGACGGCATGGTGGTAGAGCGCCAGAACATCATCGTCAGTCCGACAGGCCACACCTGCGGTCAGTTCGTGTTGGAGGATTCACTCTATTCCGGTTACTATGAACTGCGTGCCTATACCCGTTGGCAGCTGAACTTCAATGTAGACCATCACCGCTACCGTCAGGATGAGACCTGGTGGTTCTACAACAAACAGATGGCTGCCGACTATTTCCGCCTTTGGGACGGTCTCTATTCCCGGGTTCTGCCCATCTACAGCAAGCCCGAGGAAGCAGGCAACTATATTACTCGGCGTATGTATCAGCGTCCGAAGACCCGTGTGCCCCGGCAGAAGAAAGACGAACTGATTGTCAGTTTCTATCCGGAAGGCGGCCATCTGGTGCAGGGCATTGAGAACCGCGTGGCCTTCAGCATCACCGATCAGAACGGCGAAGCAGTTAACATGAAAGGAAAGGTGGAAAGCGACAAGGGCACATTGGATATTTCTACGGAATACATGGGACGCGGCACGTTCTCCATCACGCCTATGAACAAGCGTCCTAAGGCATATTTTACCTGGCGTGGAAAGAAATATGACTTCAATCTGCCGAAGATTGAAGAGACAGGAGCCGTGTTCAACTTGGAAGGCAACAAGCTTAAGATAGCTGCCCGTGGCTTGATGCCTGGTCGGCAATATGCCATTTCGGTGCTTTGCCGTGGTTCACTGAAACATTTCCAGGAAGTTGATCTTTCTGCTGGTCAGGCCGACATTGACCTGCCTGTCAGCGAGTTGCCTTCTGGCGTGTGCGACGTGACGCTCTTCAACGATGAGGGGCAGATACTGGCCGACCGCCTGTTCTTTGTCAACAATCATGAACTCGACCAGAACCTGATAACAGCACCGATTGTTACCACCCACACCTATGAACCATACGAGCAGATTAGCCTGCCTATCACTTGTCAGGGTGTCACCGAACCCACCAACATTTCGGTGTCCATTCGCGACACCCAGACCGACGAGCCTTCTTACGACAACAACGACCTGCTCACGTCGATGCTTCTCTCCAGCGAGTTGCGCGGTTTTATTGCCTATCCCGCCCATTATTTCGAAGCCGATGATGCCACTCACCGCCGTCATCTTGACCTGTTGATGATGGTGCAGGGCTGGCGCAAATACAAGTGGCAGGAACTGGCTGACACCGCCCGTCAGATGCGCTACGAGCCGGAAACGTCGCTCACCGTCGAGGGCAACGTCTTCAAAATGCTGAGCATCACGCCTGTGGGCGACCTTGATCCTGAACTGGGCGTCGAGGAAATCTCCTATTGGCAGTATGGCAAATACGCCGGAGGCTCTTCAGGCGACAAGAAGCCGGAAGAATATGCTGACGGTAGCGAACAGGAAGGTTCGGAGTCCGAAATGGTGGAGTCGGCTCCCGAGATGATTACCTCCGAGGTTGCGTCGTTGGAGAACCTTTCCGATGCCAATGCCTCGCTAGGTGTAAACCACGGCAACCTGAAATATGAAGTGCTTGTTGAGGCTGAAATGGTTATAGGCGACAAGATCGTGGGCACTATCCAGAAGACCAGTGACCAAGGCCATTTCCGCATCAATGTACCGCCATTCTACGGTGATGCTTACCTGAACATGAAGGCATATAAGGAGAAGGACAGCGTGAAACGCAACATGGCCTCGCGTAAGGACAAATATATTCTTGACGAGAGAGCCTTTCCGGATTTCTATGTGAAACGCGATGTGTTCTTCCCCATCTACACCCACGACTACAACTACTACGAGAAGCATCAGCCCGAAATAGACTTCGAGATGCTCATCGACACCGTTTCCGAACTGTCCATGGAGAACGATGTCCATCAGCTGGGCAATGTCAACGTGAAGGGTAAGCGCCGTGGCCGCCGTGCCATCGACTACAAAAAGCCCGCCTTCGTCATGGATGCTTACGACCTCTACAACGACATGACCGACCGTGGCCTTTCGTTCGGCATGCTCGACATGCGCCAGTTCCCCGTTCAGGTGGCTAAGTACCTTTATGGCAATATGAACCATTACCGCATGTACAACGTAGACGGTCGCATCGAGGGCCATGTCTACTACCGTAACTATGCACCTTTAGAAGAGTTCATGTTTGTGGCTAACCGCACCTCGCAGTACCTCTACGACCGCCTGATGCTGAAGCGGCTGCGCAACATTCGTGTGTTTACCGATTTTGAACCTCGCACTGAGGATTCGCTGATGGTCGAGGAGAGCCATTCGCCTGATGTCACTATCGAGCTTGATCTCATCCCCGACGACGGCGTGCAGCCCACCTTCCGTGACCGTCACATCCTCTTCCATGGCTTCAGCTACCCGGAGGATTTCTACCAGCCCGACTACAGTCAGCAGCGTCCTGCAGAACCTACCGACTACCGTCGCACGCTCTATTGGAATCCCAATGCCATGACAGACGAAGAGGGCCGTTTCACCGCCACCTTCTATAATAACTCCAAGCAGACACGCATCAAAATGTCCGCTGCCGGAGTTACCAGCGACGGCCGCCTGCTCCGAAGCAAGTAGTGCAAAGCTAGGTGTATAAAAAAAGAGGGCGTACCAAATGTTACTTTTGATACGCCCTCCTTGTTACCATGCTTCAATCAGTGATGACGGTTTTGGTTACCTTTTGATTACGCAGCATCGAATGGCTATCACTCAGTTCGTGTACCATTCTTGGTGTTGTCTTTACTCGGTCGATAATACTAATTAACGTGAGCTCGACGAAAATAGTTACAAAATAAACATCTGATTATTAGGTAATTAGCGATATTTTTAGTAACTTTGTAGTGACCAAACCACAAATGTTCACTAAAAGATATCGCTAATGTTTACCGAGGACAAAGTTACTGAAATTTTCTGTATGGCAGATGATTTTTGCAAATTTTATGATGCAATGATGGCAAAATATACCATTAAAGAGGCCCAAAAACGAGAATACCACCGTGACGGGACACTTTCGAAGGCGGAAGTCATGGTGATAATAATCCTGTTTCATGGTTCGGGCTACCGTTGCCTGAAGCATTACTATCTAGAACATGTCAGCAACCATCTCCGTCGCCAGTTCCCAGAACTGGTATCCTATAACCGCTTTGTGGAACTGGAGAAGGACGTTGCCATTCCCCTGGCACTCTTCATCAAGAAAGTATTGCTGGGCAAATGTACGGGTATCAGCTTCGTTGACAGCACGCCGCTCAGGGTCT
>CAMZBS010000034.1 GCA_947304695.1 uncultured Prevotella sp.
CCGTATAATCACCTGTCTCGGGATTGCCGCAGAAGTCAGGATGGCTTTCAGGTCCGAACCAGTCAAAGGTTCCCCCCATGTCGAGTTCCTTTTCGGTATTCATGTCGAAAAGAGTCAAATCAAGGGTTGAACCGCGAGTGTGTCCGCTCTTCAAGCAGATATATTCCTGGTCAAAGAGCACCCCCTTGTCAAGGTCAGGATAGAAGTAAGCCTTCATACAGGTATCAGGAATATCAGCCGCCCATCGTACAAAATGATCCACAGCTTTCTGCGGACGGTAGGCATCATAGATTTTCAGGCGATACCCCTGAGCCTTTACATCGTCGCTCACGGCCTTCAGACTGTCGGCAGCCACCCTCGTCAGCAGTGCCGTAGGCTCCAGATAACCGTCAATGCGGCTTCCTACGAAATTATAAGTGCCGAAATAGCGTATCTCAAGGATGGCATCGGGCACGACATCGGTTAACACAACAAACTGGCTTGCATCCTCCTCTGGAGCAGCCCCACCCTTTCCGTCATTATCTTCGCAACTGCATCCTGCGAAAACACAGCAACATGCAAAGACAATAGCAGTCAGATTAAAAAGTCCTGAATGTCTCATACTTATCGAATGCTTGATAATTGAGTTATAGTTACAACTGCAAAGTTAGGAAATATAATCTGAACAGGAAAGAAAAAAGCAGGAAAAAGAATAAAAACTTCAATCCTCCTCAATTCTTCGCAAACTGTTGCGCAACGCATTGCGATGTGTTTTTAATAAAAAAGTAATCGGAAATATTGTAATAATAACTATTTTTGCATTGGTAAAAAACCAACATAAGAACACAATAATAAGATTTTCGAGTAATGAGTCGTCTGTTTGTGAAAACCGGCGGCTTTTTTTTACATACATAAGCAACGCGTTGCGCAACAGTTCCCCGTTTTGTTGCTGCTTTTCTTATCAGAAATCATTATCTTTGTCGTATCAATATTCCCCATTCCCCGAATTATGAAACGAATATCACAGCGCGACATAGCCAAGATGCTCGGTATCAATGTCTCAACCGTTTCGAGGGCATTGAGAGGACTCGACGGTGTTAGTCCCGATCTGAAGGAGAAAATCGAACAGATGGCCGAAGAACGAGGCTATCGTCCCAACCCTTTTGCCGTAAGTCTGCGCTACGACACCACCCATATTATTGGCATTGTAGTGCCCGACATCTCATTCAACCATTACGCCCATATCATGAAGCGCATCGAAGCCGATGCCAAGAAAAACGGCTACATGTGCATCATCACCGATTCAGGTGACAAATACGAAAACGAAGTCAACTGCTTGGAATTGCTGATGAACATGCACGTAGAAGGTATTATCATCTGCCCTTCGCAGGAGACCACCGACTTCCGTCATCTGCTGCAGCTCCGTCAAGCCCACATCCCAGTGGTACTCTTCGACCAGGTGCCCGACATTGACATCTCGTCGGTCATCATCAACGATGCCGCCTCGGCCCGCCATGTCACCAACTGCCTCATCGATGGTGGTGCACAACGCATTGCATTTCTCGGCGGACCCAACAAGATGAAACAAACCGTAGACCGCAAGCACGGCTATCTGGAGGCTTTGCGCGAACGCGATGTTCCCATCCGCACAGAATTGGTGAGGTGCAACCACATCAGTTTCAATTCAGGACTCTCCGACACCTTTGAGTTGCTCAACCTTCCAGAACCGCCCGATGCCATCCTCGCCTCCCATGGTCTGCTGGCTATCTCCGCCATACAGGCCATTATCAGCCGGGGGCTTTGCATCCCCAACGATGTGGCCGTGATTGCATATATGAGCGATTGGGTATCAGAGATGTCCCACCCGCGCATCTCCTTCGTCAAGCAGAACCTGAAGGAAATCGGTGCCAAGGCATTCCGCCTGCTGCTCGACCAAATTAATGGTGACGACAGCGTGCAACATGTCGTGGTCAATGCACGATTAGAACTGCGCGACAGTACGAAGAAGGTGTAGAACAATTTGTATTCAGCATAAATACAAGTTGTATTCGACCTAAATACAAGTTGTATTCTACGTAAATACAAGTTGTATACAGCCTTAATACAGTTATCAAAGGGAAAATGTACATGTAAACAAATGACACGTTACTTATTTCTTTTTTCTATTCTCTTAGCCATGTCGCTCGGTGTTTCTGCACAGTCAGAAGACCGCGGACTGACCATTAGCGGTAATGTACAGGATGACGAACTGAAGGAACCGATGGTGCAGGCCACCGTGCAATTGTTCCGACAGCGCGACTCAACGTTTGTAGGCGGTACGATTACCGACCTACAGGGCAATTTCTCAATCGAAGCACCAGCTAACGGCATCTACCGGCTGAAGATTTCGTCGGTGGGTTATAAGCCCATTCAGCAAGAAGTGACACTGCGACGCAACCAGAGCGTGGAACTGGGTGAACTGATGATGACGTCGGAGTTGACGATGCTGAAGGAAGCTGTGGTCACAGGCCGCACCGCCCAGGTTGTCGTAAGGAAAGACACGTTGGTCTACAACCCTGATGCCTATCGAACGCCCGAAGGCTCACCCATTGAGGAACTGATCAAGCGCATTCCCGGTGCCGAAGTCGACGAGGATGGCAACATCACCATCAACGGCAAGGCGGTGAAAAAAATTCTGCTCGACGGAAAGGAGTTCATGCTTGGCGACGTGGAGACAGCACTGAAGAATATTCCCGTGAACATCATCCAGAACATGAAGTTCTACGACCAACAGAGCGATCAAGCCCGCATCACCGGTATTGAGGACGGCAACAAGGAAACTGTCATCGACTTCACCATCAAGAAGGGCATGAACCGTGGCTATATGACGAACCTGGACTTAGCGGGCGGCACACACCACCGCTACGCCTCACGCGGCATGGGATCGAGTTTCACCGACAAGACGCGCTTCGTGCTCATGGGCAATTTCAACAACAAGGAGGAGAATGCCGGATGGTGGAACAGACGTGGTCTAAATGCCCGTAAGATGCTGGGCGCAAATTTAAACTATGATGACAGCGAAAAGCTGAAAATGGACGCATCGCTGCGCTGGAACCACAACGATGGTGACAACCAGAACGAGAACTCCAGCGAAAATTTCTACAGCGAGACATCTCGAACATTCTCAAACAGCTATTCGAAGAGTCTATCACGCAGCAACAACTGGAACGGCAACTTGCGTGTGGAGTGGAAGCCCGACACGCTGACCAACCTGTTGCTGCGTGCCAACGGAAGCATCGGCACCAACGACGGCACCAGCACTTCGGCCAGTGCCACCTTCGACGACGACCCCTATCTCTACAGTTCAGCCCCGCTCGAAATGGTCCACGACACCTCTTCCCCACTCTATCCCCATCAGATTAACCACAACCACAGTGCCAGTCTCAGTTATGGCGAGAACAAGAATGCCTGGGCCATGCTACAATTCTATCGTAGGCTTAATCCCAAAGGCCGTAATGTCACCCTGCGCGTGGAAGGTTCGCTGGGTGACAGCGAGAACCGCAACGCTTCGAACAACGAAGTCTACCTGCACCGAGTGAAGAATGCAGCAGGCGAAGACTCCACCTATTTCACTGCCCGCTACAACACCACACCCTCGGACAACCAAGGCTACGTGCTCAGCGCCCTTTACAGCGAACCGCTCTGGAAAGGTGCCCACCTGCAGGCCAACTACGAACTGCGCTACAACCAGAACAAGAGCGACCGTCAGACCTACGACTTCAGTCATCTTTCCATGAATCCCTTCTCAGGCATCACGCCCGAATACCGTGAGTGGAATCCATGGGTTGGAGCCTATGACCAGGCTACTTTGGAAGCAATGTATCTTGACAAGAACCTCAGCCGCTACTCAGAATACAAGAACTACACCCACAACATACGCCTCACCCTGCGCCACTGGCAGGAGGAATACGACTACAACGTGGGGTTCCTGGTACAGCCGCAGCACTCGAACTTCGTTCAGGACTATCGTGGAATATATGTTGACACGGTGCGCAACGTGGTCAACTTCACTCCCACCATCGACTTCCACTACAAGTTCAGTGACCAGCAGAACATCTGGGTTCACTATCGTGGCGACACCCGTCAGCCCGACATCACGCAGTTGCTCGACATCATCGACGATTCAAATCCCCTCTATATCACCCAAGGTAACCCGGGACTGAAACCACAGTTCACTAACTCACTGAACTTGTACTACAACAACTATATCCAGAAGCACAAGCGTTCGATTGTCGTCTACGGCAACTACCGCCATATACGCAACTCAATCTCCAACCTTGTGTACTACGACGCCAATACGGGCGGAAGCCTGTCGCGGCCGGAGAACATCAACGGCAACTGGAATGCCGACGGCGGTCTGAATTTCAGCACAGCCATAGACAGTGCTGCCCACTGGAATGTTGGTTCCGACACGCGCGTGCGCTATAATAATTATGTGAGCTATGTGGCACGGCAGAAGGCCGACGCAGCTAAGAACACAACGAAGACCACCAACCTGAACCAGCGACTGAACGCCAGTTTCAGAAACGACTGGCTCGAAGTGACAATCGACGGTAGCCTTAACTACCAGCACTCGCGCAACGAGCTACAGCCATCGGCCGATCTCGACACGTGGCGTTTCAGCTACGGCGGACAATTGATGCTGCGATTGCCGCAGGGGTTTGAGATTTCAACCAACCTCCATGAGAACAGTCGCCGCGGATATAATGACCCGTCGTCGAACACAAACGAACTCATCTGGAACGGACAGATATCGAAAACATTCCTGAAGTCGAAAACACTGGTTGTGGCCCTGAACTTCTACGACCTGTTGAAACAGCAGTCGAACTATGAGCGATGGGTGAATGCCAACGGGCGCAGCGACACCCGCTATAACAGTATCAACTCTTATGCCATGCTCCATGTGCGCTACCGTCTGAACATGTTCGGTGGAAAGGTCG
This sequence comes from uncultured Prevotella sp., assembly GCA_947304695.1. The sequence goes on from CAMZBS010000034.1 coordinate 4,959, forward strand.
ACACCGAAGGACGTTACGATAAGAAATGGGGCAATAGCGACAGACGTGGGCAATAAATACAGCAGCACTATAATAATATTTAAAGGCTTTCAACGTTAAATATAAAGATAACAAACAATATGAATGAATCTGAGTGAAGATAAACTGATCGTACACGCAAACTAAACGATGATAAAAAAAACGTTCTTTCTGACCGTTCTCACGCTGATGCTTGTCTTGTCCGGACAAGTAACAGCCCAGATTATTCCGTCACTTGACGAAAGTCATCTACTGCTCGACGGGTCACTCACCAACGAGGAGGCTGCCTCAAAGCCTTACGTCTATAACAACTTTCGCGAGGCTGTGGCTCATTTTGGCAACGTCACCACACTTTACATACGACCTGGTGTTTACTGGATAGATGACCCCGACCATCCCGAGGTTGTGCGCGGAGAGAACGGGCGCGAGCCTTTTGGCTGCGTCATCCGAGGCAAGGTGCTGTGCCTTGTGGGCCTTGACACCAATGCAAGCCATACCATACTTGCCTCTGCACGCGGACAGATGCAGGGAGCTGTGGGCAACTTCACGATGTTTGACATCTGGTGCGACTCGGTTCGGGTGGAGAACCTGACGCTTGGCAATTTTTGCAACGTTGACCTTAACTATCCGCTCAATCCTGCCCTATCACGCAAGAAACGCAGCGATGCCATCACTCAAGCCCATGTGGGCTACGTTCATGGCCGCTACTTAGGAGCCAAGAACGTCAGCTTTATCAGCCGTCTGAACCTGAACCCGCTGAACGGTGCCAAGGAATCGTACTATGAGGACTGTCACTTTGAGTGTACTGACGACGCGCTAAACGGATCAGCCGTCTATCGCCATTGCAACTTCGACTTCTACGGACAGAAGCCTTTCTGGAGCACTTCTGGTCGGGGAGCGATGTTCATAGATTGCGATTTCTACGTGAAAGGCCCCAGCCGTGAGATGTATTTCTGCAAACAAGGCGGTCCTATCACGCTTATAGATAGTCGCTACCATGCTCCCGACAACAACCTTTACATTGGCTGGACGGCCTATCCGCAGCGATGGCTGCGCTGCTATCAGAAGAACTTCACCCTGAATGGCAAGCCCTACGTCGTTGGAAACCGTCAGCAGGAGAACACGATTGTCATGAAAAAGTCACCAGTCCTGAATGGCAGTAAGTCGAAGGCTCCCTTCCTCTCCATCAGCCAGCAGGAGGCAAAGGTGCATTCGCCAGCCAAGCTCACGCTGACTTCCGAAAGTGATGCCAAGTGGCGTGTCGAGACATTCTATGAATCGTTTGCACTGATCACGCAGGATGAAGAGGGCGAGGCTACCTTCAATCTGTCGAACGAGACCAATGAGGACGTGAGCTTCTGTATTACTGCCTACACCGATGACGGTCGCGAGGCGGCCTGTCATGTCGTGGTGAAACCATCGCTGCTGGCACCGCCCGATTTCCTGGAAGACCCAGTAGTCAGAATAGAAAACGGTACGGCCTATTTGGACTACAGCCTTGACCTGCGGGGGCATAAAGACCGGTCGGACATTACTTGGAGCCGACTGGATGAAGACGACATTCTTGAAGAGGCTTGCGTGGCGTGGATCAACAGGGGGCCCCAGCGCAGTTACAGACTCCGTCCGGGTGACGTAGGCCGCAGACTTATTGCCTCTATTCATGCGGCTCACGACAGGAGTGAGGAAGGAACTACCAAGGAGGTGATCAGCGACCAGATAAAAGCAACGGACATCAAAGAAGCAAATAGTCTGGTGACCGACTTCCGCGACATTCCCTGCGAATGGAGCGAAGGATTGTTCCCCGACACATGGCATGCCGATGGCTACAAACCGGAGGACACAGCAGAATTCGAATGGACTTTCGACCGCAAGAAACCCATGTGGGAATATGGAACTGGCTTCAATGGTGCTGTAGGCAGGGGACTCCTGCAGGCACAGCGCGGTGCCCGTCTGATGTACACACCCTCAGACCGGACATACGGTGACATGACGCTGACACTACAGGTAGACCCCACCAAGACCGCTGGCCAGGGGTTCGGTTCAGCTACTGGCCAGTATATGGATGTCTGCCTGAAGTTCGACACCCGCACGTTGACGGGCTACGGCCTGCGTATTGTCCGCACCGTGAAGCATGCCAAAGCCGTAGACTTCCTATTAGTGGAATATAAGGACGGGCACGTCACCCCGCTGACCGATCCAGTCAGTGCCACCTGCTACCGAACGGGCTGCACCATCTCACTGGCCTACGAAAGCGGTCTGCTCACCGCCCAGGTCGAGACCACTACCCCCAAACCTGCCGACAGCGCGCTGCCCCATGACGTCAGCCTGTCTGCCACCGTTGACTCCAATCCCTTCGGCGGCATTCACATACAGCACACAGGCACATGTGGTGAAAGCACCACAATGCTTCATCGACTGGAAGCTACATGGTCAGAAAACAAATAATTAAAAAACAAAATATTGTTATGAGAGATTTTATTTACTATGCACCGACCGAAGTGGTGTTCGGCAAGAAATCGGAGGAGCAGGTAGCTGCTCTGGTAAAGAAATATGGTGGCACTAAGGTGCTGGTACATTACGGCGGACAGAGTGCCGTTAAGTCAGGATTACTCGACAAAGTCTGCGGACTGCTTGACGAGGATGGCATTGCTTATGTGAAACTTGGCGGTGTGGTACCCAATCCCCGACTGTCACTGGCAAAGCAAGGCATTGAGCTTTGCAAGAAAGAGGGCATTGACTTCATCCTTGCCGTGGGTGGTGGCAGTGTGATTGACTCTGCCAAGTGTATTGCCTACGGTGTCTGCTACGAGGGCGATGTGTGGGACATCTATTTGGGAAAGGGCACGCCCACTACTATGCTGCCCGTGGCTTCGGTGCTGACCATCCCGGCTGCTGGCAGCGAGATGAGTGAAGCATCGGTCATCACCAATGAGGACGGCGACGTGAAGCTGGGCTATTCCAACTCTCTTTCTCGTCCGAAGTTTGCCATCATGAATCCGGAACGCACCTTTACGCTCCCACCCTATCAGACGGCAGCCGGTGTCACCGATATGATGATGCACACGATGGAACGCTACTTCACCAAGGACGATGACATGGACATCACCACCGACATAGCCGAGGCCCTGCTGCGCAGCATGAAGAATGCTGTCTTCGCCGTGCTGAAGAATCCTGAAGACTACCGTTACCGAGCCCAGATTATGTGGGGTGGAAGTCTGATGCACAACGGACTCACGGGTTGCGGTTTTAGCGATGACTGGTCTACGCACCAGCTGGAGCATGAGCTTAGCGGCATGTTCGATGTCACCCATGGTGCAGGTCTTGCCGCAATATGGCCCAGTTGGGCACGCTATGTGATGCATGAGAACCTAAGCCGTTTCGTGCGTTTTGCCGTCAATGTGATGGATGTTCCCAACGACTTTACCGATGCTGAGGGCACAGCCATTAAGGGTATCGAAGCCATGGAACGATTCTACCACGCCATCGGCATGCCTATCAACATCAAGGAACTCATCGGACGCGACATTACCGACGAGGAAATCAAAGAGATGACCCGCAAATGCAGCCGGGACTACCAGCGAACCTGCGGCCAGCTGAAGGCAATCAACGCCACTGACATGGAAGCCATTTATAAGATGGCACGAGGGTGAACACACAAATATAGACCAATGAACAGAAGCATTCTTTCAGCCTGCCTTCTCGCTGCAACCTTTGCAGCACAGGCCCAATCCCTTGATTCGCTATCCTTGGGTGAAGTTGTGGTTACCGGAACCCGCAGTGCTACCGACGTGCGTCATCTGCCCATGACCGTGACCATCATTGAGCGCGAACGTCTCACGGCCGAGCACCAACCCAGCATCCTGCCCACCGTCATGCGTGAGGTGCCAGGACTCTTCGTCACCAGCCGAGCCATGATGGGTTATGGTGTATCTACTAATGCTGCAGGTGCCATCAACCTGCGCGGCATCACTGGCAGTACTGGCCAACTGATGGTACTTATCGACGGACATCCTCAGTATCAGAGCATCTACGGACATCCCATCTCCGACAGCTATCAGACCATGATGGCTGAGCGGGTTGAGGTGTTGCGAGGCCCCGCCTCGGTGCTCTACGGCAGTAACGCCATGGGCGGCGTACTCAACATCGTCACCCGCCGCCCCTCTGGTGGCAACCATGTATCAACCACCGCCACCGTAGGTGCAGGCAGCTATGGAACCATTCAGGCCGAAGCCTCCAATCAGGTTCGCCATGGTCAGCTGAGCAGCACGGTTGCTGCCCAGTACAATCGTACTGACAATCACCGCCCCCACATGGGCTTTGAACAGTACGGTGGCTTCCTCCGTCTGGCCTATGACCTCAACGACCACTGGAGTGCCTCGCTCAACGGCAACCTCACCCACTGGAACGCCTCTAACCCTGGAACCACCGACCAGCCTAAACTTGAAAACGACCAGTGGATTACCCGTGGCGAGGTATCGCTGGCCATAGAGAACCATTACAACCTCACAAGCGGTGCACTGAGCATCTACGACAACTTTGGACGCCACAAGATCAATGACGGCTACAACGCTGTTGGTGGCCCCCCCCAGACCGACCTCTTCCGTTCTAAGGATGCTGTGGCTGGCGTGTCTTGGTACCAGTCTGCCCAGCTGTTCTGTGGCAACCGTACCACAGTGGGCATCGACTATCAGCACATTTACGGGCGTGCCTACTACACCAATCGTGAGACGGGCGACATCGTCCGCACCCCCCAGCGCCTCATGCAGAGTTCTCACTCGCATGCCAACGAAATGGCCGTCTACGCCGACTTCCGTCAGGACTTGCTTCCCTGGTTCACTGTCGATGCCGGTCTACGCTACGACCACCACTCCGTTTCCGGCAGCGAGTGGATTCCCCAGGCAGGCATCGTCCTCCGCCCCATTGCGGCAGGCGAAGTGAAGGCCATGGCAAGCAAGGGCTTCCGCAATGCCACACCCAAGGAACTCTATCTATACAAGTCTGCCAATAGCGACCTCGAGCCCGAACGTATCTGGAATTATGAGTTGTCGTGGCGTCATCGCCCTGGCTGTTGGTCCTACGGTCTGAACATCTTCTATCTCAAGGGCGACAACATGATCCAGACTGTTACTGTCGATGGCACGCCACGCAACGTTAACACAGGCGAGATAGAGAACTACGGTCTCGAGGCAGAGGCCGCCTATCGCGTGGACAGCCACTGGAATCTGCGGGCCAACACGTCGCTGCTCCACATGAAGAACAAGATTATCGGTGCTCCTAAGTTTACTGGTCATCTCGCCACCGACTACCACTGCGGCCCGTGGCAGGCCACTCTTGGTCTTCAGCACATCAACGACCTCTACACCACTGTAGGAGCCACTGAGCAGACGGAAGTCTTCTGGCTCCTCGATGCCAGCGTAACCTTCAAGGCCACCGCAGCCGTTAGTCTGTGGGCACGCGGCGAGAACCTTCTGGCCCAGAAATACGAGATCAACGCTGGCTATCCTATGCCACGCGCCACCTTCATGGGCGGCGTGAGCGTAAACTTCTGACCCTTTCCTCCTAAGCAACAAAAACAAACATATTATGGAAACTACAGTAAGACTTTATGCTTTGAATTTCAACGAGGCGAAGACCTATTTGTGGGCAGCGGTGTTCATTGCCTGCAATCTGGTTCTGCCCCGAGTGTTTCATCTTTTTCCGCAAGGTGGCATCATCTTCTCGCCCCTCTCGCTGGTCATACTTGCCGGATCCTACAAGTTCGGATGGAAGACTGGCCTGCTAGCTGCCCTTCTGTCACCTCTTGCCAACCATTTGCTCACTGGTATGCCTGCATGGGGCATACTTCCTGTCATGACGCTGAAGCTTGCCGTACTGGCTCTTGTGGCTGGTCTGGCCGCACAGCGCTTCTGTGTCGTCAGCCTCCCACTGCTCGTAGCCATCGTGCTCGTCAGCAAGGCAGTGGGCTGCCTGGGCGAGTTCGTACTCACTGGCGGCATCAGTGCCACCATAGCCGACTTCACCATCGGCTGGCCAGGCCTGCTCCTGCAAGTGCTCGGTGCCTGGCTCATCCTTAACACACATCGCAACGGATGTACAACAACAAACTGAAAAAATTCCACGCTCATGTCGAGCATATAAGCAAATCGGTAAAAGCGTTTCCACTTTTACCGATTTACTTATATGAACATTAACACTGAATATAGACTACAGTTCGGAATCGCTTTGCTCGAAAGTATTACCTTTATGGATGTCGCCCGTATCAAAGCCTAGCTTGAGCCACTTCATGCGCTGGGCTGAGGTGCCGTGAGTGAATGATTCGGGCTGCGAATAGCCACGGGCTTTCTCTTGTAAGTAGTTGTCGCCTATCTTCTTGGCGCAATCGATGGCTTCCTCAAGGTCACCATATTCTATGGAGTTGTACATCTTGTTGTCGTGATGTGCCCACACACCAGCATAGAAGTCGGCCAGAAGTTCCAGTCGTACACTGAGTTTGTTGGCACTAACCTTGTCAGTCTGATTCATAGCCTGATGGGCCTTGTTGAGCGTACCAGTGAGATACTCAACATGGTGACCTACCTCATGGGCGATGACGTAAGCGTAGGAGAAGTCACCGTCGGCACCTATCTGCTGCTTCATCATGGAGAAGAACGACAGGTCTATGTACAGTTTCTGGTCGCCAGAGCAATAGAAGGGTCCCACAGCAGCAGTTGCCGATCCGCAGGCTGAGTTGACCTGACTGGTGAACAGCACCAGTGTGGGTGGTGTGTAGGTGCCCAGACCTTCCTCCTTGAAAATCTTTGTCCATACATCTTCCGTACCGGCAAGGATGACACGTGAGAACTTGGCCAGTTCTTGTTCCTCTTCAGTGAACTCACGCTGGCCTTCTGCCTGCTCTTCCTGCACAGAGCCAAGCCCGCCCTGTTGCACCACGTTGTTCACGACATCGCCCAAATTGCCTCCCGAAAGGAAGGTCATCAGTGCAATTACAATAATTCCACCTAGGCCACCAATGCCAGCCTTCGCTCCCGTGCTCATGCCGCGGCGATCTTCCACGTTTGAACTCTCTCTTCTTCCAGTTAATTTCATAGTAGTATTAATTATTTATTATTTTCATATATTTTCTCCAAATACTCTCCTAGCTGCTTGCCACGCAGGTCAATAGCTACAATCTTTCCCTCGGGGTCACACAGAATACTTGACGGAATGCTACGAATGCCGTAGGTAGAGCTGGCAACGGTCTGCCAGTATTTCAAGTCAGAGAGGTGAATCCAGTTCAATTGTTTTTCGCGGATGGCCTTCTTCCAGGCATCTGCAGAGCGGTCGAAAGAAAGGCCCACAACCTGGAATCCCATGGGATGATACTTGTCGTAGTTGGCCTTCACGTTTGGCATCTCCATCATGCAGGGGCCACACCATGAAGCCCAAAAGTCGACGAGTACGTACTGACCGCGACCCACATATTCGCTGAGCTTATGGCTGATGCCCAGTGTATCGGCCTCCTCCAAATCCTTGAACATCGTACCAGGCGCACGCAACGACAGTGCTTTCAGACGCTGACGAGCCTGTTCACAAAGCGGGTTGCTGAGATAGGGGTCGTCACGCTCCATGGACTCCTTCAGCTCGTCGTATGTGAGACTGTACATCAGATAATTGAGTGCAAAGGCACCGACAGCGTTGTCACGGTTATCAACAAGTGCTTGGCGCAACACCTTTTCTATAATCTCTTCATCATTTGTCTTGTTCAGCTGTTGCACAAGAGCCGACAATTGTTCGTTCTGCTTGGAGCCACTGGCCACATCAGTGTTCATATCAAGTTCCACAGTGGAGCCGTCAACAATAAAAAAACTCTGCATACGGTGTTCGCGGTCAAACAGTGTCATCACCGTACCCTCGGGCTTATTCCCTTTTACAGTGAACTGCCCATCCTTTACCTCCACACTCTCAGGCTGACCCTGGGCATTGGCTAAATTTATCATCATGAGAGTCTTGGCATCCTTATGTGCAATGCCTTTCACGATAAACTCCACTTGTGCCGCTACGGTCAGCGACATCAACATCCAAAGTGCCAGCAATAATGTTTTCCTCATATTCTTGTTTTTAGGTGCTTGCAAAGTTACGTTTTTCGACTGAAACGACCAAATGTTTTGAAAAAAATATCGTCAAATCATTTTGAATTGTGAAAGAAAACGACTAACTTTGCAGCCAGATAGTAATGAAAACAACAAGAAAAACAAAAGTTATGAAAAAGAAAATTATTATGATGCTCGTGGCACTGGCTCTTTCGGTTGCCGCACACGCTCAGTTTGAACAAGGTAAAGTCTATGCCAGCACTGCCATGTCGGGGCTTGACTTGAACTTCAATAGCAACGAGAAGTGGAAGCTCGACCTACAGGCCAAGGGCGGTTACTTCTTTGAGGACAGCTGGATGGTGACTGCACAGATGGAATACAGCTACCGTCACTACGAACCCAATTACTTCACCGTAGGTGGCGGACTGCGCTACTACATCCTGCAGAACGGCATCTACATGGGGCTTGGTGCCAACTATTCCCACCGCAGAGCAGGTGACAGAAAAGTCGATGACTTCATGCCCTCCATACAGATTGGCTATGCTTTCTTCCTCAGCCGCACCGTGACCATGGAGCCGGAAATCTACTACAACCAAAGTCTGAAGGATCACAGTGCCTATTCGGGCGTGGGGTTCCGCATCGGCTTCGGCATCTATCTGGACATGTTTAATAAATAATTAGTTATGCTTAGCGTAGAAGAACTTGTCGACAGGCTCATCGACCTGTCGTTTGCCGAAGACATCGGCGATGGAGACCATACCACCCTGTGCTGTATACCCGAAGATGCCACCAGCCGCTCACTTCTTCTGATTAAGGAAGACGGCATCCTGGCAGGTGTCGAGATAGCCAAAGAAGTGTTCCACCGTTTCGACCCGACCATGCAGGTTGAGGTGCTGATGGGCGACGGAAGTCGTGTGAAGAAGGGCGATATTGCCATGATAGTGAGTGGAAAGATACGCTCACTGCTCCAGACGGAACGCCTCATGCTGAACATCATGCAGCGCATGAGCGGCATTGCCACCATGACTGATAAATATGTGCAGCGGTTGAAAGGAACGGGCACTCGCGTGCTTGACACCCGAAAGACCACGCCCGGCATGCGCATGTTGGAGAAACAGGCTGTGAAGATCGGTGGTGGATGCAATCACCGCATCGGTCTCTTTGATATGATCCTGCTCAAGGACAACCACATTGACTTCGCTGGTGGCATCACCAATGCCATTGACCGCTGCCATGCCTACCTTAAAGAGAAGGGACTCGACCTGAAGATTGAGATTGAGGTGCGCTCGTTCGACGAATTGAACCAAGTGCTCAATCATGGTGGTGTAGACCGCATCATGCTCGACAACTTCTCCATACCTGACACGAAGAAAGCCGTTGACATTATTGCCCACCGATATGAGACCGAGTCAAGCGGTGGCATTACCTTCGACACCATACGCGATTATGCCGAGCAGGGGGTGGATTTCATCTCTGTAGGTGCCCTGACCCATTCTGTTAAAGGTCTCGACATGAGCTTTAAGGCCGACCATAGTTCGAAACTGAAGATTGAAGATTAAGGATTATGAAAAGGCTTTTAGCTATTGGCGTTTGGCTTTTGGCGTTCAGTGGTGCGCATGCCTGTACTAATTTCATCGTTGGCAAGAAAGCTTCGAAAGACGGTTCTGTCATCTGCACCTACAATGCCGATGACTACGGCATGTTCCAAGGTTTGTGTCACTTCCCGGCAGCGAAGCATCCCAAAGGCACCATGCGCAAGGTCTACGACTGGGATAGTAACGTGTATCACGGTGAGATTGCCGAGGCCGAAGAGACCTACAACGTGATTGGCAACATCAACGAGTGGCAGCTCACCATTGGCGAGACAACCTTTGGAGGCCGTGAAGAAATGGTAGATACAACGGGCATAATCGACTACGGTTCATTAATTTACATAACTCTTCAACGAGCAAAAACAGCCCGCGAAGCCATTCAAGTGATGACCTCATTAGTGGAGCAGTACGGCTACAACTCTGAAGGTGAAACTTTTACCATTTGCGACCCCAACGAGGCATGGATCATGGAGATGATGGGATGTGCCAGCGATCGAAAACTCTCCAAGGAGCGCACCGTATGGGTAGCCCTGCGCATTCCTGACGACATGATTTGCGGCCATGCCAACCAAAGCCGCATCAGTCGTTTCAACATGAAGGACAAGTCGGGCAATGTGCTCTTCTCGAAGAACGTGGTGAGCTTTGCACGCAAAAAGGGTTGGTTCAATGGCAAGGATGAAGACTTCTCCTTCTGCAACACATACGCCTTTCCGGACTTCTCGGGACGCCGCATCTGTGATGCCCGTGTGTGGAGTTTCTTCAACCGCTATGCCGATGGAATGGAGCGTTACCTGCCATGGGCCGAAGGTCTTCAAGACGATGCCGAACCCATGCCCTTATGGGTGAAGCCCAACCGCAAACTGAGCGTGGCCGATATAGAGACCGCCATGCGCGACCACTATGAGGACACACCGTTTGCGCTCGATTCCGACATTGGAGGCGGCATCTGGCAGATGCCATACCGGCCTACACCTCTTTATTATACAGTAGACGGCAAGAAGTACTTCAACGAGCGGCCAACTTCGACACAGCAGACAGGCTTCAGCTATGTGAGTCAGATGCGATCCTGGTTGCCCCGCGAGATTGGCGGTGTGCTGTGGTTCGGCAACGACGATGGCAACATGGTGCCCTATACGCCCGTGTACTGCTGTGCCACCGAATCGCCCCGTCCCTACAACACCCCTGGTGCCGATGCCCTGACCTTCTCCGACGAGAATGCCTACTGGGTGCAGAACTGGGTGTCGAACATGGTCTATCCGCGCTACTCACTGCTCTTCCCCACCCTACAGACTGTACGCGACTCACTGGATCGCAGCTATTTCGCAGCACAAAAAGAGGTGGAAGACAAAGCCCTCACCATGACCCAAAGCCAGCGTGTGGAATTTTTTACACACTATACCGCCGAGAAGGCCGATCAGATGCTTCAGTGCTGGAGACAGCTGGCCATCCACCTGATTGTAAAGTACAACGATATGATTATCAAGCCCGAGGCTGACGGTCAGTTCCAGCGCACACCGACAGGACTGGGAGCCCGTGTGATTCGTCCTGGCTATCCCAAGGCATACGCCGAAGAACTCATCCGACAGACAGGCCGCAAGTTTGAGATTCCCACCAAATAAGCACTTGCCATCATGAAAAAGAACATCTGTATTGTTGCAGGAGCGCGTCCAAACTTCGTAAAGGTGGCTCCCCTAATGCGGGTCATGGCAAACAATGAAAAGGCTGTCTGCCAGTTGGTTTATGCAGGAAAATCCGACGACCCCACGCTGGAACCGTCGCTCTTCGACGACCTACAGTTGCCCCGTCCCGATGTATTCCTGGGTGTTGACTGCACCAGTCTGAACGAGATTACCAGCCGTGTGATGGCCGAGTTTGACCATTATTTAGACACTCAGCCCACTGATGTGGTCATTGTTGTCGACGACCTTGCATCGACCATGGCAGCTGCCATCGTCACCAAGAAGCGTGGTGTGAAGCTGGCCCATCTGGTAGCAGGCACGCGTTCCTTCGACATCAACATGCCAAAGGAAATCAACCGCCTGGTCATCGATGCGCTGAGCGACTACCTGTTCACTGCCGGTGTGAAGAGCAACAGCGTAGCTACACGTGAGCAGAGCGAGACATCGCAGACCTACATGGTGGGTAACATCCTGATGGACAATCTGCGTTTTAACAGAAGCCGGTTGAAAGAGCCTGTCATTCCAGATGTTGACAACCTGGGTACACAGCCCTATCTGGTGCTCACACTCAACCGGAAAGCCCTGTTGGCCAATAAAACACAGTTAAAGGAGATGCTCGATGAAATAATCAGCCGCAACATCACCATCATAGCCCCGCTGCGTGGGATGGCTCACGAAGTAGTCAGCATGCTCTACCCTACCGTTCCAGCCTGCCTGCATCTCACCGATTCGCTGCCTTATCTGGAATTTGGCTGGCTCACGGCTCATGCAGCAGGCATCGTGACCGACAGCGGCAACGTGGCTGAAGAGGCCACATTCAACAGCGTACCCTGCATTACGCTGAACAGCTATACTGAGCATCAGGAGACCGTCAGCGTGGGTTCCAACGTACTTGTGGGCGGCGACAGAACCCTGCTTGGCAATGCCCTCGACATGCTCATGAAAAAAGAATGGAAGAAATGCGCCCTTCCCGAACGGTGGGACGGACGCGCTGCTGAGCGCATCGTTCAGATTCTGCTCGACGATTAAATCTCTGCCCTAAACACCAGGCAGGCCCATTCACCCTCCTGATACTGGCTGACCATACGCATCCCCAGTTGCACGGCTTTGTCTTGCAGCATGGGGATGTCTGTTGTATAGAAGCCACTGAGCAGCAGTCGGCCATCTGCGGTCATCTTACTGCGGAAGGCTGGCATGTCAGCCAACAGGATGTTTCGGTTAATGTTGGCCATCACCACCTGGAACTGACCTTCGACGGCTGACAGCACCGAAACATCGCCCAGCAAGGAAGTGAAACGATCGTCTACGCGGTTGATCACGGCATTGTGCCTTGCATTGTCCGCACTCCACTCGTCAATGTCGTAGCCCACAGCCTCGGCAGCTCCCATCATCAGGGCCACAATGCCCAGGATGCCCGTACCGCAACCACAATCGAGCACTCGGCAGCCTTCCAGTTGCAGTTCCGACAGGGCTGTCACCATCATGCGCGTTGTTTCATGAGTGCCCGTCCCGAAAGCCAGATGGGCATCAATTTCAACGGAGAGCGGAGAACTGAGAGTTTCGGGCAAATGGCGACCATCGTGGATGACAATCGTTCTGTCACCTTTTATAACAATCGGTTCGAATCCCTCTTTCTCCCACTGCTCGTTCCAGTCGCGGTCTTCGGCTTCGCTCACTTCGAATGTGACGGAAACGCCTTCAAAGGGGAAGTCATGTAACACGGCCTCGAGCATGTCGCGGTCGAACAACTGCTGCTGCACATAGCCTTTCAGTCCTGTCTCTGTCTCTTCAAAAGTCTCAAAACCAGCCTCCGCAGCCAGTGCCGACAGCAGGTCGCGTGCGTCCTGCATCAGCTCTTCAGGAGCCACGATTTGGAATTCTGATACAAAATATTTCATGAGTGGATGTTAATTTGTGGTGCAAAATTAAAAAAAATAGGGGAAATCCTATCATCGTTTAGGGTTTTTCCGTAATTTTGCATCAAAATAATCTGTATTTTTGCATCGTGATAATTATAACTAAAGGAAAGAAAGATATGAAAAAACTGATTCTCTTTACCGCCATGCTCATCGCACTACCATTCTCCTCGAATGCACAGGACGACATGTACTTCGTTCCGGGCAAGAAGAACAAGCAGGAGAGCAAATCAAGGTATGAGTCGGTGTACAACACCTACCATTCTGGCTCTGACCGCGACGTCGACGAGTATAACCGCCGTGGCCTGCACAGCAGCTATCAGCCCATTCTGAGCGATTCGGCCATGCAGGACGTCATTGACTTCACCGGCGAGGAAGGTGTCTATCCCGACTCGACAGCCGACTACAGGCTGACCCGTGAGATGTCGCGATGGGATGGCTACGAGCCCACGCAGGCCTACTGGGACGGCTACAACGACGGTCGCAACGATGGCTGGTCGCTGTCGTGGCACTCGCCCTGGTACTATTCTTCCTTCTATCCCTGGTACGACTCCTGGTATTATGACCCCTGGTACCGCACTTCCTGGCACTGGGGATGGTATGACCCCTGGTACTATCCGTACTACGGCTGGGGCGGCTACTACAGCAGCTGGTATTATCGTCCCTATTATTACGGTGGTGGCCGTCACTACAGCAGTCACACCTACGCCCGCAACGGCAACCGAGGCACACTGAGCCGCTACGGATCGTCTCACGGCAGCTTCAGCGGACAACGGGCCACCAGTACGACAGGCGTGAACAGCCGCTCCAACAGAGCAGCAGGAGGCCGTGCTGCCACAGGCGTTCAATCGTCTACTAACCGCCAGTCGACTTACACCAGCCAAAGCGGCAACTTCAGTGGCACGCGCAGCAGTTCTGCAACGTCATCATCGTCGCGCACCTCAACCTACACCCCGTCACGCAGCAGCAGTAGCAGCAGTGGCAGCTTTGGAGGCGGCAGCCGCAGCGGAGGCTTCAGCGGTGGTAGCATCGGAGGAGGCAGTCGTAGCGGTGGCAGCATTGGAGGCAGCAGCCGAGGTGGCGGCAGACGCTGAAAATCTGAAGATTGAATTCTGAATTATCAATTAAATAAACGCGAAAACATGAAGAAAATCATATATCTGGCCCTTTTGGCAATGGGAATCGTCCCTGCCTCGGCACAAGACACATACGAGACGGCACGCCTGCTGGGCGGCGACCTTAACGGCACGGCACGCTACGTGGGCATGGGTGGAGCACTTGAGGCTCTCGGTGCCGACATCTCTACCATCTCGACAAATCCGGCAGGCATCGGCTTGTTCCGTCACAGCACAGTCAGTGCCTCTTTGGGACTGGTGTCACAAGAAGGTGTCAACACCTTCGACGGACTAAGCAAGACCAACATGAGTTTCGACCAGGCAGGCTTCGTCTATGCCTTGGAGAGCGACTACGGATCGTCGTTCCTCCAGGTGGCTTTCAACTACCACAAGAGTCATAACTTCGACCAGATTCTCTCAGCCGAAGGAAGTCTGAAAAATGCTTCGCTCAATGCCCTCACCTACGCCAAGGACGGACTGGGCAGCGTACGTCAGGGTGGTTTCTATCTTGCTGAGAACAAGCAAAAAGACCTCATTGGATGGGAAGATGCTACCAGCGACTATCGTGCCCGCACTTTCAGCCAGTTGGACTATCTCAATGCCAATGCCGTACTCCTCGATCCGACCGACGGTCAGTTCTACTATTCCTTCGCCGACGGCTATTCACTGGACCGCGCCCACCGGGGCTGGATTGGCAACTACGACATCAGCCTGAGCGGCAATATCAAGGACCGTGTTTATCTGGGCTTCACGCTGGGCATCCACAGTGTGACCTACACAGGCTACAGCGAATATGTGGAACACATGCTCGACGGTGCAGGCAACCCTAATGGGCACATCCTCTATCAGGACGAGCACAAGATTGACGGTTCGGGCTTCGATGTGAAATTCGGTGCTATATTCCGCCCCATCGAGGAGTCACCCTTCCGTGTGGGTCTCTACGTCCACACACCCACCTGGTACTCCCTGGAGTCGCGCAATCACACTGAGATCTTCAACAAGACCACCGGCAACGACTTCCACGGACAGAACGCCCCGGGTTACGACAGCTACGAGTTCAAGTTCTACACGCCCTGGAAATTCGGCGTGAGCCTCGGCCACACCATTAGCGACTATCTGGCCATTGGCGCCACCTATGAATATACCGACAACAGCTCGGCCGACATCCGCGAGTACACCGGCTATGTTGACGAATACGACAACAAGGAGACCGAGAGCGACCGCATCATGAACCGCAACGTGGAGAAGAGTCTGAAGGGCGTGTCCACCCTGAAAGTAGGCACCGAGGTACGCATCGACCCGTCGTTCGCCGTACGTCTTGGCTACAACTACGTGTCGCCCATGTACAGCAAGAGCGGCATGCGCGATTCCCAGCTTGACTCGTACGGTGTAATGTATTCATCTACTGCCGATTACACCAACTGGAAGAGCACCAACCGTCTGACTTGCGGACTGGGCTACAGGACAGGCAACGTGAACATAGACCTGGCCTACCAATATAGTGCCACTAAAGGCGACTGCTATCCCTTCCAGCAGACTATCACCCAGAAGGACATGGCTGGCGGCATCACCACCCGCAACGACTTCTCTGCCCCCACGAAGGTCGACTTCAAACGCCATCAGGTACTGCTCACGCTGGGCTATACCTTCTGACGTGTGGAGTATCCCCGCAACATAAATCATTCCTGAGTGAAGACAAAAAACTTAAGCGCACTTACGTCGCCCGTAAGTGCGCTTAAGCGTGCGTTAAACGCATATAAGATTTCCTATCTTATATATCGTTTATAGAACTTAGTCCTGGCTATTTTCGGGACGCAACTGGCGAACAACGGCACCAGCCTGCCACATTTCCTGATTGCGCATGGCCTCAAGCTCCTTCTCAAGACCGGCACGGTAGTCGGGCTTGGAGTTGGCATCGATACTAATCTGGGCTTCATTGCCAGTCAGCACGGAGAGATAGAGCCACTCCATGACCGGCTTGATGGCA
>CAMZBS010000035.1 GCA_947304695.1 uncultured Prevotella sp.
GAGCCGGTGCCATCGAGATTGCCAAGACGCTGCAGGACCACCGCGTGGACTATCTCGCCGTGGCCGTGGCCGACGAGGGCGTGGCCCTGCGCAAGGCAGGCATTACGGCCAACATCATGGTCATGAACCCGGAGATGACCTCGTTCAAAACACTCTTCGACTACGACCTGGAACCCGAAGTGTACTCGTTCCGCCTGATGGATGCCCTGATACAGGCTGCACGCAAGGAGGGCATCACGGGTTGGCCGGTACACATCAAGCTGGACACAGGCATGCACCGGCTGGGATTCAACAATGAGGAAATCGACACGATGATTGACCGTCTGAAACACCAGCAGGCCATCATCCCACGCTCGGTGTTCTCTCATTTCGTGGGTTCCGACAGCGATGACTTCGATGCCTTCTCAGCTCAGCAGTTCAAGACGTTCGATGAGGGAAGCCGCAAACTGCAGGCCGCCTTCAGCCACAAGATACTGCGCCACATGGACAACTCGGCGGGCATAGAACACTTCCCCGAACGGCAAATGGACATGTGCCGACTGGGCATTGGCCTCTACGGCATTGACCCGCGCAACAACCAGATGCTCAGCGCCGTCTCGACTCTGAAGACAACCATCCTACAGATGCGCCCTGTGAAAGCCGGCGAAACCGTGGGCTACAGCCGCAAGGGAACCATTGACCACGACAGCATGATTGCTGCCATACCCATTGGATATGCCGACGGACTGAACAGAAAACTGGGGAACAGGCACTGCTACTGCCTGGTGAACGGGCAGAAGGCACCCTACGTGGGGAATATCTGCATGGATGTGGCCATGATCGATGTCACGGGCATTGACTGCCATGAGGGCGATATGGTCGAAATATTCGGCAAAGACCTGCCCGTCACCGTGCTCAGTGATGTGCTGGAGACCATTCCATACGAGGTGCTGACAGGCGTTTCAAACAGGGTGAAACGCGTTTATTTCCAAGACTAAGACTGGAGTGAGCCGCCTACTGGCTCATGAAAGAAAGACGCTGAGCCTGCTCAATAACGATGCGGGCCAGTGCGTCGTTGTTGGGTGTGCGACCGTTGACCGCATCGAACATGCGTACAAGTCCCAGACGTCCGCCTCCAGTCTTCAGGATACGGACAATGCACAGGTTCTGAATGCCGACCGTCTCGGCAAGAATGTCGATGTCGGTGCTGCCCAGCTGGAACAAGGCCAGCTGGTAGGCATCGTCTGCATTTTCGCGAATCATCCGTTCCACATCGCCCAAAGTGCGCATGCCCAGCTCTTTCAGGACACGCAGATAGGGGATGAACGGAGCATCGTGAAGCTCTGACTGGTTGATGGCGGCTATCTTGCGGTTCAGCTTTTCAAACGGACGCTGGCGCAAGTAGCTCACGAACGTATCGCCGTCGAGCGACACTTCCTCTATCTCGCCTTTCTCAACCAGCGAACGGGCACGACGGCGATAGTCGGCTATGGAAGTGCGAATGCGGCTGAACTCGTTGTCGGCCAGTTCCAGCATACCGGCAAGCCGGCTCAGGTCACGGTGGTACTCGTCGGGCGTTTCAATCTCGCTCTTATAGCCAATGTCGTGCTGTATGGCCGACCACACATGCTGCAAGGCCGTGCGCATCTGCAGTTCAAAAGGAATCTGGTTCAGCTCCGGGTGGTCGGGATCGAAGTAAAGTTCGCGGGGCAAGCGACAGATGTAATGCAGGGAATTATAGCCGAAGCTGGTCACCTGGTGCATCTTGCGCTTGTCGACCGAATTGGGCCAGTCAATGTCGAACAATGTTTCGGCCATAGAGGCAATGCGGTCGACGTCTTCATTATAAAAAGCAATGATACGGGCTCCGAGAATGTCGGTAATGTCGAAGAGTGTCTGATATTTCGAACCCTTCCGCAACAGCTTGCCTATCAGCGAGGATTCACTCTTGATGCGCGACTCCGTGCTGTTCAGCTCGATGCCACTACGGCTCATCATCTCCTTCAGACGGGTTATGACAATCTGCTGTAACTGCTCGAAGAGCGGGTATTTCTCCCGAAACTCTTCAAGCAGTAACTGTCCATGAAAGTCGAGCCCGTATTGCTCCATTACTTATTGCGGATTTCAAACAAATTGAAGAAACCCGTCATCATGAAAACTTTCTTGATATCGTCATTGACATTCTCAATGATAACCTTGCCGCCCTTAGTGGCCGTTTCCTTGCGAAGGGTAAGAAACAGACGCAGGCCTGACGAGCTGATATAATCCAGCTTTGTGCAGTCAAGTACAATCTCCTTGTCGGCATTCTCCAACAATGGGGCAATGTCCTGCTGGGCTTTTACTGCAGAAGGAGTGTCAAGACGTCCGTCGAAAATGGCTACATATCCGCCATTCTGTTCCTGAATAGTAATGTTCATTTTCTTTTTTATAGCTAAAACAATAAAACAATTTGTGCCAAACCTGACTGTTCTGAGTATTCATTTTCAAGTACAGCACAGTTTCTTGGCTGCAAAGATAGCAAAAAATCACGAATTGCAAACATAAACGGCAGGAAATATAACTATTTTTCGTAACTTTGCAGCCGCTTAATCATTTTGCCACCATATAAAATGAAGATTTTTGCCGTAGGAATGAACTATACCGAGCACAATAAAGAGCTCGCTACCACGTTATATAATAAGGACGACCAGACTTCGCAGGCAGCGAAAGCTGCTGAACCCGTCATCTTCACCAAGGCCGACTCGGCACTCCTGAAAGACCACAAGCCTTTCTTCGTGCCCGACGACATGGGACAGATAGACTACGAAGCCGAACTGGTGGTGCGCATCAGCCGACTGGGCAAGTCGATTCCGCAACGTTTCGCATACCGCTACTACGATGCCGTGACCGTGGGCATAGACTTTACAGCACGCGACATGCAGCGGCAGGCAGCCCGACAAGGACTGCCCTGGACAATCTGCAAAGGATTCGACGGGAGTGCAGTCATTGGCGACTGGGTGCCACGCGAAATGCTGCCCGAGGTGCAACAGCTGCACTTCCATCTGGACAAAAACGGACAGACAGTGCAGGAAGGATGGGCTGGCGACATGGTGTTCGGCGTTGACGAACTCATTGCCTACGTGTCACGATTCTTCACCTTGAAGACAGGCGACCTGCTCTTCACCGGCACTCCGGCAGGTGTGGGACCCGTAGTCGTCGACGACCATCTGGAAGGATGGGTAGAAAAAAGGAAAGTCCTGGATTTCAACTGCAAGTAAAGCTTTACTTTTCGAGAAATGAAAGAAAAAATGAAACGATACATCCTCATGACGCTGGCCATTGTCGGTGGCTTGTGCAACATGGCGGCTCAAGAGTTTTTCAACCTTACAGCCAGTCAGGTGCGCATCGACTCCATGCTCCCAACGTTCACCTACCAGAAACAGCTGGGAGCGCACTATGCCGATTCCACCTACGAAGTGACCATCGAGTATCCTGAATTCATCGACATGTCGAAGACCGACATAGCCCGCCTACGTGCCATTACCACCCAGCCACTGCCTGAGATGCCGAAAATCAATCAGTTGGTGGCTGTATCGCGCAAGGAGGGCATGCTTGACATTTCGTTTGTACCGCTGGTCATGCGTGACGGGAAATACCAGAAGCTGGTTAGCTTCCAGCTTTCCGTCAAGGCAAAGGCCGTCATGAACGCCCGCAAAGCTGGCAGCAACACTTCCCTTGAGCCACGCTATGCAAGCCACTCGGTACTGGCCAGCGGACAATGGGCCAAGATTCGCGTTAAGGAAACTGGCGTTCATCAACTTACCAACGACCTGATCCGACGGGCTGGTTTCAGCAATCCCGAGAAAGTAAAGATCTACGGCTACGGCGGTGCACGACAACCAGAAGCCCTCAGCGATGCCTACTTGCGTGAGACCGACGACCTGCATGAGGTGCCTACCTACACCGTGGGCAACCGTCGGCTGTTCTTTGCCATCGGACCTGTGAACTGGGAAAACGCCACCACCACGACTCGCGAGCGCAACAACTACTCGCAGTACGGCTACTACTTCCTGACAGAAAGCGACGGTGAACCGCTCAAGCAGGACAGCGCAACCTTCGTTTCGTCGTTCTATCCGCATCCCAACGACTACCATGCGCTCTACGAACCTGAAGAATACGCATGGTTCCAAGGCGGTCGCAACCTCTACTCGAAGACCCTGTTGAACGACCTCAGCAACGGACTGAGCTGCACACTGGAGTCGCCTGCCACCTCGGCTAAGCTCTCGGTGGCCTTGACCTTCGACAACAAGGGTGAAGCCACCGTGCTCGTGAACGACTCGGTGGTTGGCCAGATAAATACTGTCGCCTCCGATCGTGACGAGCATAGCAAGGCTGCCTTGACTACAAAGACTTTCAACGTGAGCAACCTGAACATTGGCAAGAACACCATTACCGTCAAACAGACATCGGGGGCAACCACCAACATGCGGCTGGACTACGCCATGCTCACCTTCCCTACACCTTACGAATTGGCAGACTTGAAGTCCGGTTCACTGCCCGTTCCGGAATATGTCTACAACATTACCAACCAAGATCTGCACGCCCATGATGCCATTGACATGCTCATCATCATTCCTCTCAGCCTGAAACTGCAGGAACAGGCCGAGCGCATCAAGGCGCTGCACGAGGAGAAAGACGGCATGCGTGTGCGCATTTTGCCGGCAGATGAGCTGTACAACGAGTTCTCCAGCGGCACACCTGATGCCAACGCCTACCGCCGCTACCTGAAAATGCTTTACGACCGTGCCACCACGAAAGTCGACATGCCCAGCTACCTGCTGCTCTTAGGCGATTGTGCCTGGGACAACCGCATGCTGACCACAGAGTGGCGCAACGCTTCGCCCGACGACTACCTGCTCTGCTATGAGAGCGAAAATTCATTCAGCCAGACCAAATGCTACGTCAGCGATGATTATTTCACCCTACTTGATGATGATGAAGGCATGCAGGAGTTAAGTCCCAGCTCAGTTGTGGCCACCTCGTACAGGGGCAAGCCCGACGTAGCAGTAGGACGACTCACGGCCCGCAACTCCAATGAAGCCAAGGTCATGATTGACAAGATTGAAAGCTACATCAACAACGAGCACCCCGGTGCCTGGCAGAACACGCTTTGTTTCATGGGTGATGATGGCAACAACAACATGCACATGGACGACGCTGAGTCAATCGTCAACATCGTCATGAATAACTTCTCCTCCTATAATATTAAAAAGGTGTACTGGGATGCTTACACGCGTGTTTCAACTTCAACAGGCAACGGCTATCCCGATGTGACCCGCATCCTGCTGCAGCAGATGAAGGACGGTGCGCTCATCATGAACTACACTGGCCACGGAGGAACCTACTGCATCTCGCATGAAAAGGTGCTTTGGCGTACCGACTTCGAAGAGAACGTGACCAAACACCTGCCACTGTGGGTCACGGCATCGTGTGAAATCATGCCCTTCGACGGACAGGAAGAGAACATCGGTGAGTCGGCCATGCATAACAAGAACGGTGGTGCCGTCGCCTTCTTCGGTACCACCCGCACAGTATTCACCACGCAAAACCGCGTCATCAACCGTGCTTTCATGAAATACGTACTGGGAGTTGACAAGAACGGCAAGCGAATCTCCATAGGTGAAGCAGCACGACTGGCCAAGAACGAGATGGTTGAACTGGAAAGCGACTTGTCGGAGAACAAATTGCAGTACTCTCTGTTGGGTGACCCGGCACTAGTGCTGGCCACCCCCACCATCACAGCCAAGATAGACAGCATCAACGGCAAGCACATCTCAGCAGGCACCCAGCGTCTGGTGGCCGGACAGGAAGTGACCGTAAGCGGACATATTCCCGGATATGATAACTTCAACGGTGTGGTCACCGCTTCAGTACGTGACGTGGAGGAGACGATCATCTGTAAAATGAACAATTTGCAGGAAACCGATACGGCCTTCAGATTCAAAGACCGCCCAAGCACCATCTACATTGGTAACGACAGTGTGC
This sequence comes from uncultured Prevotella sp., assembly GCA_947304695.1. The sequence continues at coordinate 6,004 of CAMZBS010000035.1, forward strand.
GAAACGGACGTTTTTCGTTCACTTTTGCAGTACCCAAGGACATCCGCTACAGCGACGATGAAGGTCTGATACTCGTCTACGCTGTTAACAACGACAAGACGCTTGAAGCACACGGTGAACAGGGAAGTTTTATCATGAGCAGCACCAAGGAAGACGGCAACGACGGTATCGGACCGTCAATCTATTGCTATCTGAACAGTAGCAATTTCACCAATGGTGGCAAGGTCAACTCCACACCTTACTTCTTTGCCGAGATTACTGACAAGGATGGTATCAACGCTGCAGGCAGCGGCATTGGCCACGACTTGGAACTGATTATTGACGGCGAGCTGAACCGCACCTATAATCTGAACAACTATTTTGAGTACAACTTCGGTGACTATCGCAGCGGCACAGTGGGCTACAGCATTCCCGAACTGACCCAAGGCACCCACAAACTGCTTTTCCGGGCATGGGACGTGCTGAACAACTCCTCGACAGCTGAACTCACGTTTGTGGTCGACCCACAGCTGGAACCGTCTGGCATTACTGTTGTCTGTACCAAGAATCCTGCCAGCTCAGCAACGTCATTCGTCATCAGTCACGACCGCACTGGCAGTCAGATTGACGTGACGCTCGAAGTCTTCGACACGTCGGGACGCAAACTTTGGGAACAGACAGAGTCAGGCATTCCCACTGGCCAGACCTACGTGGTGAACTGGGATCTCAACGTTGGCAGTGGCAGTCAACTGCGCACTGGTGTCTATTTGTACCGCGTAGTAGTAAGTTCAAACGGCAGTTCCAAGGCCACACAGGCTAAGAAATTGATTGTCTTAGGCAATAATTAGGCTACAACGTGCGTTAATAAAGAACGATGAACAAGAAATTAATAAGTTTTCTGACCATCATCTGCCTGCTGTCTGCCATATCGGCACAGGCCGACGATGACTATAAAACGTCAACGTTCAACCCCGTTGAGCATGCCGTTATTTCACAGACCATTGCTCCTGATGCCCGTGCAGCAGGTATGGGTGACGTAGGTGCTGCAACTGATCCGGACGTAAACTCACAGGCATGGAACCTGGCTAAATATCCGTTCTGCATCAGCCGTGCGGGATTTGCGCTGAACTACACGCCTTGGCTTCGCCAACTGGTCAACGACATTGACCTGGCCTACGCTGCTGGTTATTACCGTGTGGGTGAACGTGGTGCCCTGTCTGGCTCGCTGCGCTACTTTTCTTTGGGTGAAGTCTACCTCAATGACGGTAGTGATATGACCGTGAAACCATACGAAATGTCGCTCGATGCCGGTTACTCCATGATGCTGAGTGAGACATTCTCCTTCGGTGTTGGCTTGCGTTGGATATACAGCGACCTGCGCTATGACTACTCAGAAGACTCGAAGCCTGCGTCAGCCTTTGCTGCCGATATTGCTTTCTACTATAACAACTACCTCATGTTGGGCAACCGCGAGTGCCAGTTAGGACTTGGTCTGACGACTACCAACATTGGTAGTAAGATTTCCTATTACGGTGACGAGGAAAGCCAGTTCCTTCCAGCTAACCTGCGACTGGGTGCTTCGCTCATGGTTCCCGTCGACGAATGGAACCGTTTTTCCTTCTCAGCCGATGCCAACAAGCTGCTTGTACCCACCGTACCAGTGCAGGGAGTCGACGAAAGCAACAGCGACTATCAGGATCGTGTGCGCCGCGAATACAGCGACATAAGTTCCATCAGCGGCATCTTCAAGAGCTTCAGCGATGCTCCTGGCGGCTTCAAGGAAGAGATGGAAGAGATACAATGGAGCGTGGGTGCTGAATACATCTACCACGACCAGTTCTCGCTTCGCGCCGGTTATCACCATGAATCGGAGTCGAAAGGCAACCGCAAATACTTCACAGTAGGCGGTGGCTTCCGCATGAACGTCTTTTCACTTGACGTGGGCTATGTCATTTCCACTGCCCAGTCAAACCCGCTTGACCAGACTCTTCGTTTCACACTGGCCTTCGATATGGACGGTATCAAAGACTTGTTCCGCAGATGAGAATAGGATTCGGATTTGACGTTCACAAATTAGTAGAGAATCGAGAGCTCTGGATGGGCGGCATACTCATTCCCTATGAGAAAGGACTGCTAGGTCATAGCGATGCCGATGTACTGATACATGCTATCTGTGATGCCTTGCTTGGTGCCGCTAACATGCGTGATATCGGCTACCATTTCCCTGATACAGCAGCCGAGACCGACGGCATCGACAGCAAGATTATTCTCAAGAAGACCATTGAGCTCATTGCCACCAAAGGCTATCGCCTGAGCAACATCGACGCAACCATCTGCGCTGAACGTCCCAAGATGAACCCGCACATCCCGCAAATGCAGCAATGTTTGGCCCAAGTCATCGGCTGCGACCCTGACCAGGTGTCCATTAAAGCCACTACTACTGAGCGTCTTGGATTCACTGGGCGTGAAGAAGGTATTTCGGCTTACGCTGTTGTTCTTATCACTCAATCCGCCGACCCTCAATAGTCATTCTTTGTTAGGTGCATTGCGACTAAGTCGCAACATACTGGACATAAAACGAGTGCCACTACCCTCCCGAGCAGTGGCACTACAAGCCTATGTTTAACTAAAAATCCTTTTCAGTCGAAACAAACTCTTGGCTTTTCGTTTAGTTTCGATTTCCGCTGCTGTCTCTCATGACACGCAGGCGGGAATCTACTTCTAAAACTGTTACCAAAAATTTGAAAGTTTAAATGGGAGCTTCACAGCGACCACCTGTTATCCTACAGTTGAAAACTTTCTTTTACCAATAACTAAAAACCTAAAACTATAAATATTACTACTAACCTAAAACAATCTATTAACCTTTTGACGATGCAAAGGTACGACGTTTTCCCCAAACACGCAATAGTTTTTGCTCAAATAGTGTATAGAAGCCCATCATTCTTGACGTAAATCAACGCTTTGTGTACGAAAACAGCCCCCAAGACACAAAAAATCATGAATTATGAATTTGGATTATGAATTATTTCGTACCTTTGTGCCCCGTATGAAAGTACTGATTATAAATACTTACGAGCGTTTAGGCGGTGCAGCCGTTGCAGCCAACCGTCTGATGGAAGCTCTAATTAATAATGGCGTGAAAGCAAAGATGCTGGTCATGAACAAAGAAACATCTTCTATTTATGTGTCTGCCACAGGCTTTTCTCTCAAAAAGAAATGGAATTTTGTCTGGGAACGTTTCATTATCTGGCTCAACAATTTATGCAGCCGAAAGAATCTCTGGAAAATTTCAATTGCGAATACAGGTCAAGATATTACCTCACTAACAGAATTTCGTGAAGCCAACATCATACATCTTCACTGGATTAATCAAGGGTTTTTATCAATAAGCAGCATTAAGAAAATACTAGAAAGCGGAAAGACAATAGTTTGGACAATGCATGATATGTGGGAAGCCACAGCTATTTGTCATCACTCTTATGAATGCGAACGTTTTTCCAAAGAATGCAGCCACTGTCCCTTCCTACGATTCCCTGGCAGGAGAGATTTGTCTCAGCGTGTATTCAAATATAAATTACGCATGTTAGAAAAGGCTTCCAACCTGCATTTTGTAACAGTCAGTGAGTGGTTAGCAAATCGTTCTCGCCAAAGTGCACTTATTGGGCGTTTTCCTATTACTGTAATTCCCAACACCATATCATTGTCTCTCTTCAAAGCCGTTAATCGGATAGACGCCCGTTCCAGCCTCAACATAAATGAACCCTATGTAATCTCTTTTGGCGCAGCACGCATTGACGATCCAATCAAAGGTTTTTCTTATCTGATTGAAGCTCTCAACAAACTCGTTGTCATAGATAAACATTTTCATTCCAATGACATACGCCTGCTTCTATTTGGAGGCATACGGCATCCTGAGCTACTGCAACAATTGCCAGTAAGTTTCACACACTTGGGATACATCAATGACGAAAGTCAACTATCATTAGTCTACTCCGCATCAAACGTCACTGTCTCTTCCTCACTTTATGAGACATTTGGCCAGACCTTGATTGAGGCACAAGCCTGCGGCTCTGTACCAGTGTCATTTGACGGAAGTGGCCAAGCTGACATCATTGACCATCTTAATACAGGTTATTTGGCTAAACGTCTTTCAGTTGAAAGTCTTGCAGAGGGCATTGAATGGGGACTTCATGCCAACATATCTGCGCAACAATTGCGACGTAAAGTTTGCCAGCGATATTCTGACACCGTTATTGCAAACAGATACATCCAACTATACAACACGCTTCCAAACACACAAGCCTAATTTACAAACCGATGAGACGATTTACCGTTATCACCATTACATACAACGCGGAGAAGGTGGTGGGACGTACGCTGAAAAGTGTGCTCGGACAGACATACGAGGGCGTGGAACACCTGATTATTGACGGGGCATCGAAGGACAACACCATGGTCTTGGCCGAGAGCTACAAGAAAGAAAGCGACGAGTCGGGCTGCGGCCATAAGGTTATTATCCAGTCGGAACCCGATCAGGGCATCTATGATGCTATGAACAAGGGACTGACGCAGGCTTCGGGTGACTACATCGTATTCATGAACGCAGGCGACTTCTTTCCTTCTGAGAACACCCTTGAAGAGATTGCCCACCGCTGCCGACTGAACGAGACACCTTCAGCCGAGCTGCCTGCCGTGCTCTACGGACAGACCAACCTGGTGGACAATGAAGGTAACTATCTCCGTCCTCGCCGCCTACAGGCTCCCGAACACCTCACTTGGCAGTCTTTCCGCCACGGCATGCTGGTGTGCCATCAGGCTTTCTATGCCCGTACCGACCTGGCCAAGAACACGCAGTACGACACACGCTACCGCTTCTCAGCCGACGTGGACTGGTGCATCCGCGTGATGCACGAAGCCGAACGGGCGGGCCTCACTTTGTATAATACTGGCATGGTGGTAGCTAACTACACCGAAGAAGGTGCCACAACGCAGAACCACCAAGCTTCACTGCGTGAACGCTTCCGCGTGATGTGCCACCATTACGGCACGTTTTCCACCTTGATGATGCACGCATGGTTCGTCATCCGGGCCTTCGTTCGGAAATAGCGCCTACTTTTCCGTCACCCTTACGCTGAGCGACGAAGCTTCGAACGTGATGCCTTCGCGCTCCACGAAGTGTGCCAGCACACCGCTGTCGGCCAGTTGCTGCGGTGTACCCACACTCAACCTTCCTTTTTCCATCAGCCATATTGTGTCGGCCAACTGCAATGCCAGTTCCAGGTCGTGGGTTGACATGAACACCGTTTTCTGCATCTCTCGTGCCAATCGTCGCAACAGCTGCATCACCTCCACCTTGCTGGGGAAGTCGAGAAAAGCCGTAGGTTCATCCAAGAAGATAATGGGTGTTTGCTGAGCCAATGCCTTGGCTATCATGACTTTCTGTCTTTCGCCATCGCTCAACGTTTCCATCCTGCGACGTTCCAGTTGCATGATGCCCACCTGCTGCATGCTCTCACTGACCACCTGACGGTCGGCATCCGACAGGGTTCCCCAGAATCCCGTGTAAGGCTGGCGTCCCATGGCCACCATCTCAGTTGCAGTCATATTTCTGACATCTGGCTTCTCCGTCAGCACCACGCCAATGGTACGGCTCAACTGGCGGTCATCATATTCCTCAATGGTCTTTCCATCTATTAATATCTCGCCCCCCATCTTGGGCTGAAAAGCCGACAGCGTGCGCAACAGGGTGGATTTTCCCACTCCGTTCGGCCCCAGCAGACAGGTCAGTTCGCCCTGTTTTATGGTGGCATTGATGCCCTCGGCCACTACCTTTTTGCCCTTTTTCAGCTTGTAGCCAATGGCCAGTCCGTTCAGGCAAATCGTCTCTTTATTCATTCGTTATCTTTTTTTATTGTTTCAAAGCATTCTTCAGGCAGCCTCACCTCATACTGGCTAATCAATTCACGGAACAAGGCGTTGTGGCAAAGCACCTCCCTACAGCCCGTCATCACAAGCTGGCGGCGTGCCCGGGTCATGGCCACATTGAGTTTCCGGTCTATCTCCCGTCCGTTTTCCATAAAGGTGTTGCCCGCCAAGAATTCCAGTTGATAGCGGTGACTGACGGTCAGCGAATAGATGATTACGTCGCGCTGTGAGCCCTGGTAGCGCTCCACGGTGTCAATGCTTACGTCGCGCAGTGCCTCTATTCCCAATCGTTCCGTTTCCTGACGGATCATAGCAATCTGATTGCGGTAGGGCACAATGACGCCCACCGTGCGCTGGGCGTCGAAGCCAGAGCCGTAGAACCTGTAGACACGGGCCAGCAACTGTGCCACAATACGTGCCTCGGCCGGTGACACCTTGTCGCTCATGTCGGCCTCGGCAGGCCGTCCTGCATCGACAAACAGCACGCGCTGCCTGCAAAGCAACTCGTCGAAGGCATCACGCGGAGCCGCCCCGTAAGGCAAAGCGGTCTCCGTTTGGTGAGCCAGTCCAACGGCACTGAGCTGCTCGGCAACATAGAAATGCGAACAGGGGAACCGAGCCACATCGGGATGCATGCGTCCCTGGCGGCTGAGCACACCCATGAACTGCTCTCTTCCACAACGCTGCTCCCAGCGGATGAGCCGTTCGAAGAGCGACTGTCGGCAGTCGGTCAGCCCAATGTTGCGCAGACATTGCTCACCCACCCTTGCTTCCTGCTCGTCCTGCTGCACCACAGCAGGCAGCTGCTTATAGTCGCCAATGAGCACAAAGCGGTCGATGTTGGGATGAGCCAGCAGGCCGATGATGGACGGCTCAAGGATTTGCGAAGCCTCATCGACCATACACATCGAAAAATGTTTCAGCTTCAAGATGTCCTGTCGCGACTGCAGCGTCGACGTGGTTGATACCACGATGGGCACCTGCTGTAGCTGCTGCCGAATGGTGCTGAGTCCCGATGCCGTGTCGAGGAACTCTTCCGGCAGATGATTGCGGTAGCGCGGATCGCACGAACTCACATTGCCAATGCGCAGGTAGGGCCATTGCTCACCTTCGAGCATGTCGCAAATCTCATCTACGGCACGGTTGGTATAGGCCATGAGCAGCACCGGGCCAGGCAACGCCTCGGCCACCATGAAGCGCAGAGCCTGCGAGGTCTTGCCCGTACCAGGCGGACCTACCAGCAGAAAATAGTCACGAGCCTGACGGGCCTTGAGCAGAATGGGATCATAGTCAGGGCTGTAGCTGCGGCTCAGCATGGCCTTTCCGTCGGCTTCCGGCGGTCGCTGGCCCAGCAGCAGAGCCTTGCGCCGAGGCTCAGCAGTGATGAACTGGTACAGGCTTCGCACAGCACTTGCCGTGGACAAGTCGCTGCTGCTGTGCTCCACAGCCCAATGCTTGTCCGGTACTGATTCGAAGACGTGGCAGTCCTGCTGTCCGTCGTTGAGCCTGACAACCAACCGTGCCGAGTCAATCTGGTCGAGCGTGCCCTTATAGAGGATGGCGTTTCTTACGTCGGGCACGTCGCTGTAGGCATACAAACAGACCATGTCGCCACGACGGAAGTTCTCCGTGCCTGCTACGCTCTGCGTTCTCCGAAGCGTCACCAGGTCGTAACCGCCGCCTTCGGGAGCCGATTTCCCCAATCGCTCTATGCTCAGGTCGGTAAAGATGTTGCCCGTCTCTCGTTTCTCTGACAGCGGCATGAGCCACAGGTCGCTTGCCGCCCCACCCGAATGATGCAGGCGCGAGGTACCTCCACCCAGTTTCTGCCACAGTTGTTCACGATAGACAAAGGTGGTCATGCGCTCAAAATAGGCACGTTCCAAAGAACTAAGGGCCGACAGCTGCGCGCTGATGGCTGCCAGTTCGGGCTGCACGTAGCGCAGGAAATAGTCATCGGGTTCCACCTCTTTATATATATAGGCAGGCGAAAGCAGGGGCAGGACACGCCCAATGCCCTCACGGGCTATGAGCAGTTCGGTGGCCACAATCTGGTTGCGCAGGCGAATGGCCTCGCGGAAGAGCGTACGGTAGTAGTTCACCGAGAGCAGTCCCTGCCGGGCTGGATAGCGCGAATAGAGCAGGCGCGTGTCGGTGGTTTTCTCAGTGCGACCGAAGTTGTAGCGCAGCACACCGTAGTAGAGCAGCAGCTGAACGTAGTGGCTTTCCTGTTGCAGTCCGTGAGCATCGTGACTCTGGCGTTCTATCTTCATGTTGCGTCCCGACTTTTGTTCCACAAGCAGGTGCATGTCGGCAGTCATCAAGTCCACACGTCCCTGCAATCCCAAGCGCTCACAGACGAAAGAAGGTTCCAACAAGAACTGAGAACCGAGCGGTGAAAACTGAGCGGTGAGAACCTGAACGGCCTCACGGATGTTCTTCATCTGTTCTTCAGCATCGCGCTTGAAGCGGGTGGCATCGAAGCCGTCGCAGGTGCAGAAACGCAGAGCTTGCTCACGGAAGGAGCGGCGCAGCGTGGATGCCGTGGTGGCTTCGGGATGGCTGATAATCTCGTCGAGCGCAACACCGGCAAAGTTTCCCAGAAGGATGGCCTGTGTGTTGGGACGAGGTTTCAGCCGGGCCACGGTGTAGAACAAGGGGTGGTGGGCATAGGGAGTGAAGCAGGCCGCGACGGAAGAGATGTCGACAAGGAAGTCGGGTTCTACCACAACGAGTGTTGGAGTCAAGATGTTGTCCTCCAGGTGACAGTCCAGCAAGTTCAACTGCATGTCCTCACGCAGCATGCGCCGCAGGTAGCTGAAGTCACGGCCACCCTCGGTGGTGCCGTAGTCCACGGTCACAGATCCCTCACTGGTAGTGGCCTGGATGTAGCGGTCGTCCCAACTTGTCACCACACAGCGCACACATCGTTTGTCTACGTGAAGGCCCTTCATCCGTGGGCGGTTCAACACGGGCAATCGCTCCAACAGCCGCTGAGGCACGGCCTCGCCGAAGACAGCCGACACGAACTGCACCAATGCCCGCAGGTCGAAGGCGAAATCGTCGGCAGTCACGTCGCCAGTCTGGTTGCTGTGGCGTCGCATGGTCTGTACAGCCACCATGTCGCCGGTCGACAGGCCACACTTTCTGCAAAGGAAGTCAACCTGCGAGAACAGGTTGCCGAAGCCACCGCCATGTTGGCGGGTGCCCTCGGCACAGGTGAGCGACAGCACCTCATGCATGCGGCGCAAGGCGTCGGCAGTGGGTTGGCCCGCTGCCAGCGCATGGCAGATGTCGAACAGTTCGCTTGCTTGCAACATGATGCAAAGGTACGAATAAGCGGGCAAAAAGCAAAAAGAAAGGTGCTGTTTTTTCGGCTTCACCTGCCGAACCGTGGCAACTGAGCCTCGGTTTGCCTTACAACTAAGCCTCAGTTTGCCCTCACAACTAAGCCTCAGTTGCATCATTACTAAGCCTCAGTTACGACATTACTGAGCCTTAGTTGTGAAGTAACTGAGGCTCAGCAATCAGGCACTCTGCTTTCCGTTTTCATTTTTCTACCGCCCAATGCTTTCTGATTTCAACTTTTTTTCGTAACTTCGCGCCGAAAACTAATCTGCCAAACTATGACAACGGAAAACTATTTTGCCGACCCCTTGCGCTACGAAGGGGGCATGCAGTACGAGAGATGCGGGCGCAGTGGTGTGCTGCTGCCAAAGGTGAGCCTGGGCTTCTGGCACAACTTCGGCGGTGTGGACTCCTACGAACGCTCACGTGAGATAACCCATTATGCCTTCGACCACGGCATCACCCACTTTGACCTGGCCAACAACTACGGACCACCCTACGGTTCGGCCGAAGAAACCATGGGACGGCTGATGGACGATGATTTCAAGCCCTATCGCGACGAACTGTTCATCTCGACCAAGGCTGGCTACGACATGTGGCCCGGTCCCTACGGCAACTGGGGGTCACGGAAGTACCTCATGGCCTCGCTCGACCAGTCGCTCCGCCGCATGCGCCTGGACTATGTAGACCTGTTCTACAGCCACCGCTACGACCCTGAGACACCGCTCGAAGAGACGTTGCAGGCACTGGTCGACGTGGTCAGGGCGGGCAAGGCGCTCTATGTGGGCATCTCGCGTTGGCCACTTGAGGCCACCAAGTTTGCCTTCCAGTATCTGCGCCAGCGCGACGTGCCCTGCCTCATCTATCAGGGACGACTGAACCTGATTGACCGTGCCCCGCAGGAAGAGGGCATCCTGCAGCTGTGTCGCGACGAGGGTGTGGGGTTCATCTCCTTCTCGCCACTGGCACAGGGACTACTGACCGACCGCTACCTGAACGGTATTCCGCAGAATTCGCGCATGTCGAAGGGCAAGTTCCTGAAAGAGAGCATGCTAACGCAGGAACTGCTGGAACGTCTGCGCAGTTATAATGAGACGGCCCTGCAACGGGGTGAGACGCTGGCGGGAATGGCACTGGCCTGGATTCTGCATCAGGCAGGCGTCACATCGGTACTCGTCGGGGCCAGCTCTACCGAACAACTACAGAAGAACCTGCAATGCATTAGTGCTGAACCATTCGGCCAGGAACTGTAAACGTAAAAAGAAAAAGCCTGCGAATTTCGTATCGTGAAATTCGCAGGCTTTTTCGTATCCTTTAGTCCTTACTTGGCGGTCTTGCGCTTGCGGAACTCCCATCCCAACACGAACAGGAACAATACAAACAGCAAGCCCAGCGAACAGTAGGCGATGGTCTCGGTGCGTTCAACCGACTTGGGGAAGAACGACAGCACCACTTCGTGCTCACCAGCTCCCACCTGCAAGGCACGGAGCACATAGTTCACACGACCCAACTCAACTTCTTCGCCGTCGATGGTGGCCGTCCAGCCCGGATAGTAGATTTCTGAGAACACAACCACACCTCCCTTGGCGGTCTTTACCTTGTAGGTCAGCTGGTTAGGCTCATACTTCAGCAGGGTGACAGAACTGGCCGAGTCCTGTGGCTGACTCTGTCCCAGTATCTCCTGGAACTTCTGGTCGCTCACAGCCACATGGCGCAGAGGCAAATGGCCCAGCGAGTCGAGTTCTTCGTTGGCGTTGGCCACATAGCGAACCTCGTCAACCAGCCATGCATTGCCATAGGCATGGGTGTTCTGGATGGGCAGCGTCTTGCCCGACTGCAACGGCAGGATCATGTAACGGGTATTCAGCATGTTCAGCACAGGATAGACGCTGTCGCCATTGATGCGTTCCATGCGACCGCCACTCTGCGAGATGGCCGAGAAAGCGGCCTGCATCTCAGGCATGATGTGGGCATCGATAAGTTCCTGATAGCGGCGCAGCTTGGCTGCATGATAGCCACCAATGGACTTATGGTAATAGCTGGTCTCGTTTTCATTGAACGTGCTTCCTGCCAGATTCAGCACACGGTAGTCGAGCGTCGAGTCCTTCAGAATCTCCTGGTCGGTCTCGGTCATGGGCTGCTTCATCTCACGCTCCACCTTGGGCACGAACATCGAGTCGTTCAGGTAGCGCTTGTTCACCTGCCACAGGTCGAACAGGCACAGCACAACAAGCAGGCCGGTGAGCGTGAGTGAGTTGAGCTTGCGGGCTTTGAAGAGCAAGAGGAGGAACGTGCCAATGACAATGATGATGAACGAACGCCATGCATCAGACGTGAACATAGCCTGGCGCATCTCGGTCAGGTTAGCCATCAGCGGTGCAATATGCTCCTGCGGCAACTTGCTCAAAGCATCAATCTCGCTTGAAGAGATAAAGCTGTCGAAGAACATAGTGGGGAACAATGCGAAGAGCAGGGCAATGCCACCCGTAAGTGCAAAGGACACGTAGACCAGCTTGATTTTCTTGGTAAGCAACTGAGGCTCGTCGACCACTTTCTTCAAGGCCATCATGGCCAGCAGAGGAATGGTGAACTCGGCAATGACGAGGATGGATGCCACCGTGCGGAACTTGGCATACATGGGCACGTAGTCAAGGAAGAAATTGGTGAAGCCCATGAAGTTCTTACCCCAAGAAAGCAGGATGGACAGGATAGTGGCTGCCAAAAGCGCCCACTTCATCGGGCCTTTCACAATGAACAATCCCAGGACGAAGAGGAACAGCACAAAGGCACCCACATAGACAGGGCCGCTGGTACCGGGCTGTTCGCCCCAATACTGGCCCAGTGAGTTGTAGACGGACACGTACTGCTGATTGGCATGCTTCATGGCCGTAGCATTCTCAGCCAACGAAACGGAAGCACCGCCCTTGGTGTTGGGCACCAGCAGCGTCCAGGTCTCACCAATGCCATACGACCACTGGGTGATGTAGTCACGGTCAAGGCCGCTCGATGTCTGGTTGGCAGAATTTTCCTTCACCAGCTCGCTCTTTCCACGCATCGACTCCTGACTGTACTCCCAAGTGTGATACAGGTTGGAAATATTGATCAGCACGCCCAGCAAGCCGCCCACAAGGGCTGCACCTGTAGCCTTCAGGAAGTGCATATATTGCCGTTTCTGGATGGCTTCAACCAGGTAGGCCAATATCATGAAGAAGATAATGAACAGATAATAATAAGTCATCTGTACGTGGTTGGAATGCACCTCAAAGGCCGCAAAGATGCCTGTCACTATGAGCCCCCACAGATATTTGCCCCGATAAGCCAGCACAATACCTGCTATCATGGGCGGCAGATAGGCCAAAGCAAACACTTTCCACAAGTGTCCGGCTGCAATGATAATTAGAAAATAGGTGCTGAACGCCCACAACACTGAACCCAACACCGCCAAATGCTGACGGAAATCAAATGCACGCAGCAGGATGTAAAAGCCCAACAGGTAGACAAACAGGAGCCACACGTTTTCGGGAAGACACAGATGGTAGTAATTCTCAAGAGTGTTCAGCGTAGAAGTGGATTCATAAGCCGGCGCCATCTGATAAGTAGGCATGCCCGAGAAAATAGCATTGGTCCAACGTGTGCGCTCACCCGTACGTCTAAGATACTCGCCCTGCTCCTGGCCTGACCCCACAGTAGCAGAAGAGTCATGCCGGTAAAGGATGCGATCCTCGACATCGGCCGGGAAGAAATAGGCAAACGCCACAATGGCGAAAAGCAAGACTGCCACCACATCGGGCAGCCATCGTTTTAAAGTCTTCATATCTTGTAAGTATTTTAAAATCAGGGTGCAAAGGTAATCATTTTTATGCTTTATCGTGTGCTTTTATGCATTTTTTTGCTAAAAAAAGCAACATAACAGAGGCTTTGTTACAAATTCTTAGTAACTTTGCCGCAAAAATATGCGAAACATGAAAATTGGTATTATTGTAGCAATGGACAAGGAGCTCAGGGAGTTGCAAGCTCTTTTCAACAAGGGAAACGTGCGTGTGGAGAAGTGCGGCATCGGTAAGGTGAACGCTGCATTGGGCGCACAGCGGATGATTAACGAGTTTCATCCTGACATTATTATTTCAAGTGGATGCGCTGGCGGGAACGGCAATGACATCGAGGTGCAAGACGTGGTGGTAAGTGCCGAACTGGCCTACCATGACGTGTACTGCGGGGCGGCCATTGACGATACGACTGTCTACGGACAGGTGCAGGGAATGCCAGTCCGCTTCACTGCCGACCCGAAACTACTGGCTAAGGCCCAAGCACTGGATTGTGGTGTAAAGATTCATGCCGGTCTCATCGTGACGGGTGACTGGTTCGTAGACTCGAAAGAGAAGATGCGCGAGATAGTTGGTCATTTTCCTGAAGCAAAGGCAGTCGACATGGAGTCGTGTGCCATTGCACAGACCTGCTATATAAATAAGGTGCCGTTCATCTCGTTCCGTGTGGTGAGCGACCTCCCACTGCGCGACACTCACGCCTCGCAGTACCACAACTTCTGGGACACAGTGGCACAACACTCGTTCCAAGTGACCAAGACTTTTGTAGAATCACTTTAAGAATCATATCACAAAGGCATGCGTAAGCGGAAAATCCAAAATAAATTTGGTTTTTCGCCCACTTAGTCGTACCTTTGCACCCACAATTCAAAATTGCAATTATGAACATCGAAACTTTGATAAGCAATGCCGCCCAAGAAGCCGTGAAGGCTCTCTACGGCATGGATGCGACTGAAAAGATGACACAGCTGCAGAAGACACGCAGCGAGTTTGAAGGCAACCTGACACTGGTGGTCTTTCCGTTTGTCAAGGCAGCCAAGAAGAGTCCTGAGCAGACAGGCGAAGAGATTGGCCAGTACCTTGTAGAACACTGCCCCGCCGTCGATAAATATAATGTGGTGAAGGGATTCCTGAACCTGAGTGTGGGGCAGGGTGCCTGGCTGCAACTGCTTGATGCCATCGACAAGGATGAACACTTCGGCATGAAGTCCGTGAATGAGAATTCTCCTCTCGTGATGATTGAGTATAGCAGTCCTAACACCAACAAGCCCCTGCACCTGGGCCATGTGCGCAACAACCTCTTAGGCTGGTCGCTGGCCAAGATCATGGAAGCCAACGGCAACCGCGTGGTGAAGACCAACATTGTAAACGATCGTGGCATTCACATCTGCAAGTCAATGCTGGCATGGCTGAAATACGGTAACGGAG
>CAMZBS010000036.1 GCA_947304695.1 uncultured Prevotella sp.
CGAGATCCTGCCGCTGGCCGACACGATCTATGTGACGTGTAATCTGGCCGTCTATCCGCTTTTCTTCCTGTATATCAGTGCCCTGACCTGCCGGTCTGACCGCCATCACCTCTCCTGGCTGTTCCTGCTGCCGACCGTCATGGGCTGTCTGGCCATCAGCATAATCTATCTGCTCATGAGCAAAGCCGAAACGACACAGTTCATTGAACAGTACCTTTACCGCGACAAGCGATTGGAACTGGAGGGACTGGCCATCGCCCAGTCCTTTGCACACGATGTGCTGAAGGTGTTCTTCGGCCTGCTGATCATTCCCACCTACGTACTGGGCCGCAACTATATCCTGCGGTTCAACCATCTGGTCAGAGGCACCTACTCGAACACGGAGCACAAGACGCTTGACGACATGCATCTACTGTTTCTGTTCTTCACGGCCACGTCGGTGGCATCGTTTGTGGTCAACATTCTGGGGCGCAGTTCCTTCGTCAGTTCGCCTTGGCTCCTGGCCATTCCTTCCACGCTGTTCTCTACGTTGCTCTTTGCATTGGGTTATCTGGGATTCCGCCAGGATTTCAGCATCCAGGACATTGAGCACGATGAACAGCAGGTTGATACGAGCGACGACAATCTCTCCATCATCTCAGAACTGAAGGAAAGCATTGAGAAACTGATGGAAGAGGAGCAGTTGTTCCGCCAGCCCAACCTGAGAATCGTAGACATCGTACAGCGTCTGGGCACCAACCGCAACTATGTTTATCAGGCCATCAACCGAGAAATGGGGCTATCGTTCAACGAGTATGTCAACCGCATGCGCATTGACTATGCCGCCCTGCTGCTGAGCCAACAGCCCGACCGTCCGCTGGGCGAAGTGGCCGAACAGTCGGGATTCACCAGCAGCACGTCGTTCTACCGCAACTTCAGGCTCTACAAAGGCATCGGGCCGAAAGAATATCAAAATAAGCTAAAAGGAACGCCTTAAATTTTGCTGCATCAATAATTTGTAGTACCTTTGCGCGAGTTATGAAGATTTTACAGAACATCCTGAAGATTGCGCTGCCCCTGTTGTTGGGCGGAGCCATTCTCTATTGGATGTACCGCGACTTCGATCTGGCCAGCATCCGTGACGTGCTCCTCTACGAAATGAACTGGACCTGGATGATTCTCTCACTACCCTTCGGCATCCTGGCACAAGCCTTCCGTGGCTGGCGATGGTGCCAGACGTTGGAGCCCGTAGGCGAACGGCCACGCCGCAGCGTAGCGGTCGACAGCATCTTCTTGTCCTACGCCACGTCGCTGGTCATTCCCCGAGTGGGCGAGTTCCTGCGCTGCGGCATCCTGAAACGGTGGGACGGTGTGTCGTTTTCCAAGTCGCTGGGCACGGTGGTTACCGAGCGTGCCATCGACACGCTTGTGGTGCTGGCCTGTACAGGAGCCACGCTGCTGTTCCAGATGAGCATCTTCGGCACTTTCTTCAAGAAGACCGGCACCTCGCTCGACAACATTCTCCAAGGCTTCTCAGCTACTGGCTATCTGGTTACGGCCATCTGTGCTGCCGCCATCCTGTTGCTGCTGCACTGGCTGCTGAAACGTCTATCTATATATAATAAGGTGAAGACCACCTTCAGCGGCATCTGGGAAGGCGTCATCTCGCTGAAAGACGTGAAGAACCTGCCGTTATTCCTCTTCTTCACGCTGGGCATCTGGGCATGCTACTTCCTGCACTACTTCCTCACGTTCTTCTGCTTCGACTTCACTGCCCATCTGGGAACAGGCTGTGCGCTGGTGTCCTTTGCCGTGGGCACCATTGCCGTTATCGTGCCCACACCCAACGGTGCCGGTCCCTGGCATTTCGCCGTGAAGACCATGCTCATTCTCTACGGTGTCCAGGACGAGCAGGCACTCTATTTCGTGCTCATCGTCCACACTACTCAGACCATGCTGGTCATTCTCTTAGGTGTCTACTCATGGCTGTCGCTCAGTTTCCGTCCCAAGCGGCTTCCGACAGCTTAGCTATAACCCTGTGACCATAAAAGAACAGACGATGATGAAACGAATCGCATTAACAACCATGCTTGCAGGCTTTCTCCTGACAGCTGAAGCACAATCGGCAGCATCCCTCTTCACCCTGAAAAGCGGCAATGCCACAATGGCTGTCGATGCCACAAAGGGTGGTAAAATCCTGTCACTGAAGTACAAAGACCAGGAAGTGCTGTCGCAATCGCGATGGCCGGAGTCCTTCGGCAGCACCTTCTGGACCAGTCCGCAGAAGGAATGGAACTGGCCTCCCGTGCCTGAGTTCGACAAAATGGCCTACACGGTTAAGGAGCAGACCGACGACCGCCTGATCATCAGCAGTCCGGTATCGGAGCGCTTAGGCATGAGCGTGGGCAAGGACTTCCAAAAGGGCAATGCCGACGGTGTGTTCACCGTGACCTATACCATCAAAAACGAAGGCAACGAGCCACGCCGTGTGGCTCCTTGGGAAATCACCCGTGTGACCAATGGCGACGGCCTCATCTTTTTCGAAGCACTTGTCGACAGCATCTGGCCTGCCGGTCTGATGAGCTTCGAGACCGCCCACGGCGCCGCTTGGTACAAGACCGACGAGGCTCCGCAGAACCGCAAGGTGAATGCCGACGGCAGCGGCTGGCTGGCCTACTGTGCCAACGGTCTGCTTCTGGTGAAGAAATTCCAGGATTTGAAACAAGGCGAACCAGCTCCCGGAGAAGCCGAAATACAGGTTTACGTAAACCGAGGTAAGACCTACATCGAACTGGAAAGCCAGGGATCCTACACCCTGTTGCAGCCTGGCGAACAGCTCAGCTGGACGGTCAACTGGCACCTGCTGCCTGCCGCCACAGCCACACAGCCTTCGGCATCACTCACTGAACAGGTCAGAAGCATTGTACTGTCACAGGAATAGTCAGTCCTTCAACTACTTAGAAATCACTTTTACCTTACTTAACTTCATAAAGAAAGACTATGAACGAAATTCAAAACCTGAACCCTCAGTGCATCTGGAAGAACTTCTATGCACTGACACAAGTACCCCGTCCAAGCGGTCATCTGGAAAAGATTCAGCAATTCCTGCTCGACTTCGGCAAGCAATGCGGCATCTATGCCGTGAAAGATTCTGCCGACAACATCCATTTCCGCAAACCCGCCACACCTGGCTACGAAAACAGGAAGGGCGTGATCCTGCAGGCCCACATGGATATGGTGCCGCAGAAGACGCCCGACTCAACGCATAACTTCGAAACAGATCCCATCCAACCGTGGATTGACGGCGAATGGGTGAAAGCAAAAGGCACAACGCTCGGAGCCGACAACGGTCTGGGCGTAGCTACCATCATGGCCATCATGGAAGACAAGACCCTGAAACATGGTCCCATCGATGCCCTGATTACAGCCGACGAAGAGACAGGCATGTTTGGTGCAAACGCTCTGCGCGAAGGCGAACTGGAAGGCGACATTCTCCTGAACCTCGACTCGGAACACTGGGGCAAGTTCGTGATTGGCTCGGCTGGTGGCATCGACGTGACCGCCACGCTCGACTATAAAGAAGCTGAAACCGACCCCGAAGATGCTGCAGTACGAATCACAGTAAAGAACCTGCGCGGCGGCCACTCTGGACTGGAGATTCACGAGGGACGCGGCAACGCCAACAAACTGATGGTGCAGATGGTGCGCGAGGCTATCGAAGAACTCGATGCCCGTCTGGCTTCCTGGCACGGTGGCAACATGCGCAATGCTATTCCCTTCAAGGCCGAGACCATCCTTACCCTGCCCAAAGAGAACGTCGAGGCACTGAAGGAACTGGCAGATGACTGGAAAGACACCTTCAACGACGAATTCAAGCTCATTGAGCCCCAAGGCATCGAGGTCATCGTAGAGGAGGTGGAAACGCCCAAGACCGAAATTCCCGAGGAGATTCAGGACAACATCGTCGATGCCATCTACGCCTGTCACGACGGTGTAATCCGCTTCATCCCCGCTTACCCCAACGTGGTTGAGACCTCAAGCAACCTCGCCATTATCGACATTGATGGCGGCAAGGCCTGCATCAAGATCCTGGCCCGCTCAAGTCGTGAAGACATGAAGGACTATATCGTGAAAACACTGCAAAGCAGCTTCTCGATGGCAGGCATGAAGGTTGAAACGTCCGGTTCTTACGGCGGCTGGGACCCCAATCCCGATTCAGAGATTCTACACCTGCTGCTCAAGGAGTACAAGGAACTCTTTGGTGAGGATGGCATCATCCAGGTGGATCATGCCGGACTGGAATGTTCCATCATCCTGGGCAAGTATCCGCAACTAGACGTGGTGAGCCTCGGCCCCACCATGAAATCGCCCCACACCACCACCGAACGGGCACTCATCGCCACCGTGGAACCCTTCTGGCAGCTGCTGAAGAAGACACTGGAAGACATTCCCGTGAAGTAGAAACATCATTTATCAACGGGGACTCCCTTGTCGTCAGGGGAGTCTCCGTTGTCGTTTATTTCCACTATTTGATGAGTTAAAAAAAATTAAGTCAAGAAAAAAACTTCTCACTCATCACTTCTCACTCATCACTTCTTCGTACCTTTGCACCCGATTAATAACCAAACAACAAATAATTATGGACGACTACCCGGCGGAAACTTTCAAACGTTAGGCCAGGGGGATAGCAGGCAAGACCGCTAATCCTCTTGCCGCAAATGGGCTTTGACAATCAGCAAAGCCCCAAAGTAACAGAAGTAAGGCCAAAAGCCAACAGCAAATGGCCAACAGCTAAAAAACGGATTAGCATCATGAAGACTTACTGGAACACAACCGGTGGGCTCAGCCAGCTCGCAGAGTGGCAGCCCAACTGCTGGATACAAGTGACATGCCCAACCGAAGACGACCAGCATGAGCTGGAAGAGAAGTTCGGCATACCCGACTATTTTATCACCGACATCAGTGATACCGACGAACGGGCCCGCTATGAGTACGACGACGGTTGGATGCTCATCATCCTGCGCATACCCTACGTGAAGGAAATCCGCTCGCGCACACCCTATACCACTGTGCCCATCGGCATCATTCACAAACGCGACGTCACTATCACTGTGTGCTACTATGAGACCAACATGATGATTGACTTCGTGAGTTACCAGCAGAAGCGCGGCGTGGGATTCACCGACTACGTTGACATGATTTTCCGGCTGTTCTACTCCAGTGCCGTGTGGTATCTGAAACGGCTGAAGCAGATCAACTCGCTCATCGAGAAAGCCAAGCGCAACCTGGATCGAGACGTGAACAACGAAAGTCTCATCGGACTGAGTCGCCTACAGGATTCGCTCACCTATTTCAACACTTCCATACGCGGCAACGAGACTCTGCTTTCGAAACTGAAGTTCAAACTCCAGATCGACGAACTTGATGCCGATCTGATTGAAGACGTGAGCATCGAGATGACACAGGCACGCGAGACCACTAGTATCTACTCTGACATTCTCGAATCGACGATGGACACCTACTCCTCCATCATCAACAACAACATGAACACGGCCATGAAGACCCTGACCACCGTGTCCATTCTCATGATGTTCCCCACGCTCATTGCCTCACTTTTCGGCATGAACCTCATCAACGGCATGGAAGACCACCCATTGGGTTTTCCCCTTGCCTTGGTCATTTCCGTAGGTGTATCAGCACTCGCCTGGTGGACACTCCACCGCAAAGGACTCGTTTAATGAGTAAGAAGTTAGGAATTAGGAGTTGCGGAAACGGTAATTAACAATTAAAATCGGTTAATAAAACATAAATAACAACTCCTAATTCCTAATTCGTAACTCCCAACTCATTACAACTCATCACTTTTTCGTACCTTTGAACCCAAATTGTGAATGAACCAACCATATCAGTAACTTAAAACAGTTAAATGATGGACTCTCAAGACAACGCCCTTGAGCAGGTCTTGAAAATAACATTGCCAATTTCGAGCATAGACTTGTGCGCCTTGAGTTTGCGCACCTTACCAAACTGCCAGAATCCGAAGAGAATACCCAAGCCCACGATGAGGAAACCCCGCAGAAGGAAGAGGTGGAATATTTGAAGACCGCCTTCTACAAACTGCACATTGCCGAACGCGAAGCCAAAATGAAAGAATATATCGATGGCGGCGGCAATCCCGAAGCCTACCAGATTCTACCCGATGAGGCCGAAGAGGTGTTCAAGGCCGAAATGGGCATTATTAAGGAGCGCCGCCAGCAGCAATTCCGTGAGCAGGAAGCCGAAAAAGAAGAGAACCTGAAGAAAAAGCTCGACATCATAGAAAAGATCAAGGCCATGGTCACCTCACCAGAGGAAGCCAGTAAGACCTATCAAGAGTTCAAGGCCCTGCAACAGGAGTGGCGTGACATCAAAGCTGTTCCCGCTGAGCGTGCCAACGAGCTGTGGCGCAACTATCAACTCTACGTGGAGCAGTTCTACGACCTGCTTAAGCTTAATAGCGAAGCCCGTGAACTCGACTTCAAGAAGAACCTCGAGGCCAAGACCCGCCTCTGCGAGGCTGCTGAACGACTGGCCGAGGAGAACGACATCATCAGTGCCTTCCACCAGTTGCAGAAACTGCATCAAGAGTATCGCGAGATAGGCCCTGTGGCCAAAGACCTGCGCGAAGAGGTGTGGCAGCGTTTCAAGGCCGCCTCTACCGTCATCAACAAACGCCACCAGCAGCACTTCGACGACCTTCGTGCCCGCGAAGAAGACAACCTCGCCCAGAAGACAGCCCTCTGCGAGAAGGTTGAAGTCATCAATGCCAAAGAGAACAAAGGCAGTGCCGACTGGGAGCGTCACACCAAGGAGATCATTGACATCCAGGCCCAGTGGAAGACCATCGGCTTCGCTCCGCAGAAGATGAACGTCAAGATTTTCGAGCGTTTCCGTGCAGCCTGCGACGACTTCTTTGCCCGTAAGGCTGAGTATTTCCGCACCCTCAAGGACACCTTCAAGGAGAATGCTGACAAAAAACGCGCCCTCATTGAGAAGGCCAAGGCACTGCAGGACAGCACTGACTGGCGTTCCACCAGTGACAAGCTCATTGCCCTTCAGAAAGAGTGGAAGACCATTGGCATGGTGCCCAAGAAGCTTGGCGACCAGTTATGGGAAGAATTCCTCGGTGCCTGCAACAAGTTCTTCGAGGCACGCAACGCTGCAGGAGCTGGACAGCGCAACGAGGAGCGTGAGAACCTGGAGAAGAAGCGCGACGTCATCAGTCGCCTCAAAGCAGTGGCCGAAGCAGCTGGCGATGACATCCAGCAACAAGTTCAGAAGCTCGTTGAAGAGTACAATGCCATTGGTCATGTGCCCTTCCGCGACAAGGACAAGCTCTACGAAGAATATCACGGTGTGCTTGACCGCCTCTACAAAGAACTCAACGTCAGCGTTGCCCGTCGCCGCCTCAACAAGTTCAAGGACAACCTCAAGCAGGTGGCAGAACGTGGCGAGGCAGCCCTCGACAGCGAACGTACCCGACTGCTGCGTCAGTACGAAGCCATCAAACAAGAGGTGCAGACCTACGAGAACAACATCGGATTCCTCAGTGTCAGCTCGAAGAAAGGCAGTTCGCTCATCGACGAGATGAACCGTAAGGTACAGAAGCTCAAGGACGACTTGCAGCTTGTGAAGGACAAGATTAAAGCCATCGACGCCGAGAATCAGTCCAAAGAATAACGCATTACCATTCTAACTAATCATAAGACGGAGGCTTCTTTCCCATCGGAAGGAAGCCTCCGCATGTTTATAGCAGTTGGAAGGGGGAGAACAAGAGTTTCAGCCTCAACGTTTCAGATCATCCCAGGCAGGCGGTGTCTCGCCTAAAAGGTGGCGGACAAAGAAGTCGTAGCGTTTGTGCTCACCGTAGGTCTCTCCCATGGTGTGGCGGGCACCGGGGATGACCACCAGTTCGAAGTCCTTGCCTGCCCGCTGCAGGGCACTGACCACCTGCATGGTGGAAGCAGGGTCGACATTGTCGTCCATCTCGCCAACGACAAGCATCAGCGGGCGCTGTAACCGCCAAGCGTTCTCTACATTGGAACAGCGCACATAGCTGCTGTCGACAGGATAGCCCATCCACT
Organism: uncultured Prevotella sp.; assembly: GCA_947304695.1. The sequence continues at coordinate 8,103 of CAMZBS010000036.1, forward strand.
GCTCATTCCACCAAATTTTATCCATGCGGTTGTCGTGACAGCCACAGGCGGCGTAGGCAGCCTTGTAGAAGTCGCCATGAAAGAGCACGGCTGACAGGGCGTTCTGTCCGCCTGCCGAACAGCCATAGATGCCCACACGGTCGACATCCATGTAGGGATAGCGCTGGGCAGCGGCCTTAATCCAGGCAATGCGATCGGGCAGACCAGCATCGGCCAGGTTCTTGTAGCACACCTCTTCAAAAGCGCGGCTGCGGAACGAAGTAGTCATTGCATCGAGCTGTACGACAATGAATCCCAGTTCAGCCAGGTCATCCATAGTCCATATCCACGACGTAAACGACTTGGGCACATACTGGTCGCCGGGGCCGGAATAAATGTATTCAATGACAGGGTACTTCTTAGTGGGGTCAAAGTTGGAAGGTCGCCGGATGAGTCCCCACATATCAGTCACGCCGTCTCTGCCCTTGGCCACGAACACCTCGGGTGCCTGCCATCCTTCGGCCTCAAGTGCAGTGACATCGGCCTGTTCCAACTGACGTATGATGTGTCCGTCGCGGCCTGACCTCAGTAGGGTGACAGGTGGCGTGACCACGGTGGAATAGGTGTCGATGAGGTACTGCATGTCATGCGTGAAAGTGGCCTGATGCTGGCCTTCTTCGGGCGTAAGGCAGACAAGATGCTTACCGTCAAGACCTACTTTATAATAATGTATCAAGTAGGGGTCCTCCTGTTTGTTCATCCCGCAAGCGGAGAAGTATACGACACCCTGCTGTTCGTCGATGTGCTGGATGCCGCGCACGTAGAAGTCGCCTCGGGTAACCTGCCTGACGAGCTGACCTTTCTGACGGTTGTACAAGTAGATGTGGTTATGGCCGTCGCGCTCACTGGTCCAGAGAATTCGCCGACCGTCGGCAAAGTCATGACGGTGCAGGCGATTATAGTTCACATACTTGTCGTTGCGCTCCTCGATGAGCGTGCGCACCTGGCCGGTCTGGACCGACAGCTCAAGCACACGGAACACCTTATGACCACGCTCGTTGTACTCGAAGGTAACGGTCTGACTGTTGGAGTCCCACTGGGGGGCAGAGACGTGATACTGGTGCTGAAAAAGGGTGGTAGCAGGTTCGATGACGCGCCCTGTGGCCAGTTCGACAATCACCGGCACACGATAGTTCAGCGAGTCGCCCGGCTTGGCATACTCCTGTTTGTGGAGCAAAGGCTCCACGCGATCGGCTGGTGACGATTCCACGTAATAGACATAATGCTTGGGGGCTGGTTTGATGCGTACAGTTGCATAATAGCGGCCGTCGGGCGAGAAGGTGCCCCAAGAGGAATAGTAAAAGGCAGAGTCGCCATTAGTAGTCAGGGGCACCTCATGTCCGTCATCAAGCAGCCAAAGATTATTGTCACGATGAAACACCTGGATACGGCCGTCGGGCGAGGTTTGACGACCATCTTTCTCGTCGGGTACCTCCATCCAATGACGTCGCGGTCCATGCCACTCGTGCTTTCTGGGCGGCTCGGGGTTCTCCGTGAGCAGCGTCACAGTGTTCTTCTCGGCATCGACCTCCTTGAACACCTGTTTCTGACCGTCGTAGACGGAGTACCAGAACTTATGGGTATCACGAATGGCATGCGGGCTGACGTCTCCATTCTTCATTTTCCCGGAATACTTGCCACGAACGGCAAAGGCACGCCGATAGTCGTCGGCGGTACCTTGGGCTATGGCCTGGCCGACAGCAAGGACGGCCAGAGCCATGATGAGCAGTGTCTTCTTCATTATTTCACAATCCATTCAAAGATACCTGCGGAGTTATCGTCGGGCAGTGTCACTTCCAAACGGAGCGAGCGGGTGGTCACTGGGTCAAAGTTCACAGTGCAGGCCGCACCCTTCGTAGTGGGATACTTGTCGGGATTGCTTACAGGCTGCCACTGTCCCTGGGCATCCTGATAGAGCACACGCCACGACTTGGGCACACGGCATCCGCCCCAGGGTCCGTCGTCGAACCAATAGACAGTGCAGCTCTGCACCTGGTTCTCGGCAGCAAACTCGTAGGCCACCCATTCCGTGGCCGCCTTCTTGGGCCACCAGTGGGTGTAAGGCACCGAACGGTCGTTGGCATCATGAGGCACAAGGCGGTCATTCAAGGCCGAACGGGCAGGCAGGTTCACCGACGATGACACCTTACTCTCCGAGGCCAGTGTGGCCGGTTGGGCGGGGGTGGTGGCACTGAGATCCTGCGACAGCCATACACGCATCTTGCCACTACCACGATGACACCAAGCATAGTAAGGAATGAGTGTAAGCCGTCCGTCGGTGGTCTGCAGTCGTCCCTGCTTGTCGAAGCTGAGCGACTGGGCATCGGTGGTCAACGTGACGACGGGGGTCTGAGCAATGGTGGCAGAACCCAGCGTGAACTGCGGCATCTGATTGACCAGCGCACCCATGATGTCCATCTGCTGATTATCGGGCCACTCAGCACAGTAGACCAACGGGCCGCGCTCCACGGCAATCATGCCGCGATCGGCCTCCACCCTGGCATGGGCACGAACGGTACGTGGTTCCATATCGAAGTGCAGCTGAATCTTGTCACCTTTTTTCCATTTGCGGGTAATGGTCAGGTAGCCGTCTTCCGCTGGGCTTACAGCAATATTACCCCCGTTTACGGAGCAGGTGGCAGAAAGACGCTTGCCGTCGGTAAACTCATAGAGGTCGCTGGGTGTCACCTGACCACGCGCCCAACCGGGAATACGCAATTTCATGGCAAACTCGCCAACTGCGTTCTTGTCTACGGTAATCGTGACATCACCGTCCCAAGGATAGTTGGTGGTCTGCGTAAGAGCCACTTTCTTGCCACCCACATTGAGCGTTGTGCTATTAGAAAGATAGAGGTTCACGTAGACGGAGGTACCGGTCTTACCAGAAGCACCGACTGCATACACATAGCCCGGCAGCGAGGGGATGAAACGGCAGATGTTGCTGGGACAGCAGGCACAGCCAAACCACGCCTGACGTTGGTGCTGGCCAATGCTGGCCAAAGGGTTGGGATAGAAGAAGGAACCACCGTCGAGTGAGACGCCGCTAATCAGGCCATTGTAAAGGGTACGCTCCAGTACGTCGTAATACTTCGACTCTCCATGGAGCAGGAACAGACGATAGTTCACGTAGACATTGCCAATGGCTGCACAGGTCTCACAGTAGGCACTCATGTTGGGCAATTCGTAGTTCTTACCAAAGGCTTCGCCACTGGACGTAGCACCAATGCCGCCGGTAATGTAGAGTTTCTTTGAGACGATATTCGACCAAATGTTGTCGATAGCTTGTATATATGACTTGTCGCCCGTCAAAGCTGCCACATCGGCCATACCAGCATACATGTAGGAGGCACGCACAGCATGACCCACAGCCTCGTCCTGCTGCACCACTGGAAGGTGGCTTTGCGAATACTCGGTCTTGATCGTGGTCTTGCCACGGTAGTCGAGCAGGAACTTGGCAAAGTCAAGATAGCGTTGCTGGCCAGTGGCCAGATAAAGACGGGCCATAGCCATCTCGGCAATCTGATGGCCGGGCACCACGCATATCTGTCCTGGATTGGGGCCTACCTCCTTACAAGCCACGTCGGCATAGCGACAGGCAATATCAAGGAACCTGCGCTTGCCAGTAGCCTGCCAGTAGGCCACAGCTCCCTCAATCATGTGGCCCAAGTTGTAAAGCTCGTGGCTCAAGTCTTCCTCCTTCACCCAACGACGGTCGCCAGCCCAATGATGAGGGTTAGCGGGGTTCTGTGTGCGAGCGGTATAAAGATAACCGTCGGACTCCTGTGCCGTGGCAATGATGTCGATGACGGAATCACAGTAGGCTTCCAGCTTCTTGTCAGGGTAGGTCTGCAGGATGTAGGCTGCACCTTCCAACGTCTTGTAGGGGTCGGTGTCATCAAACGAGTAGCCCACGCCGTTGACCTTGAACGTCTTCGAAGGATCTTTCAAGTGCTGGGCTGCATTCTCAAAGTTCTTGTATCGGCCTTCGCTCTCGCATTTTGAGAAAGCCAGGGGTACGGTGACCGTGCGACTGGCCTCCAGACGCTGTCCCCAGAACGTGCCGGGAGCCACCTTCACGTCGGTGAAGGGCACTGGGCTGATGGGATAGCCTTTCTGCGCCACACAGGCAAGCAGTGACAAGTGAAAAGTGATGATTGATAAAATGAGCTTTTTCATATTTATTGTTATTTATAGATTTGACAATTGATGTTATACTACTTTTGGTCAAGAACCTCTTTCAGCTGCCGGGTGGCCCGCTCAATCATGTCCCTTGTTCCACTGCCGTCGCTCACATAGCGAATCACCATACCTGCATAGCCAATGGCACGGTTGGCCTCTGCATTGTCCTCTGGCAGTTGTTTTGCTTTTTCCACCAGTTGCATCAATTCCTCCATATCCTCCAACTCAGGCAGGTTGCCTGGACGCATGGTGTTAACAACCGCATTCAGTGCACTGGCAGCCTTGTCTATTTCCTCCTGGGTGTACTTGTTGTCAGGAGTATCCATGTAGGAGCGGTTCTTTTCATATTGTTCCACCATGCGGGCATAGCCGTGACTGGCCCAGGGAGCATATTCAGGCACCTTCACTACAAGGGCATTCCATGCTTGCTGTTCCTCAATGCGGCTCTTGGCTATGAGCAGCAGTTCGCGAAGCTGCGATTTGTCAACGTCGGAAGAACCGGTATTCGCATAGACGGTTGTCGGGTCAGTCTCAATGTTCATGCGGAAATAATGCGTCAGATGGGCATCGCCAGCATAGTCGGGAATGAAGGTTCGACCACTATGGTTCAGCCTGTAAAGACAAGCATCAGCTCCCCTACCTTCCTGAGCACCAAGCAGCGTGATGTCGCTCAAGTCAGAAGCCACGTCGACGGTAGCCTCATCCCAGTCCCTGATGCCTGTTGTGGCCATGACAAGCGGACCGTACATGAAGGTGCCAGCCCACATGGGACTATATTCTGTCTTTCCACCCTTCACGTAGGCAGGTGTCGTTTCCATTTTGTCGGGACCAAAGTCAATATGTTTCGTGAACGGCATCACCACTTCCACCACGTCAGTCTTCTTCCATCGGCGGGCAGGTATCTCGACATAGCTCGACGGGTGGTAGCTCTTGGCGATGCTCTTGCCGTTGAGTTTGACATCGAAGCCTTCAGTAGCCCAGTAGGGCACGCGCAGCTTCATGGAGAACTGCTGAGACTTGGGGGTTGAGACCATGCGGATGGTACACTTCTCGGCAGGCCACTGGCACTCCTGCTTAACGACAACACCCTTCTGTTTCCAATGAGCCGTTGTCGGCAGATAGAGCGCGACCCAAAGTGTGTTCTCACTGACAAAGTAAGCAGCCTCCTGATACTTCACATGGTTCTCCACACCAGTTCCGCCACAACAGGTGGCCTGTGGTGTCTCGTTGCCCCAAGGCTTCGAGGCGTTAAGACCCACAGCATACTGATAGACCGTGGCATAGTGCTTGGGATTGAGCGAGCCCACAAGCTGGTTGTAGAGCACACGTTCATAATAGTCCATGTAGCGTGCATCATCGGGATTAAAACAGTTCAAGTCCTTGGTCAGCTTGGCCAGGTTGTAGGCGCAGCAGGTCTCATTGATGGTGGGTTCGGGATGCAGATCACGACCGCCCCAGCTGGTAACGTTCATGCACATGCTCGTAATCTGCGAATAAGGCTGGCGGAACATCTCTCCATTACCTACGCCACCCATGGCGTAGCGATAACGTCCCTGTATCATTGTCCAAAAGTTCTGTGCCAGATGATAGTAATAAGGATTGTTGTTGGTGCGATAGGAGCGCAGGGCACCTGTCACCATGGGAATGTGTTGGTTGGCATGACGGGTACGGATGGCATCGACGTTCTTGGCCAGCGGATTGAAAAAGGCAGGACTATCGAAATAGTTGGCAGCCTCCGACAGATGTGCCTTTTCCTCAGCAGTACCCGTCATTTCGGCCAGACGTGCCAGCGATTCGGCCATGCCACCCACTTCACCAGCAATATACATATTCCACATCTCGTGGCGGTTGCCTGGCTTGGCACGACGTTCCTCCTGAGTGCCGTCGCTCTTCACAAACGTGCGGTAATGCAGGCGATTCCACACCCACAGTCCCATGTCTTTGGCCGTGAGCAGGGCCTTGGCGGCCACTTCCTTGTCATCAATGTAAGTGGCAATGTCGATGAGACCGGCCAGCTGCTTATGTACTGAATAATAAGGTGCCCACACCCAACTCTCGTTGTTGTAGGCCCGGTACATCTCGATGAGCACACAATGCTGTGCCGGAATGGCATTCAGATAGCCGTAGCCATATTTGCTGTAGTCTTGCTTGTAGCGGTCAAAATCGGCCCATGAGCCCTTCATCTCCTTCAGTTCTTCTTCGGGAGCAAAGTCACGTGCCTCCCAATAGCGTCCCAGCTGCTGGTTCCAAACAAAGGTACGCTCTTGACAGCGGCGCAGTTCGTCGACCATTTCCCTGATGTTCTTCCGCAGGATGGCTTTCTTAGCCTGATCCTGACAACTGGCAAAGGCCATAGCCATAGCCGACATGTAGTGGCCCGACCCGTGCCCTTTCAGTTTCGTGGTAGGCGAGTCCCATCCGTCGGCCTCAGGATAGCCTTCAGTGGGCAGTCCGTAGGTATCACGGTAATTATAGAGTTGCTGCTTTACAGGTAGGCTGATAAGCTGGTCAATGTCCAGGTCACGATTCCATGTCAGACGGTTGTCGCCGTCCAAGCTCACGCAGTCCAGCGGCAACGGCTCTGCCACGGGAACGCACGACGGTACTGAGTAGGTGCCATCCGTCACCTTTACTTGTGCTGAGACAGGATAGCCGTTTGGGGTGCTGTTGTCACCGATAATGAATCCACGCACCTTATAGACTGTGCCCACAGGATTGAGTGCCGGATTGGCCTCGGCGGTCTCAGCCGCCTCCGAAGAGTTGAGCCATTTCACCTGCCGGTACTCGCCTTTACCGTCGGAGTACTTCACCCACAACTGGTAAGGCAGCCTCGGAGCATTGCCCACGGGAGTCTCAACATTAACGGTCTCCACGCTGACCACGGTGCGATAGTCTTTTGCCTGCATACCCGCAAACACCCCTACAGCCAGCATGCCTGCCAAAATCATTTTTCTCATGTCACTTATAGCTTTAGCTCTTTTTGCCTGCAAATATAAACAATAAAAACTGCAAAACATGAAAGTAGCGTCCAAACTACTTGGAAAATTATCCAAAACGAACCATTTATTGCCTACAATGGACTATTTTATCAAATTATCAGACCTTCGTTTCATCGAAATAGGGAGTGTTTTCGTATTTTTGCACTCAATTAATAAAAAAAGGTGATGCAAACATTCTACTCACATCCAAGCCGTTTGGTGCTGATAGTTTTCCTGTGCCTTAGCCAACAGGTTCTCTCTCAGCCTTTCTCCCATGTCTTCACCCATCAGCTCAATGCCCAATGGGACCGGCCCCTGACTACGGCAGACCTTGAGGAAATCACCTTAAGCGGAAATCGCAAGCAGTTGCTCTTCAATCAGAAGGACGGGCAGACCGTTCCCTTCACCATTGCCGACATCGACAGCCTGGTATTCAGCTACCCTGATAGTACGGAATCCAAAGACCATTACCAGGTGTTCCAACTTTTCATTACGACGGCCGACGGCAAGGATGTTACCTCAAAAGAAGAATACAAAGACTGCTATGTGTCGCTCAACGCACGTGGCTCGTTTTCTGATTTCTCAGCCAGTGCCCAGATTCGCGGACGTGGCAACAGTTCGTTCCTTTGGTACGACAAAAAGCCCTTTCGCCTGAAACTGCTTGAGAAGCACAAGATCTTGGGATTGCCAAAGGCCAAGAGTTGGGTGCTGCTGGCCAACTACCGCGACGTGACCGACATCATGAACACCTTTGTCTTTGAGATGGGCCACTTTCTCGGACTGCCCTACACCAACCACACCCGCTACGTGGAGTTGTTCCTGAACGGCGACTACCGGGGCGTCTATCAGCTCACTGAGCAGGTGCAGCAAAACAAGAACCGTGTGGCCGTGAGTGACGACCGCGGCATCCTGCTGTCACTCGACGTTGACGACGGCCCTGGTGAACAGCCTCTTGCTGAGGACAACTTCTGGTCGAAGATCTACAACATGCCTGCCTGCGTGAAATATCCCGATGATGAACGCTTCACACCAAACACTGTCGACTCTGTACGCCAGGAGTTCTCCATCCTGGAACAAGCCATCAAAGACCAGGACTACGAACGGGTGAAACAGCTGCTCGACATTCCCTCCTTTATTAAATACCTGCAAATCCAGGAGTTCGTCTACAACGTCGAACTGTCGGCTCCTCGGAGCATCTTCCTTCACAAGGACGGCGACGGCCCGTGGGTCATGGGACCGCTATGGGACTTCGATGCCGGGTACGACTTCGACTGGAGCAACATGACGACAGGCCACACCTTCTTCACCGATTACCGTGAAACGGTCATGGGCACCAACCCCCTGAAGCACAACGGCCAGTACAACTATGTGCCACGCTTCTTCACCGACTTGTTCGGCTGCCGTGAGTTTGTAGAGCAGTACAAGGCCCACTGGGCCGCTGTGAAGGACAGCATCGTCGCCCACAGCTGGGACGAGTGCATGAAATATGTGGCCAACTTACGTGCCGCCAAGAGCATGGAGCGTGAAGACCGCCGCTGGACAATCGTAGGGAAGAATTTCAACACCGAGTTGGAGAAGATGCACCAATGGCTTTTGAACCGCTGCGACTACATGACTCAGCTCATCGAGAACATCCCCCTGCCCGACGAGACACCCGTGACCACGGGCAAACTGTGCGGCACCATCAACGTAAGCACAAAGATGGAGTGGTACAAAGGCTACGGGCAGAGCAACAAGGTGGTGGTAGACAAGGCCCGCGTGCTCAGTCTCATGGGACTGAAGGAAAGCGAACTGCAGGAGCAGAACCTGACCATTGTGCCGCTCATGACCGACGGCAGCGAGGGCGAGAATCATACCAACGGTGTGTTCGGCGGCTGGTTCGACGGCAACGGCAATCCCGGTTACTACCCTCAGGGCCACGTCTACATTGAAGTGTTCCAAGACCTGTGGAACTGGAACTGCGGTCTCTACCAGGAGAACTGCTGGGACGGCAACCACACTGTCACCATGCAGTACCAGTATCCCCATCAGGGAACACTGCTGAAAGTCAATGTCAAAGTTAAATTTACCATTATATGAAAAAACTTGCTTTACTACTTTTCACCATTCTCTTTTCTCTGTTCGTCAGCCCCGTAAGAGCGCAGAAGACCGTCTACATCCCATACGAATGGCGGCAGAACCGCACTGACACCCTGCTCTATAAGGAGAGCGACCCCGACGGCAAGTACACGTGGTCGAAGACCCGCTCCGTGGAGAGTGACAACGTTATCATTTTCTGGGACAAGTTCTACAAGGTGCCGCCCCACCAGCTGGCTAAGAGCGACTGGAACTACGTGGACATCCCCGACCTGCTCAAGAAGTGCGAAGCCTTCTTCGAACTGGAAATCAACAAATTGGGATTTGTAGACCCCAACACATCGAGCCTTGCGAAATATAAGGTCATGGTGCTCATGAACCACTCCAACCCTGGCGACTGGGCATGCTACGGCGGCGGCTACGACTTCATGGTCAGTGCGCTGTGGCTGAACTCGGCCACCTGCAAGCCCGTGGGACTGGCCGTGGCTCACGAGGTGGGGCACTCATTCCACTACATGTGCTTTGCCGAACATAGCGGGCACAACGATTCTGACTCTGACAACACGGGCTTTCACCTAGCTTGCGGCAACGGACAGGCCATTTGGGAGCAAACAGCCCAGTGGCAGGCCTGCCAGTCCTATCCCGAACAGATGTTCGACCAAAGCATCAACGTCTTCCACGACTCCCACAACTATGCCTTCTCCCATGAGTGGCACCGCTACCAAAGCTACTGGTTCCACTACTACCTGTGCCAGTACTACAATGACATCACCACCGTGGCACAGGTCTGGAACACGCCCATGACGGGCCAGAGCCGTGGCAACGGCAGCGACTTCAACCAGGCACTGATGAAGTTGAAAGGTCTCTCCGTGCGCGATCTCTTCAAGCTCTACTTCGACTATGCCTGCCGACTGGCCACATGGGACCTCGACGTCTGTGCTCCTTACCGCAATCCTTACGTGGGCTACTTCACCTACCGCTGTGTGCTCACCGAAGACGACAAATACCAAGTGGCACTGGCCAGCTGTCCGCAAGGCACGGGCTTCAATGTCATTCCGCTGAAAGTGCCTGTCGCCGGTACGCAAGTCACCACCCACCTCACGGGTCTCTCCATAGGTGCCGCCCTGCAGGACGGCGACCCGGGCGAATATCTCAACGGCGATTCACAGTATGAGAAGGCATCCGACCGCCACTATGTGAACGGAGGCAACAGGGCTGCGCGCGGCTTCCGCATGGGTTATGTGGCCTTGATGCAGGACGGTTCGCGACGCTATTTCTCCGAGGACAGCGTCTACTGCACTGGTGCGAAAAACGGTGTGACCGAAGACTACGCCTTCACCGTGCCTGACGGAGTGAAGTTCCTCTGGCTCATTGTCTCGCCCGCACTGAAGAGTTACACCGCCCACAAATGGGATGACAAGATCGACAACGATGACATGTGGCCCTACAGCTTCAGCCTTGAAGGCACCGACATTGGCGACGATGCCACCGTCTATGCCAGTCCCACGCTCGACGGCCGCCCGATAGCCGACTGCTCCTTTGTCTACGATGTCAGCATTCCCCTCCAGACACAGAACTATCTTGGCACCACCGTGAGACTCAACGGGCGTTCCGTAGCCACCTTAGGCACCGCTTTCCAGATGGACGCAACCGACCTGACAAGCCGCATGGAGGATTGGGGCGACCGAGGTCCCGGCAATGGCAAAATCATGTTCTATGCCGTGGCTGCCAACGGCTCACTCGAGGAAATCGGGTCTACTGCCAACGGCTATGGCCACTGGTTCGACGCCACCGGCAAGGTATGCGCCTACAACAACGGCTATCTCTATTCCGAATTCTCACCAAAGGGGCCATACTTCTACATCGGCCAATACCCTGCACGTCTGGTCGAAGGACGCACCTACACCATCCGCCAAGCCCTGCGCTATCGCAAGAACCCACGCGAATATGCCCAGGCCACATTCACGTTCAACGTCACCGTGGGCGGAACCACTGCCTCATCCGTGCTACGCAGCATTGACTATAACGACCCCACCACGCAGGGCATTGAGGATCTCTCCGCTCCCACTACCCGCCGCACGCCTCACGTCTTCGACCTGCAGGGCCGCCGTCTCATGCAGCCTCAACGCGGTCTGAACATCATCGACGGCAAGAAGGTCGTGATGGAGTAATCCCCTTCACTGAACAGAACTATCGGTTCGCTGAATATTTTTGGCGAACCGATTTGTTTTATCTACTTTTGCAGCATCTCAAACAGGGAATCAAGACAACAACGCCTTGACACAATTTTCCCCTGTTTCCTTCGTTATTTATGAAAAGAACCAACTGGATGAAACAATCACAGAAGACTACAAGCTGGCGGCAGCACATCGGTAGTCAGGAAAACCTGATTTACCTGGTGGTATGGGGACTGCTCTTTGCTGCTCCGCTACTGAGTCTTTATGTGCGTACGGTCAACGATGCCAACCTTATGTTCGACTGGACGGAGGTGTTCATTGTATGGCGTAAGTTTGCCGTCTATCTGTTGCTTTTTCTCATCCACAACTTTCTGCTGGCTCCGCTGCTGGTGTTTCAGAACCGCCGCATGACCTACTTCTCCATCGTGGCGGTCTTGTTGATGGTATTCACAATCTACCAGTGCAACAGCAGACCTGAAAGACCGGGGCCTCCCCCCCACAAGAAGGAAAGGCTGGAATTTCAGGAAAGGCCCATACATCCCGACCGTCCCAAGCCTCACCGCGAGTTCCGCCACGAAAAAGAGTTCCGCCACGAGAAAGAGTTCCACCATGAGGCAGAGCCACCCATCGTCGGCGAGCGCGACATTCTGGCCATTGTGGTGCTCATCCTGATGTTTGGTGCCAACCTGGGCATCAAGAACTACTTCCGCAGCCGTGACGACCGCAAGCGGTTGGCCGAACTGGAGAAACAGAATCTGGAACAGCAGCTGGAGTATCTGCGCTACCAGATCAATCCGCACTTCTTCATGAACACGCTCAACAACATCCACGCCCTT